>QNBX01000005.1 GCA_003644265.1 Planctomycetota bacterium
ACTTGAGCAGCACCTGGTCGTCCACCGCCTCGTTGGGGATCACGATGTCGCCGCGCAGCAGATCGTGGAAGCGCGTCTCGCCGGCCTTGTCGACCGCCAGGCGCACCACGTGGGTCTCGGTCTGAGCGCGCTGCGCAGACTCGGCAGCAGGGATCGAGCGGCGCTGTCCGTCGTAACCGGTCGGGCGCTTGGCCGCCTTCTGGAAGGCGCGCAGCTCGGCCAGGCGCTCGGGCGTGCAGAAGCAGCGGTACGCGTGCCCGCCGTCGATGAGCTGGTCGACGTACGTGCGGTAGATGTCGCGCCGCTCGCTCTGGCGGTACGGGCCCACGTCGCCGCCCGCCGCCGGGCTCTCATCGGCCTCGATGCCCAGCCAGGCCAGGGCCTCGACGATGGCGGTCTCGTGCTCCTGCTTGCTGCGCGACTGGTCGGTGTCCTCGATACGCAGGATGAAGCGGCCACCGTTGCGCTTGGCCCAGGCCCAGTTGAAGAGCGAGACGTAGGCGGTGCCGACGTGGGGATCGCCCGTGGGCGAGGGCGCGACGCGGGTGCAGACGGTCATGGCTGGTGCTCGGTGCGGGGAGGCGGCGGGGATCGGCGGCGCGGACCCGGCGGCGACGGGGCCTGCCGAGGGGCGCCAACCTGGGCGGCGCCGACGAGCCCTGGATGGTAGCGGATCGCCAGGACCCCGCCCCAGCGTCAGCGCCCGCCGCCGCTCCTGGCCTGGGCGCGGCGCCCAAAGCCGGTGGCCCAGGGGCTGGCCGTCACGCCGTGCAGCACCACACTGAGCAGCACCGTGCAGACCACCACCGACGTGATGGTGGAGCCGTGCGGCAGGCCCGATCCGGCGACGATCACGGCGAACACGATGCTGGCCAGGCCCCGCGGACCGAACCAGCCCATGAACAGCCGGCTCTCGAGCGAGAGCCCCATCCCCGAGACCACCAAGACCACGGGCAGGATGCGCACCAGCGTCAGGCTGAGCAGGGCGTAGAGCACGGTGGCGCCGTCGAAACCCGTGAGGGCGGGACCCACCATCACCGCCCCGAACAGCGTCCAGGTCAGCAGCGAGAAGGTGTCTCCGATGCCCTCCGCGGCTCCCAGCAACTCGTCACGGTGAGGCCTGGCCAGGCCGCCGAACAGCAGCCCACCGGCGAAGGCCGCGATGAAGCCGCTGCCTCCCAGGGACTGCGCCCCGCCGAAGGCCGTGAAGGCCAGGGCGATGACCGTCACCTTGCTCCAGATGGGCGAGAGCCAGCCGCGCCCACGCGAGAGCCGGATCATCCACGCTCCCGCCGCGGCCAGCGCGAGGCCGACGGCGAGGCCGATGCCCACGTCCGCCGCGAAGAGCGAGAGCCCCGTGCTCAGCGGGCTGCTCTCTCCCGACGTCCCCGAGGCCAACCCCAGGAACAGAAACATGATCGGCACGCAGATGCCGTCATTGAGCCCGCTCTCCACGTTGAGGGCCTCGCGCACCTCGCCCGGCACGGCAGGGTTGGTGACCACCGCCTGCCCGAGGGCGGCGTCCGTGGGGGCCAGCATGGTGGCGATGAGCGCCAGCTCGAAGAGGGTCAGCCCGTCGAACAGCGCCAGGCCCGCGCCGTAGCCCAGCAGGATCGTGAGCGGCAGGCCGAGAGCGAGCAGCCGCAGGGGCAGCGCGCGCGTGCGCCCCAGGACGTTCAGGTCAGAGCTGGATGCGTCCGTGAAGAGCACCAGGGCCAGCGTCAGCTCGGCCAGGCCCTTGAGCAGCTCGGGGTCCGACAGCGTGGACACGAGATCGAAGCCGTATGGCCCCACCGCCAAACCAAACGCCGTGAACACGATGGGCCCGCTGATCCAGGAGCGCTCCACGACGCCCGCGAAGACGCTGTACAGCAGCGCGAACGCGGCCAACAGTGCGAGCAGCTCGTACATGGTCCGGCTCCGCTGGGTGCAGGCACCAGCTTCCCAGATCGAGGCGCCGCAGCCTCGCCCCATCCACCGCAGCCGGCGCGGGCGCGGCGGGCGACCGCCCCCTACGCCACCACGCCCCGTCCGAGGTCGTGCAGCTCGCGCAGCTTGGCCAGGCGGCCCATGCACACCAGCACGTCGCCGGGGGCGAAGGCGCGCTCGGGGTCCGGGTTGAAGCGCGTGCTGTCGCCGGCCTTGCGCATGGCGATGACGATGATGTCCATCTTGGCCCTGATGTTGGCCTGCTTGAGCGACTGCCCCACCAGCGAGCTGCCGGTCTCGAGCGTCACCTCGCGCACGCGCACCTCGTCGTCGGTCTCGTCCTCGGACGAGAAGATGCGCATGAGGTCCATCACCGCGGGGCGCATGAACTCGTTGCCGATGCGGCGGCCGGTCTCCTCGAAGGGGTTGACCGTGCGATCGGCCCCGGCGCGCAGGAACTTCTCGCGGGCGTGGGCCGAGCTGTAGCGCGCGATGATGAACACGTCGGGGTTGAGCTCGCGCGCCGTCATGGTGGCGAACAGGTTGTCGCTCTCGGAGGGCAGGCCCAGGACGATGCCGCGGGCGCGCTCGATGCCCGCCTCCTTGAGCACGTCCGGGTCGAGCACGTCGCCCAGGATGGCGGCCACGCCGTCGCCTTCCGCCAGGCTCACACGCTCGGTGGAGCGGTCGACGACCACCACCTGCATGCCCTCCTGGCTGAGATCGCGGGCCGTGAACTGGCCGGTGGTTCCGTAGCCGCACACGATGACGTGGTCGGCGATCGAGATGAGCTGGTCCATCGTGTCCTCGCTCTAGCGCTCGTCTGGTGAGCGGTCAGCGCGACCGCCCGGCCAGCAACCTCAGCTCGGTGAAACGGGTGACTCCGGCGCTGGCGAGCAGGCCGGCGTCACCCTTCAGGGCCAGCATAGGATACTTGATGCCGCGTTTTGACTGGCCGTCCAGCACCACCATCACGGGCTGCCCGTCGATGCTCACGGACACCTCGCGGTTGACGACGTCGACCCGCAGCAGCGTGCCGCCCGGTGAGGTGGGGTCGTAGTCGGCCTTGTAGCTGCCGCCGCCGCGGAAGGTCCAGCTGCCATCGAAGCTGCCAAAGTCGACCCGGTTGATGCCGTCGTTGCCGCGGCGCAGCACGATGCCCTCGAAGTGGTCGGTGTCCCGGGCGCCGAAGCACAGCCCGGCGATGGCCCAGTTGTCGCTGGTGCGGATGCGGGTCTCCATGGACCAGTCGCCATCGAAGGAGCGATCCACGAACAGCGCCTGGTACAGGGCCGTGCCGTCGGCCTCGCTGGCCGTGTCCGTGACCCGGGAGTAGTCGGCCGTGAGCACGCCGCCGCGCACCGTGAAGGCGCCGCTGGCGCCCGCACCGAACCAGCCCTCCAGGTCGATGCCGTTGAACAGCCGCTGCCAGCGCACCACGCTGCGGCCGGTCTCGCGCTCCAGGCGCGTCACCAGGGCGCGCGCGGCCCCGTCCCAGGGGTCGATCTCCAGCACGTCGTGGGCCACGCGCATGGCCATCAGCGGCCGCTCCTCCCGGGCGTAGCGCTGGGCCAGGCCGGCCATGCCCCCCACCAGGTCGCGCTGGGCGTCGTAGAAGGCCTTGGCGTGCGGGTCGAGGCGCTGGATCGTGGCCAGGCGCTGCGCGCGCTCAGGGGCCTCGCCGTCAGCGCCCGCCAGCCAGCGCCGCAACAGGAACACGGCCCGGTCGAGCTGCCCCGCCTGCTCCGCCGCCGCGGCCAGCCCGGCCAGCACCTCCAGGTCGTCCGGCTCGATGTCGAAGCAGCGCTCCCAGAAGGCCAAGGCGCGCCCGTGCTCCTTGCGCAGGCTGGCCATGCGGGCCTTGCCGCGGTACTGCTTCAGGCGCTTGTCGCTGCCCTTGAGCGAGTCCTGCAGGTCCACCAGCCACTGGCGCCAGACCCGCTCGAACTCGGCAAAGTCGGCCATCTCGGGCAGATCGAGCGGCGTCAGCACGTGCCGTTCAAAGTGCTCGACGGTGTCGCCGGGCGTGCCCTTCTTGAACTCGTAGATGTAGTGCTCGAGCTGCTCGCGGAAGACGTAGCCGCCCTGATCGTCGACGTACATGCGCAGGAAGTGGAACAGCCCCCAGCGCGGGGCGTAGAACTCGGGCTCGTTGCCGTTCTTGGGGTCCATCACCGCCGCCAGCGAGAAGGCCGGGTCGGTCTGGATGGACTTGACCACCCCCTGCAGGCGCTGCTTGTGCGGCGCGTCGCGGCGGATGGTGCCGTTGGGCAGGATCTCAATGGACTCGAACTGGCAGGCGATGCCCTCGTTTACGAAGGACGGCACGCTGCCCACGGCCTCACGCATGAACTGATGCGAGGCCTCATGAAAGAGCGTCGCGAGCGTGTCGCGCCAGCTGCCCCCGTCGGCGTGATCGAACGTGGCCACCTCGCTGCCCAGGAACACGCCCCCGGACCAGTCGGGAGACCCGGTGCGCTTGAGGTACTCCTCCCGGGTGGCGTAGATGTTCACGGCGATGGGCGTGATGTTGATGGGGCGCAACGACGGATCGGGATGGGCCGGCGGCGGATCGGGGATCAGGCCCCAGACCTCGCGGTAGTAGTCGGCCACCTGCTCCATGACCCGGGCCGTGGCCTCGCCCAGACGCCAGTTGCCCGCCACCTTGATGCGGTAGTGCGGCGTCTGCCACTCGCCGGCGCGGCTGAACTTCATTGTCTTGGCGTCGAACGCGGCGATCCACTGGGCGTCGTGTCCGCCGTCGCTCAGATCGGGCGCGATGTTGAGCCCGGCCACGTAGTTGGCGCCCTCAGCCAGGCAGCGGGCGATGGCGAGGCGCGCCTGGTCTGCTTCCGCGCTGCGGGCGGGCAGGCTCATCAGGCGCTCGGTCCAGCAGCCCAGGGCGCAGGCGTGGAAGCCGGCCTCCAGGTAGGCGGCGCCCAGCTCGGCCATGGCGGCGCTGTGATCGGCCAGCAGCTGACTGGCCTCGCCTGCCAACGGATCGAGCTCCGCCCGGCGCGCCTCGCTCTTGTCGAGCTTGCGCTTGAGCCTGCTCTCGCCGGCGGCCACCCGGGCCGCGTAGACCGTTCCGAGTTCGCGTCGGTGCAGCGCCTCGGCGTCGTCGTCGCCGCGCTTGGAGGCCACCTCCACCATGCCTTCCAAGGCCGCGAGATTGACCGGGTCGAGCTCGAGCACCGCAGTCCAGGCGGCCCCGGCGCTGTCGTAGTCGTGGCTGCGCAGGGCCTTCTCGGCCCGCGCGGCGTGGGTCTTGAGGAAGGCCGCATTGCCGCTGTCGGCGCCGCGCGCGGCGGGCGCGGCAGGGCGCTTGGGCGAGGCTGCCGGCGCGGGCGCAACGGGCGGCGTGGCCACGGCTCCTGCGCCCAGCGCAATCACCCAGACCGACAGCACCGCGGCCGCTGCGAGGGCCCTGGGCCGGCCAGAGCGCGCCCGCGTACTGATCGCCATCGTCATCTGCAGTCCCTCATCGGAGACCCACGATAGCAGGCACCCGCGTGCCGGGAACGCGGGCAGGGCACGCGGGCGCGTCTGCCAGCCTGCGGCCCGAGCGCTCCCCGCCGGACGACCACCGTCACACGCTGCTAGCGGCCCAGATCCGCGGCGATGCCCGGGGCGATGGCCTCGGCCAGGTAGCGCGCGGCCAGAGCGTTGGCAAGGCCATTGGGGTGGCGATCGTGGGCGTGAGCCTGAAGCTGACCCGGGCGGTAGCCCTGCAGCGCCGGCAGCAAGTGGGTGAAGGGCACGGCCAGCTCCGTACACATGTTGGACATGCGGCCCGCCTCGGCCGTGAAGGGGTAGTCGCCGTCGAGCCCGGCCAGGAACGGGAACATGGCCACGTGCAGCCGCATGCCCCGACGCTCGGCCAGGGTCTTGATCACCCCCAGCCCCCGGCGCACCGAGCGCACGCCGGGCGAGTCCGGCTTCCAGCAGTCGCGATAGTTGATCAGCAGCGAGCGGCCGTACAGGTGCCGAAAGGCCTGATGCGCCGCCAGGTCCGCCAGGGCCGACACGCGCCGGACGGCCATGGTGCGCTGCACGGCGGGCGGCAGAGACTCGGCCTCGACCAGGCCCGACGTGAGCCCCAGCGCCCGCACCCAGCGGGCGGCCTCGGGCGGCTCATGCCCCGGCCCCCGGTGGATGCCGTAGCCCGAGGCGTCGACGATCGTGCTGCACAGCAACACCATGTCGGGCTCCAACGCCATCACCCGGCGGCGCAGGAAGGCCGCTTGCTGACCGGTGTTGGTGCCGGGCACGCCGCAGTTGAGCACCTCGATCTGCGCGCCGGGAAAGCGCTCGGCCAACAGCGGGCGCAGCTGGTGCGCCATGGTCTGTTCCAGCGCGATGCCGGTGCCGTAGGTGATGGAGTCACCCAGCATGACGATGCGGTAGCTGCCCGCCGGCTTGGCCTCGGGGAAGGGGTCCTCGCGGTAGCCCAGCTCGTTGATGACGTAGGTCACCGTGCGGTCGCCCTCGTCGCCGTGGCCGGGGTAGACGCGGGTGACCGCGCCCCCTGCCTTGAGCATGTGTCCCACGCCGGGCAGCTCGTCCTCCGAGACGTTCCAGATCAGGCTGTGATCAGCGCGGGGCGAGCGCGGCGGCGGGCGCAGACCTGCCACACGCACGGCCAACTCGGCCAGCAGCAGCGCCAGCACCAGCGCCGCGCCCAGGCGCAGGCCAACGCGCAGCAGTCGACGGAAACGGGAGCGGAGCATGGAGAGCTGACCGGACGGGGCGCGGCAGACAGACTAGCAGCCCCCTCCGTCCTCCCTTGCCGTCGCGCGGGCGCGCTCCGCGCGTGCATATGCACGGACTATTCGCCGGAACGCCGGAAGGAAAGAACGAGCCCCATGCCCGACGGATCGCGGTGCTCCATGGGGTTGCTGTACACCTGCACGTGTCAGGGTACGATCCACGCCCATGGGGGACGACAGCCAGAGCGACGAGCAAGGCGGCGGCCTCAAGGGCTTCGCCATCCTGGTGCTGGTGTTCTTCGTGATCATCGTGGCGGTCGTGGCGGCGCTGGCCACCTTCGGCCCCGACAGCGGTCTGCTGCCCTTTGACTACGAGGGCGCGTGACACCGCCGTGGACGGATCGCCTCCCTCTTCATCCGCCCCCCGACGCCGGCGCAAGCGCGGCAACCGAGCGGCGCTGATCCTGGGCCTGGTGCTGGTGCCGCTGGCGATGCTGGCGGGCCTTGAGCTGGCCCTGCGCGCGGGGGGTCTGGGCGACTTGCCGCCGGGCCAGGCCAGCAAGCTGAGCTACCAGCAGGTCTACCCACCCATGCTGCAGCCGGGTCAGCGCCCGGACGGCAGCCCGGCCTGGATCAGCAACGACGCGCGCGTGCCCTGGCAGGCGCTGGATCGACCCAAGGCCCCGGGCGGCCTGCGCGTGGTGGTCGTGGGCGGCTCGGCCACGGCGGGCCTGGGTTTCAGCCTCAACGTGACCTTTGCGCGCGAGCTGCAACGCATGTTGCAGGCCGCGACGCCCGGACGACAGGTCGAGCTGCTCAACCTGGGCATCGTGGCCCTGGGCTCGTCGCAGGTGCGCTGGATCGTGGACGACGTCTGCCGGCGGCTCGAGCCCGACGTGGTGCTGGTCTACTCGGGCAACAACGAGTTCCTGGAGATCCACGCCGCGAAGTTCGCGGCCGCAGGCGAGGCGGGCGGCGGGCTGTCCGCGCAGCTCAACGACACCAACCTGTTCCGGCTGCTGGGCGGCCTCAAGCGCAGCGCCGCGCGCGGGCGCGACGTGACCGTGTTCGACATGGCCTCGGCAAAGGCGCGCGTCTCCGAGACCGAGATGATGCGCACGGTGACGCTCAGCGCCGACGAGCACGCCGGCGTGGTCGACACCTACGAACGCAACCTGCGCGCCATGCAGCAGAGCGCCGCGCAGAGCGACACCGAGCTGGTGCTCATGACCGTGGCCAGCAACTGGCAGTGGCAGGGACGCCACGACCTGCCCGAGGACTGGATCGCGGAGCTGCTGGGCGCGCCGCCCGCCGGATCAGCGGAGCTCGAGGCCGCGCTGGCCCTGGCCGAAGCGCAGCTCAGCGCCGCCTCCGAGCGCGAGCGGCACCGCTGGCTGTTCAAGCGCGGGCTGCTGCAGTGCGAGCTCTCGCGCTGGGACGAGGGCCGCCAGGACCTGCGCGCGGCCATGAACGCCGACCCGCGCCTGCGCCGCGCCACCGACGAGCTGGCCGAGCGCGTGCGCGCCGTGGCCGCCGACACCGGCACCCCGCTGCTGGACACCATCGAGCAGCTCGCGGCCCGCAGCGCCCACGGCATCGTGGGCGACGACGTGTTCTACGACTACGTGCACTTCTCACCGCGGGGCACGGTGCTGGTGGCCGCCGCCGCCTATCAGACCCTGCGCGAGCGCGGGCTGGTGCAGCCCGTGGCCGGCTTCGAGCTCGCGGCCCACACACAGGCGCGCCTGGCGTGGTACGCAGGCCTGCGCGAGGACCCGCTGGCCATCGATCAATGGCTGGGCATCGGCGACCTCGAGCTGGCCTCCGACCGCGACCTGTGGAAGCACCAGGCCCACGTGCGCACCCTCGACGCGCTGATCGCGGAGCTCACGCCGGCCACTGGTGCTGAGCCCACCGAGCCGTCCGGCCCGAGCAGCTCACACGCCGCGGCCCTGGGCGACGCCCATCTGCGCCGGGCCAACGCGGCCTTCTTCATGCGCGATGGCTACGACGACGCCGTGGCCGGATACGAGGCGGCGCTGGCGCTGCTCGGCGACGCGCCCGACTCACCCATCGGTCGGACGGCCGCCGCCAACCTGCAGCGCCTGCAGACCACGCGTCGGCCCTGACTCAGCCGCGTCTCACGCCGCTGGCCAGGAAGCTGAACTCGCGCGAGGGCTCGCTGACGGCCTCGGCCTCTTCGTAGCGCCCGGCGTCCTCGAGGTAGTGCCGCGCCTCATCCACACTGACCATCTTGATGGCGAAGGTGCCCTCGATCACGACCTCGCCGGTGAGGTCCATGGGTACGAAGAAGGCGTAGTCGACGAAGCGCACGCGCATGCTGCGCTCGCCGTCGGAGAGCACCATCCAGCAGCCCTTGCTCTGGCAGACCTCGATCACCTCGCCACGCACGACGAGCGGCTGCCCGTCGAGCTCCTCGGCGCGATCGAACAGATCCGCCACCGTCAGCGTCGAGCTGGCCATGACGGGCGCGCCCCAGGACGAGGCCGGCGCGTCGACCTCCGGCGTACCGCTGCAGGCGGTCAGGAGCAGGGCGGTCAGGAGCAGGGCGGCCAGGGCCAAGGCGGTGATGCGGTCTGTCACGCTGAGTCTCCGGGGAAGGAATGCAGGTTGCCGTGCCACGAGTGCAGCACGTCCATGTAGTTGGCTCGGGAGTAGACGTCGGGGTCGGGGCAGCGGGTCACATCCATGCACCCACGCAGCTGCGCGAGGTTGTCGTAGCCCTTCTCCTCCATCCAGGACGACAGGCCGTCGAGCAGCGAGCGCACGCTCGCCGGTCCACCGCGCAGCACGGCGCTGACCATCTGCACCACGTGGGCTCCGGCCATGATGGCCTTGGTAGCACCGGTGCTGTCGTGCACGCCGCCGCTGGCCGCCAGGTCCACGCCGCCCTGGCCGCTCAGCACCGCCAACCAGCGCAGGCGCAGGCGCAGCTCGTCGGGGCGGCTGGGAGTCAGCGCCCGCGCGGCCTCCAGCTCCTCGGGGTCGATGTCGGGCTCGAACAGGCGGTTGAACAGCACCACGCCCACGGCCCCGGCCTGCACCAGGCGCAGGGCCAGATTGGGCAGCGAGGTGTGGAACGCCGTGAGTTTGACCGAGACCGGGATGGTCAGGTCGTCAGCCAACTCGCGCACCATCGCCAGCAGGCGTGCCTCGATCTGATCGGCCGTGACACGGGGGTCGTCGGGCAGGTCGTACACGTTGAGTTCGATGGCGGACGCGCCCACGTCCTGCAGCAGCCGACCATAGCGCAGCCAGCCGCCGGGCGTGACGCCGTTGAGCGACGCCACCACCGGCACGGGCACAGCCTTCACCAGGGCCTGCACCGCGGCCAGGTGCTCCTCGGGGCCGAAGCGCAAATCGTCGCGCAGGGGCTGGTAGCTGGTGGCCTCGGCGTCGCAGTCCGCGTGGCTCTCGTAGTGGTACATGACGCCGCCCTCTTCACGCAGGATGCGCTCCTCGAAGAGCGAGTCGGTCACGAAGGCCGACACGCCGGCGTCGGCCAGGGCGCGGGCCAGCTCGGGGTCGCGGGCCACGGGACCGGCGCCACACACCACCGGCGACGACAGCTCCAGTCCCAGCCAGCGGGTGCTCAGGTCGGGGCGGGTCATGACGCGGTCTCCGGCTCAGGCTTGACGGGGCGAGTGGCTGGCGCGGCCGCAGACATGCCGGTGGCCAGCTGCGCCGCCGTGCCCACTTCGGGCACGGTCATGCGCGAGAGCTGCTCGTACAGCGCGTGACGCCTGTGCACGTCCTCCTGGGCGCGGCGTTGCAGCCGGGCGTAGCGCTGCGGGTCGAGCCGCTCCACCATGCGGAAGCGGGTCTCGTTGGCCATGAACGCCTTGACCGGTGTGCGCGGCGCCGGGCTGTCGAGCTGCAGCGGCGGCAGCCCCTTGCGCGCTCGCGCGGGGTCAAAGCGGTACAGCGGCCACACGCCCGAGCTCACGATCAGGCGCTGCTGCTCCACGTTGTGCGAGAGGTCGTAGCCATGGGCCACGCAGGGGCTGTAGGCGATGATCAGCGACGGCCCGCGGTGGGCCTCGGCCTCGCGCATGGCGGTCACGGTCTGGTTGGGCTTGGCGCCGAAGGCCACCCGCGCCACGTACACGTGGCCGTAGCTCATGGCCTCGAGCCCCAGGTCCTTCTTGGCCGTGGACTTGCCGGCCGTGGCGTACTTGGCCGCGGCTCCCAGCGGCGTGGCCTTGGAGGCCTGCCCGCCGGTGTTGCTGTAGACCTCGGTGTCGAGCACCAGCACGTTCACGTCGCGGTGGCTGGCCAGCACGTGGTCCAGGCCGCCGTAGCCGATGTCGTAGGCCCAGCCGTCGCCGCCGATGAGCCAGATGGAGCGCGCCGACAGGTGCTCGGCCAGGCGCTCCAGGCGCCGGGCGTCGTCGCCCTGCATGCCCGCCAGACGCTGACGCAGCTGCTCGATCTGCTGGCGCCGTTGCTCGAGCTCGGCGCCCTCCGGTTCGCACAGGGACACAGCCAGCTCCAGGCCGATGTCGTCCGCCAGCCGGGTCACCAGCGCGCGCGCCTGCGCCGCCGCTTGATCCTCGGCCAGGCGCATGCCCAGCCCGAACTCGGCGTTGTCTTCGAACAGCGAGTTGGCCCAGGCCGGGCCGCGGCCGTCCGGGCCCGTGGTGTAGGGCGTAGTGGGCAGATTGCCTCCAAAGATGGAGGAGCAGCCCGTGGCGTTGGCGATCAGCATGCGCTCGCCGAAGAGCTGCGTGGCCAGCTTGATGTAGGGCGTCTCGCCGCAACCGGCGCAGGCCCCACTGAACTCGAACAGCGGACGCCGCAGCTGGCTGGTGCGCGCGTCGGGCACGCCCTCCGGCAGCAACCCCGTGAGCCCGTCGAAGAACGCGAAGCGCTCGGCCTCCTTGGCGACATGCTGCGCGTGGGGCTGCATGTCGATGGCCTTGTGGCGCGGATTGCTGCGGTCCTTGGCGGGGCAGACGTTGACGCACAGCGAGCAGCCGGTGCAGTCCTCGGGCGCCACCTGCACGCTGAAGCTGGCCTGCTCCAGGCCACCGATGCGACAGGCAGTGGTCGGGAAGTCCGCGGGGGCGTCGGCCAGCGCCGCCGGCTCGTAGGCCAGGGTGCGGATGGCGGCGTGGGGGCAGACCAGCGCGCACTGGTTGCACTGCACACACACCTCGGCATCCCAGATCGGGATCGACGCGGCGATGTTGCGCTTCTCGAAGCGGCTGGTGCCCGTGGGCCAGGTGCCGTCGGGCGCGAAGGCCGACACGGGCAGCTCGTCGCCGCGGCCCGCCAGCATGAGCCCGGTCACGGCCTGCACGAAGTCGGGCGCGTTGCTGGGCACGGCCGGGGGGCGATGGCGTGGCGAGTCGGCGCTCGCGGGCAGCGTCACCCGCTCCAGCCCCGCGCGGGCGGCGTCCACCGCGGCGTGGTTGCGCGCCACGATCAGCTCGCCACGCTTGCCGTAGCTCTTGGTGATGGCGTCCTTGATGGCCTTCAGCGCTTCCTCCACCGGCACCAGCTCGGCCAGGGCAAAGAAGCAGGTCTGCATGACGGTGTTGATGCGCCCGCCCAGGCCCTGCTCGCTCGCGACCATGTCGGCGTCCACCACCCACAGCACCAGCCGCCGGTCGAGGATCTCCTGCTGGGCCTCCTGCGGCAGGTGCGACCACAGCTCGTCGGCGGCATAGGGCGCGTTGAGCAGCAGCGTGGCGCCGTCGGCCGCGCGCGCCAGCACATCGTGCCGGTCGAGGAAGGCGAGCTGATGCACGCCCACGAAGTCCGCCAGGGCCACCAGGTACGGCGCGCGGATGGGCTGTTTTCCGAAGCGCAGGTGGCTCACGGTCATGGCCCCCGCCTTCTTGCTGTCGTAGACGAAGTAGCCCTGCACCGACAGGTCCGTGAGCTCGCCCAGGATCTTGATGGAGTTCTTGTTGGCGCCCACGGTGCCGTCCGAGCCCAGGCCGAAGAACACGGCGCCGCGCGTGCCCGCGGGCAGCACGTCGAGCGAGGGCTCGTAGTCGATGGAGCTGCCCGAGACGTCGTCGACGATGCCCACGGTGGCGTGGCGCCGGGGCGCCTCGCGGCAGAGCTCGTCGAACAGACCGGCCACCATGCCGGGCGTGAACTCCTTGCTGCCCAGGCCGTAGCGCGCACCGTACACGTCGGGGCGCCCGGCGCTAGGCAGAGCCGCCGCGTCGGCTTCGGAGAGCGCGCAGACCACGTCCTGATAGAGGGGCTCGCCCGCCGCGCCGGGCTCCTTGGTGCGGTCCAGCACCGTGATCTGCCGCGTGCTGGCCGGCAACGCCGCCACCAGATCCTGCATGGGGAAGGGCCGGAACAGGCGCAGCGTGATCACGCCCACCTTGCGACCCTGCTCGGCCAGGCGCCGCGCGGTCTCGGAGGCCGTCACCGCGCCCGAGCCCATGGCCACCAGCACCTGCTCTGCCTGGGAGTGTCCGGCGTAGCTCACCAGCTCGTGCCGGCGCCCGGTGCGCTCGGCCAGGGTGTCGAGCGCCTCGCGCAGGTGGCCGCTGAGCGCCGCGTGGTATGGCGCGCCGGCCTCACGCGCCTGGAAGAACACGTCGGGGTTCTGGGCCGTGCCGCGCAGCACCGGCCGCTCGGGCGTGAGCCCGCGCTCGCGGTGCTGCTGCACCAGGCGCTCGTCCACCAGGGCGCGCAGGTCGTCGTCCGACAGCAGCTCGATGCGCTGCAGCTCGAGGCTGGTGCGGAAGCCGTCGAACACGTGCAGGATCGGCACGCGCGCGGCCAGGGTCGCGGCGTGGGCCACGGCCGCCAGATCGTGGGCCTCCTGCACGTCGGTGGACACCAGCTGCGCGAAGCCGCTGGAGCGCACGGCCATCACGTCGCTGTGGTCGCCGAAGATCGACAGGGCGTGGGTGGCCACCGCGCGCGCCGCCACGTGCAGGCAGCAGGGCAGCAGCTCGCCGGCGATCTTGAGCATGTTGGGCAGCATCAGCAGCAGCCCCTGACTGGCAGTGAAGCTGGTGGTGAGCGCGCCGGCGGTGAGGCTGCCGTGCACCGCGCCCGCCGCGCCGCCCTCCGACTGCATCTCCACCACCTCGGGCACGGAGCCCCAGATGTTGGTGCGCCCGGCGGCGGCCCACATGTCGGCAAACTCGCCCATGGGAGAGCTGGGCGTGATGGGGTAGATGGCCACCACCTCGCTCAGCCGGAAGGCCACCGAAGCCGCCGCCTCGTTGCCGTCCAGCACCTTGACCTTGCGCGCTGTCATGGACATCTCCAGGGCTCGGGTGCCCGTCACCAGGGCCGCGAGCGGCTCGTTCTCGTGAGTCGAGTGATCCATCAGAATATCAACTCTCCCCACGCTCCGCTCTGAGGCTAGCAGTCGGCGGCCGTACGGATCCGCTGTGGCAGAGGTTCTCTTGCTGACAGGGTCGCTCCACGCTGTCGGCGAGCTACACCAGTGCCCATGCGAACCCTCGTCCTGTTGACCTCCGCGGCCCTGCCACCGGCGCGGCCCACCACGAGCTGCGCGCGGCCTTCAGCGCCCTGATCGAAAAGCTGCTGGCCGAGGAGAGCTGAGGCACCCTCAGGCGTCGACCAGGTGCACCACGCGCTCGATCGAGTCGCCCGGCACCAGCAGCTGGGCGTGGTCGTTGGGCACGCCGAACTTCTTGGTGCGCGCGACCCAGTCGTCGCGGCTCTCGTCGCCGACGCCCTGCTCGTGGCGGCAGCAGTTCAGTATGCGCACCTGCTCACCGACGCGCGCGTCCCAGCGACCGATGACCGTTTGCGAGCCTGAGGTGTAGAGCACGACCGTGAGGCCGTGATAGTCGTCGTGCCCGGGATGAAAGACGTGTCCGCTCATGCGCCGAGTGTAGCGACGGCGTGCGCGCGAGGCGAGGCGTCTTGGCGCGACGTCCTGGAAGGCCGCCACCCGCAGCTCGGCTTCATAGAGCCCGTCGGGCCACTCGTCTACAGCGCCGGCCTGCGGCACCAGCACCAGCTCGGCGCCGGCCAGGGCCAGGGCGCGCATGGCCTCGGGGAAGTGCCGGTCGTAGCAGATGGCCACGCCGAGCTTGCCGTGCGCCGTCTCGAACACCGGCAGGCCGCGATCGCCGGGGGTGTAGTAGCCGCGCTCATGGAAGCAGGCGTAGTCGGGTACGTGCAGCATGCGCGTCTTGCCCAGCAGCGAACCGTCGGCGTCGATCACGGGCGAGGTGTCGAAGGTGGCGTCGCCGTCGCGCTCGAACAGGTTGGGGATCACCACCACGCCGTGACGCCGCGCGAGCTGGCACAAGGCGTCGCTGGTGGGGCCGGGGATGGGCTCGGCCCACGCGGACACGTCAGCGGGAGCCGGCTCAGCCGGGTGAAAGGGCTCGAAAGCCAGCTCCGCAAAACACAGCACCTGGGCGCCGTCGCGGATGGCCGCGGTCGCTGCCGCCAGACCCCGGGCCAGGTTCTCGGCGCGGTCACGCGTGGCGTGCTGTTGGATCAGGGCCAGCTTCATGCGTCTCGCTCCGGTCGCGCCGGCGCGAGCCCTGACGGTGCGCACCAAGCCCCCCCGCTCGAGGCCGCGTGACCGGCGCGAGTGCGGGCGCGCAGCCTCACTTCGCGTTGAGCATCCAGGCCGAGAACGACGCCAGGAAGTCGCGAAAGCCGTCGAGATGTTCGGCCGGGAAACCGTAGCTGCGCTCAGCCTGACTCAGCACGCGATCGAAGCACGCCAGCCAGACGGCGCGCGCCTCGTCGTCGATCTCGAAGGGCTCGTGCCGCTGACGCATCTGCGGCTTGCCGTAACGCTGCGAGTAGAGCGCGGGACCGCCGAGCAGCTGCACGAAGAAGGCCCCGGACTTGCGCGACGAGGCGCGCATATCGTCCGGGAACAGCGCCCGGATGCTGCTGGCCTCGAGCAGCGCGTAGACATCCTCGAGCATGGAGAAGACGCCCTGCTCCCCCATGGCGACGAGGATCTCTGGCGACGGCGGCATGCCCGCGGGCGGCGCGCCGACGGGGATGTGGATCGGGCGCTGCCGCGGGCGGGGACCCGCACCGGAGCCTGCGTCGGGGCGAGGCGTGGAGCCAGCTGTGGGGCGATCAGTCATACCCGGATCATAGCGATGCGTGCGGCCGGAGCGAGCCGCCTGCCCAGAGCCCGTCACGCCCGCCGCCTGCCCACGCGCCCGGAACGCCGCCCCGCGCCAACCACCACACCCGCCCTCGCGCTCGAACCGCCGGACGAACGCCGCGCGGGGATTGAGAGCCGCGTGCGTGGGGCTCCCGCGCTACCATCGCCGCGCGCGCACGCCGCGTGTCGGATCGACATCAGGGAGCGCAGGCCATGAGCAACAGCGAGGACGACTTCCGGCAGCGGCTCGAGGCCGCCATGCCCATCGACGACATCGTGGCCTGGCTGCTGCAGCAGTATCCGGCGGCCAGCGAGCCCGAGATCATGGGACTGCTGCAGCGCGTCTACGGGCGCGGCTACAAGATCTCGCCGGCCGCGCGCGAGCAGCGCAACTACAGCGTGGGCGGCCAGGACTGGAGCGCCTTCCCCCAGCGCGTCGAGGCGACCAAGCCGGCCTGACGCTGTGCTCGCGCGCAGCGAGCGGGTGTGCAAGCGGGTGTGCAAGCGGGTGTGCAAGCGGGTGTGCGAGCGGGTGTGCGAGCGAGACGATCCCCGCGCACGGCAGCCGTCAGCCGCTGCAGCTAGTCGGCGCGCGGCGCGGCGTCGACCTCCAGGCCGGCCACGGCGCCCTGCTCAAACAGGTGCTGGCCCAGTCCCGCGATCATCATGGCGTTGTCTGTGGTGAGGCGCATGCTCGGCAGGTAGAGCGGCAAGCGCTCCTCGGCGGCCAGGGCGGTCACGCGCGCGCGCAGGGCCGAGTTGGCCGCCACGCCACCGCTCACCACCAGGGCCTGGGCCTCGATCTGTCGCGCCGCCTCCAGCAGGCGCGCGCCCAGCACATCCACGACGGCGGCCTGGAACGACGCGGCCACGTCCGCGGGCCGCACGCCCGGCAGCAGCGGCGCCTTGCGAGCGGCGTTGGGTCCGCGCGTGCCGTAGAGCACCGCCGTCTTGAGGCCGCTGAACGAGAAGTCGAGCCCACCCGGTCGGCTGCGCGGGAAGGCAAACGCCGTGGCGTCGCCCTGCTGCGCCAGGCGGTCGATGACCGGCCCGCCCGGGTAGCCCAGCTTCAGCAGCGCAGAGACCTTGTCGTAGGCCTCGCCCGCGGCGTCGTCGATGGTGGCGCCCAGCAACTCGTGCTGCGTCGGAGAGCGACTCGCGTAGAGCGACGTGTGCCCGCCCGACACCACCAGCGAGGCGATGGGCCGGCCCGGGTCGACCCAGGCCGCGGCGCCCAGGGGCAGCGGCACTCCCGTCGGCGGCCCCACGGGCGACTCCGCCGACGGATCCTCCAGCTCCCCGGCCGGCGTCTCTTCCGATGACCCCGACGAGCGCCCCACCGGCTCCATCAGCGCGGCCCAGATGTGCGCGTGCACGTGGTTCACGGGCACCAGCGGCAGGCCCGTCACCAGCGACAGCCCCTTGGCCACGTGCAGCCCCACCAGCAGGCAGCCCACCAGCCCCGGCGTGGTGGTCACGGCCAGGGCGTCGACGTCACTCAGCGTGACGCCGGCCTCGGCCAGAGCGTCCTCCAGCAGCGGGAAGATCGCCTCCAGGTGACTGCGACTGGCCACCTCGGGGATCACGCCGCCGAAGCGCGCGTGCAAGTCGATCTGGCTGGCGAGGGCGTGGCCGCGCACCACCAGCCCGTCCTGCACCAGGGCCACCGCGGTCTCGTCGCAGGACGACTCGATGCCCAGCACGAGCGTCACGCCAGCGGCTCCAGTCCATCGGTGAAGGCCGTCAGGTCCGGCGGCCAGGGCGACTCCAGCCGCATGGCGCCGGCCTCGGGGTGATCGAACTCCAGCGCGTGGCTGTGCAGAGCCTGGCGCGGCAGCTCCAGAAGTTCGAGGTCGGCCTCAGTCAGCGTGCGCGCGTGGTGCCGGATGAAAAGCTCGGGGTCCTTGCCATAGATCTTGTCGCCCACCACCGGGTGGCCGATGGCGGACATGTGGACGCGGATCTGGTGGTGGCGCCCGGTGAGCAGTTCGATGTGCAGGCGTGTGTAGCCCTTCCAGCGGGACTCGACGCGCCAGCGCGTGCGCGAGGCCTGGCCCACGTCGTGGCGGATGGCGCGGGCGTTGCGGACCTCGCCGGAGATGGTGGGGCCGATGGGCAGGTCCACCAGTCCCGACTCGTCCACCAGCTCACCGTGCACCAGCACCAAGTACTCCTTGCCCACGGTGCGGCGCTCGAACTGCTTCTGCACGTGCAGCAGCGCGCGCTGGTTCTTGGCCACCACCAGCACGCCCGAGGTCTCCAGGTCGAGCCGGTGACAGAGCTTGGGCACCACGTCCTTGGTCGGGTCGTCAAAGTCGCGGTAGGCGCGGTGCAGCGCGGTGATGACCGTGAGGTGCAGCAGGCGCCCGGAGGGATGCACGGGCACGCCGGCCGGCTTGTCGATGCCGATCAGGTGGGCGTCCTCGAACAGCCGCGGCAGCTCCATATCGTCCTGTTGCGACTGGACCAGATACTCGTCGCGCACGGGGCGTGGCAGGGTCACGCTGACGATCTCGCCCACCTTGAGCCTGCGGCTGGCGCGTGCGCTGCGTCCCTCCAGACCCACCAGCCCGTCGTCCAGCAGGCGCCGTGCCGAGGTGCGCGAGCGCCACGACAGACGCTTGGCCAGGAACTGATCCAGGCGCAGGTGCTCCTCGCCGTCCGCCACGCGGTATCGGAGGCTCTCGCGCCGGCCGTCCAGCAGCCGCACGTCGAAGTCCTCGCCCCGGCGGGCCCGCGCGGGACGGGCCTTGCGGGAGCCCACGCTCAACGCCCCCGGTCGGGCTTCTTCTTGGGATGGGCGCGACCAGGCGGCAGCTCGGGCAGGTCGTCGGCCGGCTGGACGCGCACGGAGAAGCGCAGACCCAGCACGGCGTCGGGCAGGATCACCAGCTCTGCGGAGTGCTCGTCGAGCAGTTCGACATAGCCGCCTTCGGGCGTGGGCTTCACCATCTTGAGGCCTTCCGACGGGGCAAAGTACATCACGATGCGCTCGGGCCAGCGCGGCATGCGCAGCAGCACCCGGCCCCCTACCAACCTCTTGCCCGAGTGAAACTGCTGCAGCTTGAGCCAACCGAAGCGCGTCGCCATGAACTGCGTCTCGATGCCCAGCTCGTCCGAGATCAGGCCGCGATCGGAGCCGGGCAGCAGGTGCAGCTCGTCGCCGTGGTCATCAAACAGCACCTCCCTCAGCAAGCTGCCCATGGCCAGCGCCCAGGCGCCGTCGGCCTCCCCGTCGGGGGACAGGCTACCGAAGCCCCAGCGCGACGTGCGATCGAGCAGTGAGGAGCACTGGGCCCAGGCCGTCACGTTGTCGCGGTCGTGGATCGCTCTGGAGAGCTGCTGCATGCTGTCCTCGATACTGCCGGGCTGCACCGCCGCCCACGAGAACTCCGGCAGCAGCTCGGCGCCGCCCTGGCCGGAGCGATCCAGCACCGCCTTCAGGTCGAGGCGTACATTCTCGGGGTGCAGCCAGGGATCGACGGGCAGGCCCTCCGCCACGCCCGAGACCAGGAAACCCCTGAGCACATCGCCCAGGCTGATGGACTGCATGTCGACCATGGACAGCCGGGCCACGCGCGCCAAGCCGTGCAAGAACATGAGCTGGCGTGCGGGCTCCAGTTCGGCCATGAGCTCCGGCGCCTGCTCCATCAGCTCGTTGAAGTAGGGCCCGGCGATCTCGTGCATGCCGACCTCGAAGATGACACCCAGCATCTGGGCCGAGACCGCGGCGTCCGTCGCCCGGCGGCCGTAGGGCTGGTCGGACAGGTGCGTGACCGCCTGGTAGGCAGAGCCCAGCGTGCGGATCTGAGCGACGGCGGCGACGTACGCGTCGCGGAAGCGCTCGTCCCCCATGACCATGCCGGAGAACTCGCCCAGGGCCCTGCCCTCCCAGCGCTGCTGATCGTCCAGGTCGCGGAAGCCGCGCCTGGCGACGGCGCGCTGGAAGCGCTCCTCGTTCACGGCGCCCGTGCTGGGCTGGCCAAACAACAAGGCCTCGACGTAGCGCTTGTTGCGCGGCGGCAGCGTGATGCGCCAGGCCAGACGCAGCGCCGGAGCGCTGGGCCCGTCGGGCGAGAGCACCTCGACGTCGGGGGCCAGGCCGGCCCACTGGGCCACGAGCTGACCGTCGCGCAAGATCGTGTGCTCGTTCTGCTCCCAGCGCTCGCCCACGGCGTAGGCGTGGGTCAGAGCGGGTCGCATGCCGTCACCCGCCGGCTCCGGATACAGCTCCAACCCGATGCGCACGGTGATCGGGTCGCTCTCCTCGTTATGCAGCAGCACCCGCAGCCCCGTGGCCAGGCGCACGTCGGCCCCGGAGTTCTGGGTCACGCCCACGATCTCTCCCTCCGCCCGCCAGGACTCCGCCTGGTGACGCCAGACGTACTTGAGCCCCGGCCCCTTGGAGAACACGGGCCGCGTAAACGCGATCGGCTCACCGCTGTCGAGATCGACGAAGCGCGCCACCAGCGAGCCCACGTCGACCAAGCCGTCCGGCGTGACGCGAGCACCCAGAGGGGAGCCGTAGGAGCCCACGTGGACCGCAGCGGGAGGACCCTCGTGGGAGCCGGGGGCGACCGCCGGAGCGGCCAGAAACAGGAGTGAGGACAGCAAGAAGGTGGCAAGCATGGCGGGATGATACTCAGGGTGCGGCCTGGGTGTGAGGACGGGCGTCCCGCCAAACGCCTGGCTGCGCCGGCGGGCGCCGAGGCCCTGACCTCCGATGCCGGATCGTCGGCGCCCCCGCGGCGGGGCTAGAATGGTCCCATGCGCTATGAAGGCAAGATCTACCGCCCGCCCAGCGAGGCCGACAGCCTGATCCTCCAGGCCACCATCGGCTGCAGCTACAACCGCTGCAGCTACTGCGCCATGTACCAGGAGAAGCGCTTCCGCCCGCGCAAGCCGGCCGAGCTGCGCGAGGACATGGACCTGGCGGCCCGCTACCACGGCCCGGAGAACGTGCGCCGGATCTTCCTGGCCGACGGGGACGCCCTGATCCTGCGCACCGCTCGCCTGCTCGAGATCTGCGATGAGCTGCGCCAGCGCTTCCCGCGGCTGCAGCGCATCTCGGCCTACGCCTCACCCCAGAGCCTGCTGGCCAAGAGCGTGGCCGAGCTCGAGCAGCTCAAGGCCGCGGGCCTGAGTCAACATTACCTGGGCGCCGAGACCGGCCACCCCGAGGTGCTCGAGCTGATCGACAAGGGCGTCACGCGGGAGCAGTTGATCGACGGCGGGCGCCGGGTGGTGGACGCCGGCGCCAAGCTGAGCGTGATCCTGCTGCTGGGCATCGGCGGAGTGGAGCTGTCGCGCGAGCACGCCGAGGCCAGCGGCTCGCTGATCACGCAGATCGACCCGCGCTTCGTGAGCACGCTGACCATCACGCCCGTGCCGGGCACACGCTTCCATGACGACGTGCAGGCCGGCCGCGTCGTGCTGCCGGACGAGCGCGGCATGCTGGCCGAGCAGCGTGACATGCTGGCGCACATGCAGCCGTCGCGCGCCATCTACCGCGGCAACCACGTCAGCAACTCGCTGCCTGTGGGCGGCAACCTGCCCCGTGACCGGGACAAGCTGCTGGCCCTGCTGGACCGCGCCCTGAGCGACGAGCGCGTGCCCCTGCGACGGCGGCCGAGCCCGGGGTCGCTGTAGCGGCGCATGCTGAGCAGCCCGGGCTACTTCGCCTCGGCCTCTGGCTCGGCAGCCTGCCAGCGGGGCTGGGGCGGCAGCCGCGGCGCCAGCAACGCCAGCACGGCCATGGCGGTGGAGTAGCTCTCGGTGCGCGGGAACACGCGGTCGTTCCAGCCGCCGCGCTGCTCCAACGTGCGCCAGAGCAGCACGCGCATGCGCTCCCGCCGCGCCGCGCGTGACGGCTCGGGCAGGTGCTCGGCGGCCACGGCCGCGTAGGTGTGTCCGAAGAAGAAGTAGTAGGGCGCCACGCCGAAGGGCGGCTTGTGCGTGCCCTGCTGGCTCTTGCGTTGAAGCAGGGCCTGCCAGTTCTGCTCGGCCAGGAAGCCGTCCACTGTGGCGGCCAGACGCTCGGCGTCGGAGCGACCGCCCAGGAACAGGGCCAGCTCGGCCATGGCGGAGCGCGCCGCGGCGCCCTGCATGGGCTCGGGCCGCTTGCCCGACGATCCACTGTAGGCGTAGGCAGAACTGGCGCCGCGCCCCGCCTCCAGGGCGTCCAGCGCCCGCGCCACCATGCCCGCGTCGACGTCGTGGCCCGCGGCCCGCGCGCTGAACAGCGCCAGCAGCGTCGCGCCGGTCATGAAGGGGCTGGAGCTCGAGCGCCCGGCGTAGTTCCAGCCGCCGCCCTTGAGTTGACCCGCCGCCAGCCTGCCGATCAGCTCCGGGATGGCCTCGCCCACCCGCGTCGCCAGCTGCTCGTCGCCCGCGAACAGGCCCTGGCCGCCCGCGCGCACGAAGAACGAGAGCGCGTAGGCCTGCCCCCAGCCGCGCACGTCATACGCCGTCTGAGCCCGAGCGGCCAGGCCGGGATCGTCCGCGATCATGTCGAGCATGAAGACCACTCCTCGCAGCACCGCCTGCCGACGCGCGTCGTCGAAGCCGGGCGCAGCGAACAGCGCCTCACACACGATGGCTGTGCCCCCTACGCGGTAGCCGGGCGGGATGCGGCCGTCGGGACCCACGCGGTAGACGCCCTCGTAGGGCCACTCACGGCCCTCACCCGCGGAGGCGCTGCGCAGTCCCGCCAGGCGCCCACCTTCCTTGGCCTGCCAACCGGTCAGCTCATCGTCGGGCAGCACGCCCACAGGTGGATCCGGGACGTACAGCTCCTGGTTGGACAGCAACAGCGCGCAGGCCTTCTGCACGGCCGCGTCCACCAAGGCCTGAGAGGGAGCATCGTCGGCGAGAACCGCGGGCGCAGCACTCGCGACGGGCGTGACGGCCACGGCGTTCGCGGCGGACGCGAGCGCCACCCAGGCCAACGACATCCAGAGGTGCGGCTTCACGGACTGCATGCGGGACTCCCGGAGAGATGTGCGCGGCTAGCGTACGGAGCTCATGACCACGCGGCCGTTGAGCGGCATGACCGGGCGGTTGTTGCGCCCCAAGATGGACGCGATCTTGCGCAGCACGCGCGGCGTGACCCGAAGCCTCTCGCGCAGCACGATCCAGGTCACGCCCTCGGTGCAGGGCGGCGTGGTGAATGAGCCGGCGTACTGCCAGTAGCTGCGGTCGTCCGGGAAGAGCTCGAGCGGGTCGCGCCAATGAAGCAGGTCAGCCTCGTCGCCGGCGTGCAGCGGCAGGTCATCCACGTCCAGCTCCAGCTCCTCGTGAGCATCGCCGGCGCTGACGAGCACGGCCACCACCAGCACGCGGCCGCTGGCGTCGCGATGCACGTAGTGCATCTCAGCCGGCGCGTGCAGACCGTCGATGGTGTGCTCGCTCGGCGTGTGCAGGTGGTACTGCATCAGGTCGTAGCGCAGACCGCCAAAGAGCAGGTGGTTGTCCTCGTTCTCCGAGTGCTCGAGCGTGTGGCCGTCATTCACCCAGTGGGCGTTGGTGGCGTGGTAGCGCAGATCGAGGCTGGGCAACACGCCGCCCGGCGCGTCGGCCGGCACGATGTCGACGGGAGACTGCTCGCGGCCCTCGTCCGCCAGGCGGTAGTCGAGCGAGAGGCTGCCCCAGTGCTCCGGGCCGATCTCGCCCTCATAGCCCCAGTCGTGCTCGTGCTCGTCGGCCGAGAAGTACCAGTGGCCGTCCGCGGCGCAGCCCGCGCCGGCCAACATCACGACCAGGCCCAGCGCCAGGGAGCTGGCCCGGGCTCGCAGCGCGGAGTAGCAAGCCTGCATCTCGAGGTCTCCCACGGGTGTGTCGGTTGTGAGCCGGTGCGCAGGGCGGTGCGGACCTCGCTCCGGAGGGTTCATGGCACCGATCTGCCGCGCCCCGGTCAAGGCCGGGCCTGCCCTCGCCGGTGCCCGCGCTGCTACGGTAGCCGGGCCCGCAGCTGGCGGCGCCGGCCTGCAGCTCGACCACGGGCAGCCTTGGCGCGCGCCCGCGCAACACCCATCTACAGCCCACGCCGAGGTTCCCGTGCGCACGCTCCTGCCCATCGCCCTCGCAGCACTCACGCAGCTCGCCTGCGCCACGACGGGCCAGTCGCCGCCCGTGGCGTTCACCGGCGCGCACCTGATCCCCGTGTCCGGTCCCGAGCTCGACGACGGCGTGCTCGTCGTGCAGGACGGGCGCATCCTGGCCGTGGGCGGACCGCGCACGGCCATCCCGGACGGCGCGCGCGTCATCGACGTGTCGGGCAAGGTCATCATGCCGGGGCTGGTCGACACACACAGCCACATCGGCGAGCCCTGGGGCGGCGACCAGAGCGGCCCCCTGCACCCTGACGCGCGCGCGCTCGACGCCATCAACGTGCGCCACCCATCCATCCAGCGCGCCCAGGCCGGCGGCGTCACCATCGCCAACCTCATGCCCGGGTCGGGGCACCTCATGAGCGGTCAGACGGCGTATCTCAAGCTGCGCGACGGCCGCACCCTGGACGACCTGCTGCTGCGCGATGAGAGCGGCCGGGCCCTGGGCGGCATGAAGATGGCCAACGGCACCAACAGCCAGGATGATCCGCCCTTCCCCGGCACGCGCAGCAAGTCGGCGGCGCTGGTGCGCGAGCTGTTCAACCGGGCCCTGGCCTATCGCGCCAAGCAGCAGCGCGCCGGCGACGACCCCGACCAGGCGCCTGACCCCGACCTGGGTCTGGAGGCCGTGCTGGAGGTGCTCGACGGACGCCGCGTGGTGCACCACCACACCCACCGGCACGACGACATCATGACCGTGCTGCGCCTGCGCGAGGAGTTCGGCTTCCGATTGGTGCTGCAACACGCCTCGGAGGCCTGGCGCGTGGCCGACGAGATCGCCGCGGCCGGCGTGCCCTGCTCGGTGATCCTGATCGACTCCCCCGGCGGCAAGCTGGAGGCGCTGGACATGAGCTGGCAGACGGCCGGCATCCTGGAGCGCGCCGGCGTGGCCGTGGCCATGCACACCGACGACGCCATCAACGACAGCCGCCTGTTCCTGCGCTCGGCGGCCATGGCCCATCGCGCCGGCCTCTCGCGCGCGGGCGCCCTGGCGTCGGTCACCCTGGCGGGCGCGGCCATGCTCGATTTAGAGCAGCGCACCGGCTCCCTGGAGGTGGGCAAGGACGCCGACTTCATCGTGCTCAGCGCCGACCCGCTGAGCGTCTACGCCCTCATCGAACAGACCTGGATCGACAGCGTCCAGGTCTTCGATCTCTCCGACCCGACCGACCGGCTCTGGGCCACGGGCGGCTGGGGCGCCAACGACGGCCCCGACAGCCCGGCCTTCCTCTGCTGCTACGGGAGCGCACGCTGATGACGACCGCACTCATTCGGCGCACGCGCTGCGCGCAGACCCTGGCGCAGCGGGCATCGATGTACAGAACCCGAGCCACTGCGACGACGCTGCCCATGGCGCTGCTCGCGCTGGCCCTGCTGAGCGGCGGCTTGCGGGCGCAGGACCTGGCCGTGCGCGGCGACGTGTTGCACACCATGGCCGGGGCGCCCATCAGCGACGGCGTCGTGGTCATCCGCGGCGGCCGCATCCAGGCCGTGGGCCCGGCCGCGAGCACGCCCGTGCCCGAGGGCATGACCGTGCTGCGCGCGCCGGTGGTGGTGCCCGGCCTGATCGACGCTCACACCACCGTGGGCCTCACCGGCTGGAGCAACCAGGATCAGGATCAGGACCAGCTCGACGGCAGCGACCCGATCCAGCCCGAGCTGCGCGCGCTGGACAGCTACAACGCGCGCGACCCGCTGGTGGCGCACCTGAACGGGCTCGGCATCACGACGGTGCACACCGGCCACGCGCCGGGCGCCGTCATCTCCGGGCAGAGCATGATCGTGAAGACGCGCAGCGGCACGGTGGAGAGCGCGCTGGTGGTGGCCGAGGCCATGGTCTGCGCCACCCTCGGCGACCAAGCCAAGGCGTCCGGCAAGCAGAGTCCGGGCACCCGCAGCAAGGCCGCGGCCCTGCTGCGCCAGGCGCTGGTGGACGCGCGCATCTACGCCGAGGGCATAGCCCACGACGACCCGGCCGAGCGCCCCGACCGCGACCTGCGCAAGGAGACCCTGGCCCGCGTGCTGAGCGGCGAGCTGCCGCTGCTGGTGACCGCGCAGCGTCACCACGACATCGCCACCGCCCTGCGCATGGCCGCGGAGTTCGGCTTTACGCTGGTGCTGGACGGCGCCGCGGAGGCGCACCAGCTGCTGCCCGAGATCAAGGCCGCGGGCGTGCCGGTCATCCCGCACCCCATGATGGCTCGCGCCTGGGGCCCCAGCTCGCCCTTCGCCAACGCCAGCTTCGAGACGCCGCGCCTGCTGCTGGAGGCCGGCATCCCCATGGCGCAGCAGAGCGGCTTCGAGGACTACGTGCCCAAGGTGCGCGTGCTGCACCTGGAGGCGGCCATCGCCGGGCGCTGGGGCCTGAGCTGGGAGGACAACCTCGCGTCGATCACGCGCGAGTCCGCGCGCCTGCTGGGCCTGGGCGACACCCTGGGCACGCTCGAGCCCGGCAAGCACGGCGACGTGGCGCTCTTCGACGGCGACCCCTTCGAGTACACGACGCACTGCCTGGGCACCGTCATCGAGGGCGTCGTGACCAGCGACGGCGAGCGCTGAGCCCATGCCACGCAGCGCCCGCCTGCTCCCGCTGCTACCCGTGGCCCTCGGCGCCGGGCTGTGGTTCGCGCCGCTGCCGAGCGGGCTGAGCGAACAGGCCTGGCATCTGTTCGCGCTGTTCGCGGCCACCATCTTCGCGGTGGTCATCAACGCCCTGCCGATCCTGCTGGCGTCGTTGAGCGGCCTGGCCCTGTCGGTGGTGACCGGCACGCTGCCGCCGCCGGTGGCCTACGCCGGCTTCGGCGAGGGCTTCGTGCTGCTGATCGTGGTGGCATTCCTGGCCGGACGCGCCGTGGTCAGCTCGGGCCTGGGCCTGCGCATCGCCCACGTGCTGGTGGCCCTGTTCGGGCGCTCCACCCTGGGGCTGGGCTACGCCATGCTGGCCACCGACGTGCTCATCGCGCCGGCCTTCCCCAGCAACACCGCGCGCTCCGGCGTGCTCTACCCCATCGTCTACGCCCTGGCGGAGAGCAACGGCAGCCACCCCGAGGGCGTGACGCGCCGGCGCCTGGGCGCGTTCCTGATGCTGAACAGCATGGCGGGCATCGGCCTCAGCTCGGCCTTCTGGCTCACGGCCATGGCGGCCAACACGGTGGGCGTGGCGCTGGTGGGCGAGCGCGGCCTGGAGATCACGTTCCTGTCGTGGCTGGTCGCGTCCAGCGTGCCCTGTCTGGTGGCCATGGTGGTGGTGCCCTGGCTGCTCTACAGGTTGTTTCCGCCGGAGCTCACCCGCACGCCGGAGGCGCCCGCGCGCGCGCGTCAGACCCTGAGCGAGATGGGCCCCATGTCGCGCCACGAGTGGATCACCGCTGTGACCTTCAGCGCCATGGTGGGCGGCTGGGCGCTCGGCGGGCCCTTGGGCGTGGACCCCACCGCCGTGGCCATGCTGGGCCTGTGCGCGCTCATGCTGGGCGGCGTGTTCACCCTGTCGGACCTGCGCAAGTCAGGCGCCGCGCTCGAGACGCTGCTGTGGTTCGGCGCGCTGTTCACCATGAGCCGCGCCCTCGACCAGCTGGGCTTCATGGCCTACGTGGGCGAGCACCTCGGCGTCGCGGTGCAGGGACTCTCGTGGCCTGTCACCTACGTCGTGGTGCTGCTGATGTACGTCGCGCTGCACTACGTCTTCGTGAGCCAGACGGCGCACCTGCTGGCGTTGTTCCCGGTCATGCTGGGCGTGGCCACCCCGGTGGTGCCAGCGCCCTTGATGGCCTTCAGCCTGCTGTTCGCCACCAACTACTTCTCCGTGCTGACGCCCCAGGGCTCCAGCGCCAACGTCCTGTTTGCCGGCAGCGGATACCTGACCACGGGCGAGATGTACCGCTTCGGCGGCCTGGTGACCCTGGTCAATCTGCTCATCTTCCTGGGCGTGGGTACGCCCTGGCTGATGTTCGTGACCGGCTGAGGCCGCGCGGCAGGTGCGCGCGGCGGGGCAGAAACCGTATCCTGGGCTGCGGGAAGCATGGTGCTGACAGCATTCGTCGGAGAAGTAGATATGACACTCGCACGCGCATGCATCGGCGTGTCACTTCTGATCGGATCCCTGGCCTGTCAAAGTCTCAGTGAGCTGGAGCCTGTGCCCGAGCCGGACCCACCCAGTGGGTTGATAGCCAGCTCGGTGATTGCGCCGGCCATGGTCCCGTCGATCATGGTCCTGAACATCAGCTCTCCGACCCAGGGCGAGCTGGCCTTTGACATCCAGGTGATGCACACCGAATTCGCTGGGGAGACGGTCACGCTCAGGGCCTCGAGCCCTGGCTCTGGATTCGCTGAGCGAGTCGTCACGCTCGACAAGAACGGATCCTGGTCCGGCTCGATGCGGAGTTCCTGTAGCGGCACGGGCACGCTGACAATCTCGCTGTTCTACGGCGACACGCAGCGCTCCATGAGCATGATGTACCTGGTGGACTGCCACTGAGTAGCGGCCCCGCATCCACGTCAGGCCCGTGGTCACCTCACTCCGTCGGCGAAAACCGTATGCTGCGCGCGGGAAGCATGGCGCTGACAGCCTTCATCGGAGAACTGGATATGACACCTGCCCGATCACTCATCGTGCTCTCGCTGCTGGTCGGAACCCTGGCCTGCGCGGCCCCGAAGGACTCGGGCTACGACTTCGTGCAATCGATCATGCTCCAGAACATAGGCCACCCGGTGAAAGGCCAGCTGGCGTTTGACATCGCCGTCGTGCATGAGGAGTACGCCAGCAAGACGGTCACGCTCAAGGTGTCGAGCCCGGGCTCGGGCGTGGGCTCGATCGATGTCGTCCTCAACGCGGCCGGCAAGTGGAACGGCTCGATGCGGGGCAAGTGCGAGGGCATGGGCGCGCTGCGGGTCCGGCTGGTCTACGACGGCATGACACGGCATTGGAGCGCCAAGTACCCCGTCGCTTGCGACTGAGAGCCGGCCTCGTTCCCGGGGACTCAGCCCCGGCAGCGCTCGACCCAGGCGCGCACGAAGGCGCGGCTCTCGGGCGCGAGCGACGACGCCTCGTAGGCCGGGCTGGCTTGGAGCGCCTCGGCCCAATCGCAATCGCGCACCGACTCCAGCTCGCAGGCGGCCAGCGCCAGGATGAGATTGGCCAGGTCGACGCCGCTCAATGAGGGGTCACCTTCAAGCAAGGCGCGCACGGCCTCCCGGGCCGCGGTCGCTCGCGGCTCATCCCGGCAGCCGCAGCCCGAGAGCAGCTTCCCGATGGCCAGGCGCTCCGCCGAGACGGCGGCGCGCGCGACGGCCCACGGCGCCAGCCTGCTCGCAACGGGGGCAGACGTCTCGGCCATCAGCCTGGCTGCCTGCTCGAAGGCCGCGTAGGCCTGCTCGTACGCCTCGAGGTCGTTGAGGCAGTAGGCCAACTCGATCCAGGCCGCCACGAAGCCCGGCTCCGCCGCCACGCAGCGCTCGAACAGCGCCTGCGCCTCGGCCAGGCGCCGCGGCCCCTGGCCCCTCAGGTCGCGACCCTCCAGCAGGTCGATTCGCACCAGGGCCTGCTCGCGATCCGCGGCACTCACGAACCCGGATGCCACGGCGCGGGCCTCTGCGAATCGCCGCTGCCCAGTGAGCGCGCTCACCAGCGCGCGCAGCCCCCCCGGCGCCGACGGATCCTGCGCCAGGAGTTCCCGGGCCCACTCACCGGCCCGCTCGAAGCGACCCAGTACCAGCTCAGCCCCGCTGAGATTGGCGAGGGCCTGCACGTCGCGCGGGTTGTGGCTGACGGCTTGCTCGAGCGCGTCGACGGATGCCTGAGCCGCACGCTGCCGCTCCGGGTCGGCTTCTGAGCGCGTCAGCGCCAGGCCCAGCAGGATGCGCCCGCGGTGCCGATGGACGCCGTGATGAGGCGAGCGCGCATACTCGGGCGAACGCTCCAGTTCGTCCAACTCAGCGAGGGCTTCGGTCAACTCGCCGCGCAGTTCGCTGATCAACGCCGCGTTGATGCGCGAGCGCGGGTTGGCGGGTCGCAGCCCGCGCTGCGCGCGTTCCAGCGTGGCGCTCAGGTCGGCGCTGGACGCACCCAGCGCGCGCCCCACCTGCGCCAGCGGCTGGTGCGCCTCGTACAGCGACGGGTCCAGGCGCAGGGCCTCGACCAGGTAGGCCTCTGCCGCGCGCCAGTCATGGTGCAGCACAGCGGAGACGCCGGCGTGGAACTGATCGACACCGCTGTCCGGACGCGGGGCCGCGCCTCCCGAGCCGCGCCCATCGGCGCGCTGCATGGCCTCCTGCGCGTCGAGCCAGCGATCGAACAGCAGATACGCCGTGGCCGTCCAGCGCTCCCCGCGCGGCTCATGCGGGCGGATCTCCGTGGCGCGGGCGAACGCTGCCAGAGCGCCGTCCAGGTGGCCCAGGTCGAGCTGAGCGCGGCCCGCACGCACGGCGACATCCACGGCGCGGGAGTCCAGCTCACGCCGCGCGAGCATCAGCCCGGCCACCAGCAGCAGGATCACCAGCGAGGCGATCAGCATGCGCCCGCGACGCACGCGCCGGAGCTCCCGCCTCAGCAGCGTCCCGGCGCGGGGGCCCGGAGTGCCCGCGCCCTGCGCCACCCGCTCCAGGTCGCTGGCCAGCTCGTCCGCGTCCTGGTAGCGGTGGGCCGGGTCCTTCTCCAGCGCGCGCTGGATCACGCCCTCCAGGCCCGGCGGCGCGTCGACCAGCCAGCGCCCCAGGCGCGGGGGCTCGTCGCGCACGATGCTGCGCATGAGGCTCATGCGCGTGGTGCCGTCAAACGGCCGCCGCCCCGTGGACAGCTCGAACACGACCACCCCCAGGGACCAGATGTCGCTGCGCGCGTCCACGTCCTTCAGGTCATGGTAGTGCTCGGGCGACATGTAGGCCGGAGATCCGCCCACCTCGCCCGTGTGCGTGATGGTGCTGTCCGCGTCGCCCTGACGCGCCAGGCCGAAGTCGATCAAGTACGGGTGTCCGTCCGCGCCCACCAGGATGTTGCTCGGCTTCACGTCGCGGTGCACCACGCCCGCGCGGTGGGCGTGGCCGAGGGCGGAGGCCACGCGCGACAGGGCCAACAGCCGCTCGCTCAGCGTCGGCACGGCGCAGCTCCCCGCGCCAGCGCCTGGCGCCTTGGCCCGGTGCTCGCCGGCGTCCCGCAACGCACCCGGCGTCGCGCCGCCGGGAAGCTCAGCACCCTCAGTACCCGGGCGCCAGGCCTCCAGCGTCGTGCCCTGCACGAGTTCCATGGCCAGCACGGGAGCGTCGTGCCACTCGAACACGTCGAGCATGCGCACGATGTGTGCGTGCTCCAATCGCTGCACCAGACGACACTCACGCAGAAAGCGTCGGCGCGACGCGGGCTCGTCGCCCAGGTGGGCGTGCAGGATCTTGAGCGCCAGCTCTCGCCCGTCTGAGTCACGGACCGCGCGGTAGCTGACCCCGCTGGCGCCCACGCCGAGGCGCGCGAGCACACGGTAGCCAGGGATCTGAGGCAACTCCTCGATCGGCATGGCTCCCTCCAGGTTCATCCCTGCCTGTGTGCGGGCGCCGATCATACAGCAGCGGGCCCGGCACACCGCCCCGAAGGACGGCACACCGGGCCCGCTGGGACGACCCAGGATCAGGTCGTCAACATCACCTCAGATCAGAACCCCGGGATGGCGAAGGGGAAGCTGATGACGCGGGTGCCGTCCGGCAGCCGGTCGATCTGCGCTTCCAACGTCAGCCCACCGAGGGCATCACCCATGCTCGACGTCTTGACCTTGCCGTTGGGCAGGATCTCGACGTCCAGCGCCGCGGTGAACTGCTCGGGCAGCCACGGGAACACGTTCGGGTTCCACATGACGACCTGCACCGCAAAGTGACCGTCCTCCATCCACGGCTCAAGCGCGCTGCCACCCTGGGTGGCAACCTGCGCGCTGGCGCCGCTGCCACGCCGGGTCATCGGCGGCAGCACGAACGACGGAATCTGGGTCATGAGCACGGCGTAGCTGTCCTCGATCTCGGGACCCACCTGGGTCTCGAACTCGTGGTCAGCACCGGTAAAGACGCTCGTACCAGGACCGTCACCGATGACCAGGAAGCACTCAGCAGGCTCACACGTGGGCGCGCCGGCGCCCGACACTGACATGGACCAGCTGACCAGGCTCCCGGTGTCGGCCGCGGCGTTGTCCGAGATGTTGAGCGTCCAGGTCCCTGCCAAGTCCTCACCGTCGAAGGCGCTGAGCGCCTCCGCAGGCGTGTAGTTGGGCGGAGACGACAGATCGGGCTGGCACTGATCCTCGATGGCGTCGCCACCCTCATCGTCAAGCACGGCGCCGGCGAAGTTGTCCTCAGGGCAGCCGAACGTGCTGATGACGGGGACGCCGATCTGGTCGACGATCACTGCGGAGGTGCCCGTGTCCTCGTGGGTCAGGGTGACGATCAGGTCGCCCACCCAGGTGTGGTCCACGAACAGTTCCACGTCGATGTCGCCGATGGTCGCGCTGTCACCGATGACAAGCGAGTCAGACAGACCGGCCGGAGTGTTGTCCGGGATCGCCGCGTTGGGGGCCGAACCGTAGCTACCGATGGGGGCACCCGCTCCGAAGCAGTCCGCACCGTCGCCGGAGTAGGAACCGCCGGCAGCTTCACAGGCCGCGGCGGTGAGCTGCTCGCAGCTCCCGTCGGCGAAGCAGCAAGCGCCCGAACCCAGGCAGGCAACGGCGCCGGTGCACTCGGCACCGTCGTCACTGACCAGCAGCTCGAAGTCGCCCGTAGCGCTGCTGAAGCCGTGCACCAGGATCAGGTAGCTGGCACCGGCTTGTGAGCACCAGCTGGTGGTGCTGAGCAGGCCGGAGCTGCCTCCGCTGCAGTTGTCATCGTTGCCACCGATGCAGTTCAGGTCATCGCAGCCACCACAGAAGACCGAGAGCTTGGTGTCGTAGCCGGCGGCCGCGGTGCAGGTCGTGGCCGTCATCGTGTTGCCCGTGCCGGTCACGCTGTACCAGACGCCAGGAGCGGTGTTGGCCGTACCGCAGGTGCCCACGCCGTCAACGCTCGCGCCGAGGGTCGAACCGCTGGCGACCACGCCGACCTCCGCGGCAGCAGCGTTGGCGCAATCATCGTTGCCCGGAGCGCCGTCACCGGGGCCCGGCGCGGGGCCGGTGGTGGCCTGCGGACTGAACGAATCCACTTCGCCAAGGCCGGTGAAGACCAGCTCGATGCGGGCCATCGGAACGGCCGTCAGAAGCATGTCGCTGGTGTCCGTGCCCCAGACGGAGTGCTGGACCGAAAGGGAGACCTTGACGAGGTCGGCGTACGTCGTACCGGCACCGTCCAGCAGGTAAATTCCGCTGCCCTGCTCGATGGCTTTGACGCCGTCAGCCTGGTTGGTCGCGGTCACGACGGCCCCTTCGAGCGGGGCGCCATTGGCGTCCCACACAGCGACCATCATGGTGGAGCCCAGAGGGCTGGGAGCGGGCGCGAAGCCCAGAGTCGACGTGGCAAGGCACGCGGCGAGGGCCAGCCCAGTGCAGAGGCCGGTGAGTCTTGGGTGAGTGATCGACACGTGAATACATCCTCCTGACACAGTGTGGGCCCCTTGTCGCGGACACAGCATCCGCACTACCGCCAGCTTCAATCCCGAGTTGCTTCCCAAGCTAGCGACAGCTAGTCACGTCATCCCGAACGACGTGAGGGGTTGTCGAGCCGCATGGTAGACCGATCTCGCCGATCCGTGGGTTTTTAGTCAGCAGAATGCGGGCAGCGGCTTGCCCGACCCGCCGACGGTACACTCGCGCGACCCATGGACGAGCTGCTGCCATTTACCGACGAGCCCCCCCAGGGGGACGGGCCTGCCCGGGTCAGGCTGCTGGGCACGCTGGCCTCGATCACCTTCCGAAACGACGACAACGGCTGGACCGTCGCGCGCCTCGAGACGGACGAGAGCGGCGAGCGCGTCACGCTCGTGGGCGCCATGCCCGGCGTCGAGGAGGGCGACAGCGTGGCCGTGGAGGGCCGCTGGACCCAGCACCCCAACTTCGGGCGCCAGCTCAGCGTGGAGACCTGCCGGGTGCAGCTTCCCAGCGGGCGCAAGGGCGTGGTGCGCTTCCTGGGTGGCGGGCGCATCAAAGGCGTGGGGCCCGCCACGGCCGACAAGATCGTGGACGCCCTGGGGCTGGACGTGCTGTCGCGCCTGGAGCGCAACCCCGAGCTGCTGCACACCGTCCCCGGCATCGGACGGGCCAAGGCCGGCGCCATCCTGGAACAGCTCGCCGAGCAGCGCGATTCGTCTGATGCGCTCGTATTCCTGGCCGACCTGGGCCTCGGGCCGGCGCTCTCCCTGCGCGTCTGGCGCCTTTACAAGACCGACACCGTGGCCATGGTGCGCACCGATCCCTTCCGTTTGGCGGAGGAGGTCCCCGGCGTCGGCTTCCGCACCGCCGACAACCTGGCGCGCGAGCTGGGTCATGAGCCCGACTCCGCCTATCGCGTCGCCGCCGGGTTGCTGCACCTCTTGTCGCAGGCCGCGCTCGAAGGCCACGTGGGCTTGCCGTCCGAGGAGCTGCTGGAGCGCAGCGCCGCCTTCCTCGAGGTGAACGAGCAGCGCGTCGAGCAGGTCTTCGTGGAGACGCTCGAGGCCGGACGCCTGACCGAGGACGAGCTGGTCTACCGCCCTGAGCTGCTGGCCGCCGAGCGCGACGTGGCCGCGGCCGCCGCACGGCTGCTCACCCGCGGCCGCCCGCCCACCGACCTAGCCCCCGCCGCCGCCGTAGCCCGCGCCAGCTCACGCCTGGGCTTCGAGCTGGCCGACGATCAGCGCGCGGCGCTCGAGCTGGCCATCGCGGCGCCGCTGTCGGTCATCACCGGCGGTCCGGGCGTGGGCAAGACCACCCTGGTGCGCGCCGTGGTCGAGGTGCTGGAGGAGCAGGGCTGCCGCCTGGCTCTGGCCGCCCCCACCGGCCGCGCCGCCCGACGCCTGGCCCAGGCCACCGGGCGCGACGCCGCCACCCTGCACCGCCTGCTGGGCCTGCGCCCCAGCGGCGACTTCACGCCGTTCATGCCGCAGGAGCAGCTCGACGCCGACGTGCTGGTGATCGACGAGGTCTCCATGGTGGACGTGACGCTCATGGCCGTGACCCTGGCGGCCCTGCCCGAGACCTGCGCCGTGGTGCTGGTAGGCGACGTCGATCAGCTGCCGTCCGTGGGGCCGGGCGACGTGCTGGCGGCGTTCGCCCGCAGCGGCGTGGTGCCGGTGGCGCGGCTCACGACCGTCTTCCGCCAGGCCGAGGGCAGCGGCATCGTGCGCGTGGCCCACGACTGGAACGCCGGCCGGGCGCCCGAGTTCGACGTGGGCGACAGCGGCCAGGCCTACTGGATCGAGCGCCGCGACGCCGCCAGCGCGCTGCAGACCCTGCTCACCATGGCCACCGAGCGCATCCCCCAGCGCTTCAGCCTCGACCCCCTGCGCGACGTGCAGGTGCTGACGCCCATGCACAAGGGCCCCCTGGGCACCGTGGCGCTCAACGAGGCCCTGCGCGCCCGGCTCAACCCGCCTGGCAAGCAGAAGGCCGAGCTGCAGCGCTTCGGCCGCACCCTGCGCGAGGGCGACAAGGTCATGCAGGTCAAGAACAACTACGACCTCGACGTGTTCAACGGCGACGTGGGCGTGCTCACCTCCATCGACGAGGACGCAAGCCAAGCTTGCGTCGACTTCGAGGGTCGCCACGTGACCTACGGCCTCGACCAGCTCGACCAGCTCGAGCCTGCCTTCGCAATCACCTGTCACAAGAGCCAGGGAAGTGAGTTCCCTGCGGTGGTGCTGCCGCTGGTCATGGGCCAGCGCATGATGCTGCGCCGCAACCTGGTCTACACCGCCTTCACCCGCGCCAAGCAGGTGTTGGTGGCCCTGGGCGAGACCGCGGCCCTGCAGCGCGCGCTGTCCACGGTCGACACGGGCACGCGCCACGGACGCCTGGCCCAGCGGCTGGCGGCGGCGGCCGGCGTCGAACAGGACGGGCCGGATGGTGTGGTCGACCCGGCGTCGGAGGGCTTGGCGTGAGCACCACTCGATACGGCCTGCGAGCGACGGACATGCGCACGCCACGCCGCCTGAGCGCCGAGCCGCGGGCGTGAGCACGCTGCTCGAGATCTGCGTCGACACCCCCGAGGGCGCGGCCCTGGCGGCCGCCGCCGGCGCCGACCGCGTGGAGCTGTGCGCCGAGCTGGCGCTGGGCGGCGTCACGCCCAGCACGGGCGCGGTGGCCGTGGCGCGGGCCAGCGTCGAGCTGCCCCTGATGGTGCTGGTGCGTCCGCGCGCCGGGCACTTCTGCTATGGGCCTGTGGAGGTGGCCACCATGGCCGCGGACATCGAGGTGCTCAAGGCCTCGGGCGTGGAGGGCGTGGTGCTGGGCGCGCTCACGGAACAAGGCGACGTGGACGTCGAGGTCATGACGCGCCTGATCGACGTGGCACGCCCGCTGAGCGTGACCTTCCACCGCGCCTTCGATCAGACGCGCGACCCACATGAGGCCCTGGCGGCGCTGGCGGCCCTGGGTGTGGAGCGCGTGCTCACGTCGGGCCAGGCGCCCTCGGCGCTGGAGGGCCTGACGCTGCTCAAGCAGCTCGTGGCGGCAGCCGGCGACGGGCTGAGCGTCATGCCCGGCGGCGGCGTGCGCGCCGACAGCGCGGCCACGATCGTGTCGGCCACGGGCTGCCGCGAGCTGCACGCCGGGCCCAGCGTGCTGACCAACGGCCCCCTGCCCGCGCGCGACGGCCACGTGGGCGGCGCCGCCCTGCCCGCCGACCATCAACGCCGCATGACCGACCTGGCCGGCGTGCAGGCGCTGCGCAGCGTGCTCGACACCTGAAGGCACGAGACAGGAGCGGAGCGGGTGGCGCCCGGCCTGCTCCGCCGGACCTGGCCCCGCTCGCCCCCGCTCGCCCCCGCTCGCCCCCGCTCGCCCCCGCTCAGCAGCGCTCAGCAGCGCTCAGCGGCGCTCAGCGGCGCTTGACGCTCCCCTGCGGCAGGTACGGCGTCGCCGGCGCCACGGTCAGCTCCTGCGGCAGCTGCTCGTCCGTCAGCGCGCGCAGGAACGCCAGCAGGTCGGCCTGCTCGCCCGCGCTCAGGTGCAGCGGCTGCAGGATCTTCTCGTCGTGCATGCCGGGCGGCGCGGCGCCCTCGAGGCTCGAGTAGAAGGCGATGACTTGCTCCAGCGTGGCCAGCTGGCCCTCGTGCATGTACGGCGCGGTCACGGCCACGTTGCGCAGCGAGGGCGTCTTGAACACGCCCGGCAGCTCCCAGCCCACGCGCGGGAACGAGAGCTTGGTGCGCGCCAGCAGCCCGCCGTCGTCCGCGTGCTCTGAGCTGCCGTTGAAGGGATCCTCCAGCAGGCGCACGATGCCGAGCGCGCGGCCGGGGTCGACGCCCTCGCCGGTGGGCACGCGGTTGGCGTGGAACTCGCGGTCGCTGAAGAGCGGGCCGTCGTGGCACAGCAGGCAGCGCGCCTTGCCGGCGAACAGCGCGAAGCCCCGCTGGGCGGAGGGCGAGATGGCGGCCAGCGAGCGCTCGTCCCCCGTGCGCAGACCCTCGACGAACACGTCGAAGGGTGCGCGATCCGAGCTGATGCGACGCTCGAACGCGGCGATGGCCTTGCCCACGTTGACGAAGACCTGGTCGACCAGCCGCTGGTCGGCGGCGTCCATGGAGGCCCAGGCGCGCGCGTGCTCGTGGCCCTCGTCGCCGGGCACCGGGCGCCCGCGGGGCGGGAAGCGCGCGCTGTCGCTCAGGTCGGGTAGCGCGCCGAAGACGTCAGCGTAGGCCCGGGCGTAGCCGCGGTCCGACGCCAGGCTGTGCGCGATCTGCAGCCGGCTGGCCGCGTGCTCGCGTGGGTCCTCCAGCGGCGCCAGCGCCTGGGACCAGAGCGAGTCCTTGCGCCCGTCCCAGAAGAACCAGCGGTTGTGGGCCACGTTCCAGAGGGTCATGGAGTGGCGCGGGTGCTGCGCCACGCCCTGGGCCAGCTTGCGGCCGTCGCCCCAGCCGAGTTCGGGCTGGTGGCAGCTGGCGCAACTGATCTCGCCCGGGCCGGAGAGGCGTTGATCGAAGAACAAGGCCTGACCCAGGCGCGCGGCGGCGGCGTCATCGGCCACGGCGTTGGTGGGGTCGGGCGGCGGCGCGGGCAGGGGCGAGAACTCGAGCGCCAGGGAGATCTCGGCGGGGGTCAGCACCAGGGCCGACGCGCTCGCGTCGCCACCGCCGTGATCGTCGTTCTGCGCGGGAACTGCTGCCAGCGCAGCGCCGGCCCCAGGCGCAGCCCCCGCGTCCCGCGAGACGCTCGCGCCCAGCGCACAGGCGGCGGCCAGCAAGACCGTCAGCGCTGATCGGCACGGCGCGCCCCACCTGAGCCCGGCCGCCATCAGACGTTCAGCTCGAAGCGCACGCTGTCGCTGGCCGTGCTGTCCGTCACGTCGAAGACGAGCACCCAGAGGCCGCGCATGTGCAGCAGCATGGCGTCCACGCGGTAGCGCCCGTGGCCCAGCTCCGTCACCACGGGCGCGCGCACCAGGCCGTGGCCGTGCGCGGGCATGGAGGCTCGCAGCACCAGCCGCGGCCCGCCGTGGGGTCGGCCCTCGCGCAGCAGCAGCACCTCTAGGGAGAAGTCCTGGTTGCGCGGGACCACGCCGCCCACGGGACGCCACGCCAGCTGGTAGCGGCCCGCGTCGCCGCTGGCCACGAACCAGTCGCTCAGGTCGGGCAGCGCGGCGCCGCTGGCCCCATCGACGGCCACGCCCGCCTCGCCCGGCGCCGCGGCCGAGCGGCAGGCGCACACTGACGCCAGCAGCAGCGCCGCGAGGGCGAGCCCCCGCGAGCTCCACCCGCGGCTCATGACCTGATCGACGGGCTCAGCACACGCGCGCGTCATCACGGGCCGAACTGGATCTCCAGCGCGTTCGAGAGCGCCGCGCCGTGGATCTGATTGCCGTCAGCGATGACGAACTGAGCGTACACCGTGACCGGTCCGCCGCCGCCGGGGATGGGAAACTCGAGCCCGCCGACGCCGTCCGTGCTGAACGCCACGTCCATCAGGATCGGGAGGGTCGCCAGCGTGCCGCCCTTGAACGGAACGGGGTTCAGGCCGAGCGAGATGAACAGCACCGCCAAGGCGTGGGGAGCCGCGCCGGTCAGGCTGAGCGTGGCGGTCTTGCCCGAGTCGAGCACCTCGCCACAGATGGACAGACCGGCCGTGCCCGGGCCGCCGAAGCCGAGATCAGCCTGACAGACCTCGTCGCAGTCGAAGCGCCGCACCTCGAAGTCATCGATGGCGGCCTCCACGATGGAGGGGCTGCCCAAGTCCGACGCGACAAAGCGCAGCTGCATCTGGGACGTGGGCGCGAGCAGGTCGCTGACTCGGAACGCGTGCTGGAACCAGCCGCCCACGGCCTCGGAGCCCGCGGGGCCCACCACCTCGACGGGAATCCAGCTGGCGCCGCCGTCGTTGGAGACGTCGACCTCGAGGATGTCCGCGCCCGGTCCAGCGGAGGTCGAGTTGGAGTACCAGCGCCAGTAGCTCACCGTGGCGTCGCCGCTGGACAGATCGAAGATGTCGGTGCGCAGGGTGGTGCCGCCGTTGTCCACGTCGTCGTCGCCCAGGCCGCCGCCGAAGAAGCCCTGGCCCGTGACGTAGCAGTCGCTGCCGCCGGGCGTGTGGTCGTCCTCGGGCTGGGCCGCGGTGCCGAAGGGGTTCACGCGGGTCCAGATGCCGGTACTGGCGGTGTCACCCGGGGCGCCCACGCTCCAGCCCGCGTTGGACTCGAGCTCGGTGCTCAGCAGCGTCTGCACGCTGTTGCCCACGGACGCGCCGAAGACCGCGCTGGGCGCGCCCGACGGCAGCTGCCAGGTCACGCCCTCGGTGGTGCGCGCCGAGACGTACCAGCGCACCGGCTGACCGCAGGGCAGGACCGGGAAGTCCGCGCGGTAGGAGCTGCCGCCCAGGGCCGTGAGCGCTGAGACCACGAAGCCCGCGCCGGAGTCGACGTACAGGCGGCCGCTGCCCGGCATGACGCTGAAGCCGGGCTGCGCCGTGATGCTGATGTCGAGGCTCGCACCGCCGGCACTGAGCAACTCCGGCACCACGGGCGGCGACAGAATCAGCTCGGCTCCGCCCAGGCGCCAGACGAACAGACCCTTCTCGAGGTCGCTGCCGACGATGGTGGCGCTGTCAAAGTACGGGAACACGCTCCACAGGCCGTTGAACTCGGCGTTGTCGTCCGCCTCGTAGGTGTCGAAGAACGCGGTCTCCACCGGGCTGGTGGGGTCGCTGGCGTCGAACACGCGCAGGCCGCTGCGGTAGTTGGCCTCGTAGATCAGGTCGCCCTTGGTGTAGAGGTTGTGATCGATGGCCGTGGAACCCGACGTGAAGGTCGAGACCTGGACCGGAAAGTCCAGGTCGCTGATGTCGATCACGCGCGTGGTGGTGAGCGTGCCGAAGGACGACTCATCGAGCTCGTCGTTGATGTAGAGCGTCTGCTTGTCCGGCGAGACCCAGCCCTGGTGACTGAACACGGGGGTCGAGTAGGTCAGCTGAGAGATCGACACGATGTTGTTCTTGTTGGTGACATCCAGGATGTCGACGCCCGGCGCCCCACCGCCCGGCTCGTTCTCCGAGAAGCAGAACGCAATCTCCTTTCCGGCCCAGGGACCGCTGGTGTAGGTCACGATCTGGGCGTCGTGGATGTAGCGCTGATCCCACTCACCCACCAGCACCGGGTTGTCCTTGTCAGCCAGGCTGTAGATGCGCATGCCCTCCACCGGGAAGCCGCCGCCGCCCAGCTGATAGAGGAAGCCCGAGTCCGCGTTGATGGCCACGTTGTGGCTGGCGCTGGTGCCGGCGGCGTTGACCGAACCCACCAGGCTCAGCACGCCCGAGTCGATGGCGCTCATGTCGACGATCTGGACGCCGTCGCCGCCCTCGCTGACGAAGTACGCGTGGTCCTGGTAGACCTTGACGTCACGCCAGAGGCTGCTGACCGCCGGGAAAGTCTCGATCACGACGGGCTGGCCCGGGTCGCTCAGTTCGACGAAGGCCACGCCGTCGGACAGGCCGATGATGGCGTACTCACGGCCCGAGGGCGCCACGTAGCCCCAGCAATCGGCCGCGCTCGAGTGCGAGCCCGCAAAGTCCGACAGCGGCACCCAACCCAGCAGCGAGATGCCGTTGGAGGCGAAGGCGCTGGTGCTGGCGTACGAGCCGCCGGCCAGCACCAGCGGCGTGGCCAGAGGCGCCTGCCGGTGGCGCATGAAGTCCGCGCTGTCGTGGGCCCACAGCACCGGAGCGAGGACGAGGCACAGCAGCAGGTTGGTCGCCGAGACCAGGGGCAAGCGGGGCATGGAGAGCCGATTCCAGGGCGGCCGGGGGAGGGCCGAGCACCCATTCAGGGGGGAGAGACGGGCCGGGGAACGGACTTCGGGGGCGCTCACCGGCTGCAACGAGAGACCGCGCGAGGCCGGCAAAGAGCGCCGACCGACACCCCCTGAAGAAACACCCTGGGCGCGAAACCGTCAATGCTTGGCGCCAGCGAACCCTCTTCGAGCGAGCGGGTCACGGTCGCTCGGGCGGGGCTCCGGATCTGCCGCCCCTCAGGGGTACCATGCCGCCCGCCCCCCCCCTCGGACGCCCGCCCGCCCCCGTGCCGCCCCCCGACGACAGCACTCCTCTGGATGTCGAGCGCGTACAGGAGCTGTTGTGGCAGCTGCTTCAGCAGCCCCCGGACGGGCAGGCAAGCTGGCTGGCGGCCCAGGACATCAGCGACGCCGAACGCGACGAGCTGCGCTCCCTCGCGAGCCACCACACGGCGGCGGGCACGCGCTTCGAGCGTCCGCTGGTCGCTCGCCCCACCGAGTCGGGCCAGCGCCTGCTGGCCGTGGCCCAGGGCGAGCTGCCCGAGCGCATCGGCGGCTACCGCATCCTGCGGCGCCTGGGCAGCGGCGGCATGGGCAGCGTCTACGAGGCCGAGCAGGAGCACCCGCGCCGCACCGTGGCGCTCAAGGTCATGGATCGTGGGCTGACGTCGGCGAGCGCCCGCCGGCGCTTCGCGTTCGAGTCGGAGGCCCTGGCGCGCCTGCGCCATCCGGGCATCGCCCAGGTGTACGAGGCCGTGGCGCCCGATGAGGGCGGCGCCGGCGCGCCCTGGTTCGCCATGGAGTTCGTACCCGGCGCGCGCTCCCTGATCGACTGGGCCGCGGCCGGCGAACGCAGCCTGCCCGAGCGCCTCTGCTTGTTTGCTGAGGTCTGCGACGCCGTGCACCACGGCCATCAGCGCGGCGTCATCCACCGCGACCTGAAGCCTGCCAACATCCTGGTGACCGACGAGGGTCGGCCCAAGGTCATCGACTTCGGCGTGGCGCGCATGTCGGAGCCGGGGGCTGGCACGGGCAGCGAGACCATGGCCGGGCAGCTCATGGGCACCCTGGGCAACATGGCGCCCGAACAGATCCTGGGCGACCCGGACGAGATCGACACGCGCGCCGATGTCTACGCTCTCGGCACGGTGCTGTACGAGCTGCTCACGGGCCGCCCGGCCTACGCGCTGTCGGGCAAGAGCGTGCCCGAGGCCACGCGCATCGTCACCAGCGAGGTCCCGCCGCGCCCTTCCAGCCTGGACGCGCGCCTGGCCGGCGACCTCGACGCCATCGTGCTCACGGCCATGGAGCGCGACCGCGACCGGCGCTACAACTCCGCCGCCGGGCTGGCGGCGGACATCCGCAGGCACCTGTCCGACGAACCCATCTTGGCTCGCCGGCCCACCCTGGGCTATCAGTTCCAGCGCTTCGCCCGACGCAACAAGGTGGTCGTAACCGCCAGCGCGGTGGTGCTGCTGGCGCTGATCGCGGCCAGCGCGGTGAGCCTCGCGTTCGCCTGGCGCGCGGAGGAACAGGCCCGGGCCGCCGAGCTGGCCCGCGGGCACGAGTCCCTTGCGCGCACCGCCGCCGAGAGCGCCTTGGACGCCGAGGCCGACGCCCGCTTCAGCGCCGAGGCCGCGCTGGCAGAGGCCCGGGCCGCGCGTCGCGACGCCGAGGCGGCCCACACCGAGGCCCTGCTCGCACGCGACGACGAGCGCGTGCAGCGGGAAGCCGCCCAGACCGCGCAGGCCCAGGCCGAGCAGTTCAGCACGCGCCTGGACGCCACGATCCAGTTCCTGCTGGAAGACGTCTTCAGCAAGCCCTACGAGGAGTTCGCCAGCCTGGGCCGCAAGGTCACCATCATGGACGCGCTGGACCTGGCCGCCGCGGACGTGGGCGACATCGGCGACCCCTGGACCGAAGCCGAAGTGCGCACCTTCTTCGGCCATGCGTACATCGCCGTCGGGCGACCGCTCGACGCCGCGCAGCACCTGCGCCGCGCCCTGGCCCTGCGCGCCGGCCTGGAGGGCGTCCCCCAACCGCGGCCACTCCAGACGCTGCACGACCTGGCCGAGGCCGAGCAGTTTGCCGGCAACTACGAGACCGCACGCGAGCTGCACGACGAGATCCTGGCCCGGGTGGAGGGCGAGGGCCGGGCCGGCTCACTCGACCACGCCGAGGCCCTGGAGGCCTGCGCCATCCTGCTGCGCGATCTGGGCCAGATCGAGGAGGCGCTCTCGCGCCGCCAGCACGCGGGCGAGATCTTCACCCGGATCTACGGGCCAGATCACCCCAAGGCCGTCTCGAACACCATCGGCCGGGCCGTGCTGCAGCGCCTGCGCGGCGAGCCCGCTCGGACCGCGGAGCTGCTGCCACAGACCATCACGGCCATGCTCTCCTGGTCGCCCGTACCGCAAGAGGAGCTGGCCCACGCCGCGACGGAGCTGGGCTCGGCGTTGATCCAGCTCGGGCGGCTCGACGACGCCCAGCCCCTGCTCGAAGAGGCCCTGGCCATCCGGCGACGCATGCTCGAACCGGACCACCCCTCGGTGGCCCACGGCATCGTGGCCCTGGGCGGGCTGCACCACGCGCGCGGCGAGTTCGATCGCGCCGCCGCGCTCTACGACGAGGCCATCGTCATTTACCGCGAGCGCTTCGGCGCGGGCCACATCTTCCTGGCGGTGGTGCTCTCGAACCGCGGCAAGGCGCTGCTGGCGGGGGGCCGGGTCGAAGAGGCCGTCACGCCCCTCGAGCAGTCGCTGGCGGGCCTGCGCGAGGGCGGGCTCCTGCTCCAGGACCAGGGCCGGGAGGCGTCCGATTCCCTGGCCCAGGCCTACCTGCAACTGGACCGTCGCGACGACGCGGCGCGGCTGCTGGGCGAGCTGCTGGCCGCGATCAAGGCGGCAGACCAGCCCCAGTACAACGAGTGGAAGGCCTCCCTCGAGCGGGCCATCGCCGGGCTGCGCCGCGAGTCCGGGGAGCCGTAGCGGCTCACTCAGGCGCGTGGCGGCCGACGCGGCCTACTCGCCGACGCGCCCCCGGGCCGGGCCGTCCACCGCGTAGCAGCTGCCGGGGAACACGGGCGCCCCCGCGCCAGCAGCGTCGCCGGCGCCGGCAGCACCCGCCGGCAGCTTGCGCACCTCGGCGGCGCAGACCTTGAACTCGGCGGTCTGGGTCACAGGGTCACCCTCGTCGTTGGTGAGCAGGTTGGCGCGGGCCTCGGCGAAGTGCAGCGGCATCCAGAGGCAGCCCTTGCGCACCTGGCGCGAGACGTGCGCGCGCACGGTGATGGCGCCGCGGCGGGTGGACACCTCGACCAGCTCACCTTCGGCGATGCCGCGCTGGCCGGCGTCCTTGGGGTGGATCTCCACGAAGGCCTCGCCCTGCTTGGCCACCAGGCCCTGCTCGCGGCGCGTCTGGGTGGCTGCGTTGTAGTGGTAGAGCGTGCGCCCGGTGCTGAGCAGCAGGGCGTACTGCTCGCAGGCCTGCTCCAGCGGCGGGCGGTAGCTGACGGCCTGAAACAGGCCCTTGCCGCGCAGCACGCCGCCTTCGTGCAAGAAGCCCGTGCCGGGGTGCTCAGGCGTGGGGCAGGGCCACTGCAGGCCGCTCATGCCTTCGTGCAGCTCGGTGTCCACGCGCGCGTGGCTGATGCCGGCGAATTTGGGCGTGTCGCGCACGAACTCGTCGTAGACCTCGGACGCGCTGTCGAAGTGCCAGTCGGCGCCGGACGCGTTGGCCAGGGCGATCAGGATCTGCCAGTCGGCGCGGGCGCCGGTCGGCGGCTCCACGGCCTTGCGCACGCGCTGCACGCGGCGCTCGGAGTTGGTGAAGGTGCCCTCCTTCTCGGCAAACACGGCGCTGGGCAAGACCACGTCGGCAAAGCGCGCGGTCTCGTTCAGGAACGGCTCCTGGATCACCAGGAACTCCACGTCGTTCATGCGCTGCTCGAGCGCCGCCACGTTGGGCTCCGACAGCAGGATGTCCTCGCCCATGACGTACATGCCGCGGATCTGGCTGCCCACGGCCTTCATCATCACGTTCAGGTTCATGCCGGGGTTGGGGTCGAGCTTCACGCCCCAGCTGGCCTCGTACTTGGCGCGGGCCTCATCATCGTCCACGCGCTGGTAGCCCGGCAGGTAGATCGGCGTGGCGCCGGCGTCGTTGGCGCCCTGCACGTTGTTCTGGCCGCGCAGGGGGTTCATGCCCGACGAGGGCTTGCCCAGGTGTCCGGTCATGAGCACCAGGTTGGCCAGGGCGTACACGTTGTCCGTGCCGTGGCTGTGCTCGGTGATGCCCAGGGTGTAGTAGATGCCGGCGCGCTCGGTGGTGGCGTACTTGCGCGCGGTCCAGCGGATGTCCTCGGCGCTAACGCCGGTGATCTCCTCGGCCGCCTCGGGCGAGTAGCTCTTGACCGCCTCGCGCACGGCCTCGAAGCCCTCGGTGTGATCGCGGATGAAGGCCTCGTCGCACAGGCCCTCCTCGATGATCGTGTGGGCCATGGCGTTGAGCAGCCACACGTCCGCGCCCAGCTTCAGGCGCAGGTGCTTCTCGGCCATGGTCGTCATCCAGATGGCGCGCGGGTCGGCCACGACCATGCTGGCGCCGCGCTTGACCGCGCGCTTCATCTCCATGGCGATGATCGGGTGGGCCTCCGACGTGTTGGAGCCGATCACGAACAGGAAGTCCGCGTCGCGGATCTCCCCGATCGAGTTCGTCATCGCGCCGGCGCCGAAGGTGGTGACCAGACCGGCCACCGTTGGAGCGTGTCAGGTGGCCGCGCATTGATGCACGTTGTTCGTTCGGAACACCGCGCGCGACAGCTTCTGCACCAGGTAGTTCTCCTCCATGGTGCAGCGGCTGCTGCTCACGAAGCCCAGGGCGTCGTGGCCGTGACGCTCGCTCACGCCCGCCAGGCCCTCGGCCGTGCGGGCCAGGGCGTCCTCCCAGCTGGTCTCGTGCAGCTCGCCATCGTCGCCGCGCACCAGGGGCGACGTGAGCCGATCCTCGTGGTGGATGAACTCGTAGGCAAAGCGGCCCTTCACGCACAGGTTGCCGTCGTTGGTGGTGCTGCCCGGGTCGGGGCTGGTGACCTTGACCACGCGCCCGCGGCCATCGTTGCCGTCGGGGTCGACGTTCAGGTCGAGCTGGCAGCCCACGCCGCAGTAGTTGCAGGTGGAGCGCACCTTGGTCAGCTCGCGCTCGGGCAGCGCGCCCGCCAGCAGCGGACCCTTCTCGCCCATGGCGCCCGTGGGGCAGGTGTCGATACAGCCGCCGCACATCTCGCAGGTTGTGTCCAGCAGCGAGAGCTGATCGACGGTGCTGATGGTGGTCTCGATGCCGCGCCCGGCCAGGGTGATGGCGGAGACGGCCTCGACCTCGTCGCAGTAGCGCACGCAGCGCGCGCAGGCGATGCAGGTGTCGGGGTCAAAGTGGATGAACGCGTTGCGGTCGTCCGGGCGACCCGCGCGGCGCGCCGGCACGCGGCCCCAGTCGGTGGGCGCCTCGTAGCGCGCCACCATGTCCAGCAGCTGGTTGGGCGCGCCCTTCTCCGCCTCCTCGCGCTCGGCCGGATGGTCGGTCATGTAGAGCGACAGCAGCGTCTTGCGGTGGCGAGTGATGCGCTCGCTCTCGGCGCTGACCTCGCTGCCGGCGCTGGCCTTGGTGGCGCAGGCGGGCACCAGCCGGCGCTGGCCCGAGACCTCCACCAGGCAGGTGCGACAGGCGCCGGCGGGCTTGAGCCGCGGGTCGTGGCACAGGGTGGGGATGTGTACGCCCTCGCGCCGCGCCACCTCCAGGATCGTCTCGCCAGGTGCGAAGCTGACCTCGCGACCCTCCAGCGTGAGCGTGGTGCGAGCGATCATGGGCGGCGGCTCCTGTGAATTGCAGCGACGGGAGCCGGCCGTTGCGCGCATGCATCACGCCGGCCCCGGGAGGGCTGAGCATTGTAGGCCAACTCGGCCCGTGGCTCGATGGCCCTGCGCGCCGCGGCGCGGGATCAAACGTCGTGGCGCTCGTGATACGGCACCTCGCGTGCGGCTTGGCGCAGCCGCGCCAGGCGCGCCACGTAGCCATCCACGGAGTGATTGGCCGTGTCCAGGCTGGCAGGCAGCTCGGTGATCAGCATGACATCGGGGTCGAGCAGGATCTGCCGGGACTCCAGGTAGCTGTAGATCGCATCGGTCCAGAGCAGGATCTCCGGGCCCACGTGGGCGTAGAGCAGCACGTCGTCGTCCGGGATGTAGGGCGGCATGTCGGCCACGGGGTCGCCCCGATACACGACCCGGTCCACGCGCAGGCCGGTACCGCCGTTGGTGAGTTGCAGGGCCCCGTCCAGGGTGGTCACCTTGGGCTGGCCAAAGGTGACGGCCTGCACCTCGTAGCCGGCTTGATCCAGGTACAGGCCCGCCACCACGGCCAAGGCCCCTCCCATGGAGTGCCCCGTGAGCACCACCGGCTGATCGGCGTCCAGCTCCGCCAAGAGCACGAAGCCCAGCTGCTGTCCGACCCGCAGGAAGCCCTCGTGCATGTCGATCTCGATGAATTCGGCACGCTCCAGGTCCACCACCGCGTCCACCGCCAGATTGGGCAAGGAGGACGTGCCACGAATGGAGACGACCTGGCGTCCGCCCTCGTTCGTCACGTGGTAGCGCACATCGCTCAACGGCAGGACGCCGTGTTGCACGCTCGCGCCGAAGCGCGCCTCGATCTCGGCCTCGCTTTGATAGGCCAGCTGGGAGTGCTCGGCCAGCGTGTGCAGCTCGTCGAAGTCGACCGGGTGGTTCGTCTGGGTCGGCGGCGGCACGAAGGCGTCGCCCAGCGACGCGCAGGCACCCAACAGGCTCGAGACCAGCAGCGCCAACGAGACGTACGACAACGGACGGACGGACAGCATGCTTGGCCTCCCCCTCTTGTGCTCTGGTTCACGCCGCGCGTGCACTGATGCAGATCACGGTGAGACATCCCCTGCGCGGCTCTCGGATGGTGCGCTTCCTCACGGGGGCGGTCAAATGCACCGCCCTTGATGGCGCCGCCCTGCGCGGCCTCGCCCTGCACCTGGTCTGCAGGTACGCTGACCCCGTCGTGACCAGCGCCCCCCACGAGCAACGCCGCCGAGCGAGCAGCCCCTCGGGGCTGGCGGGTCGCCTGTGATCGCCCGACTGCTGGCGGCGCTGCTGGCTGCGCTGCTGCTGGCCCCGACGGCTCGCGCGCTGCCCCAGGTCGGCGTGCCCCAGGTCGATGTGGCCCCGGCCGATGTCCCCCCGGGCGATGTGCCCCCGGCCGATGTCCTCCCGGGCGATGCATCCCCGGCCGATGTACTCCCGGCCGATGTCCTCCCGGGCGATGCACCCCCGGGCGATGCACCCCAGGGCGATGCACCCCAGGCCGATGCACCGCAGACGCAGGGCCCCGGTAGCGCCGCCGTCTCCGCCCTCGACACCTGGCTGGAGGCCCTGGCCCAGACCCTGCCGGTGTTTGAGAACCGCGCGCTGGTGGCGCTGGCGTTGCTCGTGGCCTCGGTGCTGCTCGCGCGCCTGGTGGACTTCGTGCTGGTGGGCTCGCTGCGCGTCATGGCGCGGCGCTCCCGCAACACGATCGACGACGAGATCATCGACAGCCTGCACGGCCCCGTCACCAAGAGCGTGGTGCTGGCCGGCCTGTGGATGGCCTGTCACGTGCTGGAGGGCGAGGACGGCGCGCTGCTCTGGGCCCACCGCAGCCTGGTGACCCTGGCGCTGATCGTGTGGACCCTGACCGCGCTGCGGCTGGTGAACCTGGTGCTCACCGCCATGGGACGCAACGCCCATCGCTTCGACGCCGTGGAGGAGCGCACCCTGCCGCTGTTCCACAACCTGGCCAAGGTGCTGGTGCTGGGCGCAGCGGTCTACCTGCTGATCACGCTCTGGGGCCTGGACGCCACGGGCTGGATGGCCAGCGCCGGCGTGGCGGGCGTGGTGATCGGCTTTGCCGCCAAGGACACTCTGGCCAACCTCTTCTCCGGCATCTTCATCGTGGCCGACGCGCCCTACCGCGTGGGCGACTACATCAACCTGGACAGCGGCCACCGCGGGCGCGTTGAGCACATCGGCCTGCGCTCCACGCGCATCCTCACCCGCGACGACGTCGAGATCACGATCCCCAACTCGCTCATCGGCGGCGGCGCCATCATCAACGAGACCTCCGGCGCGCCGCGCTTCCGCATCCGCGTCAAGGTCGGCGTGGCCTACGGCACCGACCTGCAACGCGCCCGCGCAGTGCTACTGGAGGTGGCCGGCGGCGCCGAGCACGTCATGCCGGAGCCCTCGCCGCGGGTGCGCTTCCGCTCGTTTGACGACAGCTCCCTGGCGCTGGAGCTGCTGGTGTGGATCCCGCACCCCGAGCTGCGCGGCCGCGTGCTCGACGCCCTGAACACCGGCGTGTACACGCGCTTTGCCGAGGAGCGCATCGTGATCCCGTTCCCGCAGCGGGACGTGCACATGCGCGGGGCTGGCGAGGGCTAACCGACCGCGAACTCGTCCCCGAAGTGCTTCAGCGCCGTGGTCAGCGGCAGGCTCGCGGCCTGGCCCAGCCCGCAGATGGAGCCCTCGTTCATCTGCCAGGCGGCGTCGGCCACCTTGTCGAGCGGCTTGGGATGGTCCTTGCCGTTGCCGCCGGTCGCGCCGCCCGTGGCAGCGCCCGCTGAACTCGCGCTGACGCTGCCGCTCGCGCCTCCAGCATGCGCGTCGCTCGCCGCGGACCGATGGCGCTTCAGCATCGTGTGCAGATAGAACGTGCCGATGCGGCAGGGCGCGCACTGGCCGCAGCTCTCGTCCTCGAAGAACTTGAGCTGCTGCTCCACGGCCCAGGGCATGGAGACGCTGTCGTTGAGCACGACCACGCCCGACGAGCCGAGCATGGAACCCACGCCGCCCAGGGTCTTGAAGTCGAGCGGGATGGCGCGCATGTCGGCCGGCAAGAAGCCGCTGCTGGCGCCGCCGGGCGAGAAGGCCTTGAGCGTGCCGACGTAGCCGCCGGCCGCGGCCACCAGCTCGTCGAGGGTCACGCCGAGGGGCAGCTCGTAGGTGCCGGGGCGCACGACGTGGCCGCTCACGCAGTAGAGCTTGGTGCCCGCCTCGGCGCGCCCGAGCGCAGCGAACCACGGCCCGCCGCGCTCCACGATGGAGGGCACGCAGGCGATGGTCTCCACGTTGTGCATCAGCGTGGGCATGCCCCAGAGGCCGTTCTCGACGGGGAAGGGAGGCTTGAGCCGCGGCATGCCGCGCTTGCCCTCCAGCGCCTCGATCAGCGCGGTCTCCTCGCCGCAGATGTAGGCGCCCTGGCCGGCGTGCATGTGAAAGCGCACGCCCGGGAAGCGATCGCTGGCCTCGGCGTCGGCGATCTCGCGCGCGATCACATCCCAGGGCACGCCGAACTCGCCGCGCAGATAGAGGTAGACGTCCGCGGCGCCGGTGGCCGCGGCCGCGATGGCCAGCCCCTCCAGCACGCGGTCGGGGCGGCGCATGAGCAGCTCGCGGTCCTTGAAGGTGCCGGGCTCGCCCTCGTCGCCATTGAGCACCACGTAGCGGCGCGTCTCGGGCTGGCCGTGCACCGCGCGCCACTTGATGTGCGCGGGGAAGCCGGCGCCGCCACGGCCCTGCAGGCCCGAGGTCTCGAGCTGCTCGAAGAGCGCCTCGGGGCCCAGCTGCTGCGCCTGGCGGAAGGCGGCGCCGCTGCGATCGGGCGCGCCATACAGGTTCAGGGCCAGCTGCTCGGGGTCGTCGCGCTCGGGGCCGACGTGGCCGCGCCACTCGACGGCGGGCGCGGTGGACTCGCTGGTCGGTCCGGCGTCGGCGGCGGAAGCGTCGGCCGCCGAGTTGCCGCCCGCGCCCCCCGGCGTCATGCCCTGCGCTGCCTCGGACTCCAGCTGCTCCCACTGTCCGTCGGCGCGCTGTACGTCCTGCACCGTCAGCTTCGGCAGCACGCGGCGCTCGCGCAGCACGGCGGGCGGCACGTCGCATCCGGCCAGGCACGACACGCCCTCGCAGGGCATGCCCGCGTCCTGCGCCGCCGCCAGCACGTCGTCGGCGCCCGCCAGCCGGCACGACAGCCCGGTGCACACGCGCACCTTCTGCTGAGGGCGCGACAGCAGGTGGTAGAAGCTGGCCACGCCGTACACCTCGGCCTCCGGCACGCCCGTGTCCCGGGCCACCTGCCGCGCCACGCCCGCGTCGATGCCGCCGAGCTGCTCCAGACGCTCGTGGACCTCGGCGCGGCGCGCGTCGCCCTCGCTGGGAGCCGGGTGATGCTGGTCGGGGGTCATGGGTCGTTCCTCAAGACGGCCAGATGCTCGCGCAGAATGCGCCGCACCTCCTGGATCACCAGCGGGTTCTCCTGGCAGGAGTGGCCCAGGGACACCAGCAGCTCCGACTCCACGCCGGGCATCCAGGCGGCGGTGTACTCCACCACGCCGTCGTCCGCATGCACCACCTGCTCGGGGTCGTCGGGGTCGGCGTCGCCGATGGCGATGATCGAGTGCATGCTCACCCAGGGCGCGATGGGCGCCTTGGACAGGCGCTCCAGCAACGGGCTGGACGGGTCCATGTTGTCGAGCGAGGTGGGTACGCGGTTGCGCAGCACCTTCGGCACCTGCTGGCCGCTCTGGCCCACCATGTTCGTCACCATCCCCTGGATTTGCCCCGGCACCGAGATGAACTTGGCCATCATGCGCGAGTACCAGGCGGCGGCCCGATAGCTGCCGCGGTGGGGAGTCGAGATGAACACCGCCCGGCTCACCTCGGGCGAAGCCCGATAGTCGATGGCATCGCGCACCAGCTGTTCCTGCTCCGCGGGCAGATCGAAGTCCTCCAGTGACTTGCCGAGCTCCGCTTCGAACCAGTCCATGTTGCCGTCGGAGATCAGCATGCGCACCAGCAGGCCGCCCTGGCTGTGCCCCACCAGCACGACGTTGTTGAGACCCGGGTCCGTGCCCTCGGGGTCGGCCGCCTCGATCTGCTCGGCGAGTTGCTGACGCAGCGTGAGCGCCGAGAAGCCGATGGGGTTGCCGCTGGCGTACTGGAAGAACATGAACTGCGCCCGCTCGCGCAGCTCCGGATCGCCCAGCAGGGTGTTGAGCATCTCGGCCCAGTAGGCCGGGTTGGAGGCGGTGCCGTGGATGAAGACCACCGGGGTGCGACCCTTGACCAGCGGGCGCACGGCCACCAGCCGGTTCTCGCGCACGGCCCGGCTGCCCTCGAACAGCCCGGCCAGGCTGAACTTCCAGAGCGGCGAGTCGTGCAGGGAGTAGGCCAGCAGCGCGGACAGGTCGGCCTCCAGTGGCACCACGCTGTCGCCCACGATCACGTCGCTCGGGTCGTAGGCCGAGTGCAGCTCGAGCGTGGCGTCGACGCCCGTCGACAGATCCTCCAGCCCCCCGTGCAGGCGCAGCAGCGCGGTGGCCGGCACGAAGCCACGTGATCCGTCGGCCCTGATCCCCACCAGCGGCACGCCCAGGCCCGAGTCGCGCATGCGCAGGCTGAGCCCCTCCAGCAGGAACTCGTCGCCGGGCACGTAGCGATCGAACTCCGCCTGCGTCCAGGGCGTGCCGGTCGTGTCGAGCTCGATCTTCAGCCGCCCCACGGGCAGCTCGCGCTCATGCGGCGCGAAGGGCTGGTAGGCGCCGTCCACCTGGCTGAAGGCGCGCTGCAAGCCGCTGTTGTAGAGATCGCAGGCCCAGCGGAAGCGCCGGTCGTAGGGGTTGGGAGGCACCGGGTCCTCGTCGCCCATCAGGTACAGCCAGGCGTAGACGGCCGAGGCCAGAAAGCCGTAGGTACACTCGTCGTGCTGGCGCCCGTGATGGAACGACAGCTCGGCCAAGGCAAACAGGTTCTCACGCGTGGGCTCGTCCAGGCTCACCTCGTGCAGGGCCTGGACGGCCTCCCAGCTGCTGTAGTGCGACAGCTCGGTCAGGCTGTACTGGTGCAGCACCGCGCCGGTGGCCGCGCTGACCTCGTCGCTCACCAGGGCGGTGCGGTTGAGCGTCGCGTAGACCCTGTCGGAGCCCACGCGGTCCACGGCGATGGTGGGCTCGAAGATGCCGCAGCCCCCCACCAGCAGCGCGAGCATCGGCAGGGCGCGTCGCACGCACGACCAGCCCGGCCAGCAAGCTGCGCCCACACGAGCAGGTGCGGGCGCCGGGCGGTCAGGCGCAGAGCCTTCGGCGCCGAACGTCACAACAAGCGGAAAGCCACGTCGGGCGGGCGCGGGCGTGGGCATAGTCAGTCCTTGGGTGGCGCGGGCCGACCAGGCAGCTCGGCGCGGATGCGTGCGGAGAAGTCGGCGGCGTCGCCAGCGGCGTGGGCCGTCTGTGTCACCTCGCTGGCGGCGCGCAGCTGTTCGAACGTCAGGGACGTGTTGATCGAGCCGCGGTCGTAGAGCAGCTCGTCGATGCGCCCGTTGATCAGCATGCGCATGTCGAAGGGGATCTCCCCCATGATCGGCCGCACGTGGTCGAAGATGACCGTGGTGCAGTTCTTGCTGAAGGCGTTGTACCAGGCGGGCGAGTCGTTCAGCCCGTCCACGCGGCGCAGGTATTGCTCAAGCAGCGCGCGGGCGCGCTCGGGCGGCGCGGCCAGTCGGTACAGGAAGACCTCCTCGCCGCGCTGCTCGCTGCGCACACGGATCACGTCGCGCTCGTCGGCCACCACGTAGTACAGCTCGAACTGCCGGAAGAAGCCGCGCAGCGCCGAGTACTCCTCGCCCAGCTCCTTGCGGGTCTCGATCGAGATGGCCAGGTGCTGCCCGTCGGCGAACTCCCAGCTCATGATCGTGTGGGCGATCTCGCGCGGACCCCAGTAGCAGAGGAACAGGTCGATGCCGCGAATCTGGCTCAGGTCGTAGCGACGGGTCTCCCAGCGCGCGTCGAAATCGGTCTCGCTGCGGTAGGCGAAGTCGCGCACGTTGGTGAGCGTGACCACGTCGCCGTCGAAGCGAGCCGACGGCAGCTTGGCCACGTCCTCCAACCAGACGCGGTCGTTGCGGGCCGGGATGCTGAGCCACCAGCCCACCAAGCCCGCGAACAGCAGCGCCACCAGGGCCAGCTTGCGCGCTCCGGGGCGCGTCGGACGGTGCCACAGCAGCGCCAGCGACAGCAGCACGTAGCCGCCGGCCAGGGCCCCCGCCAGCCCGCGTGAGGCCGGGCCGTCGAACCACAGCGCCGCCGAGCCCCAGACCAGGAACGGCAAGCACAGGACCCGCAGCAACAAGCGCGCGATCATCGCCATGACGACGTGTCCGTCGCTGCACCCAGCGGGCGAGCGGTCAAGAGACGCCGTGCGTCGGTGCCGCGGCTCGCGCGGCGCGTCGAACGCTGACTCACTCGGCGCGCCCCAGCAGCTCGGGCAGCAGGATCTCGAGCTGGCCGCGCGCCTTCACGCTGACCAGGCTGCCGTCGCGATCAACCACGAACAGCGCCGGGATCGAGTTGATGCCCCACGACGTGCTGAACTCACCCTCCCAGCCGAAGCCCTGGTAGTACTGCGGCCAGGGGATCTCGTGCTCGGCCACGTAGGCCTTGAGCTTGTCGAGACCGCCGTCTGCCTTGCTGCTGTCGAGGCTGACGCCCACGAACTCCACACCCTGGGGCGCGAACTCGGCGTACAGCTCCTGCATGTGAGGCATCTCCGCCACGCACGGCCCGCACCAGGTGGCCCAGAAGTCGACCACCACCAGCTTGCCGCGCAGCTCGGCCAGATCGACGCGGCGCCCGGTGGTCGCGTCGTCGAAGGCCAGCTCGAAGGGCTGACCGAGCTGCTCGATCTGCCGCACCTTGCCGCGCATGTAGCCGATGCTGCGGTACTCGGGGTAAGCCTCGATCAGCGCGTTGTAGGTGGCGACCGCCCGCTCGGGCTCCTCGGCGTACAGCGACGCCAGGTCGCTCAGCATGCGCGCGCCCTGCTCGTCCTCGGGAAAGGCGCGGCGGAACGCCCCGGTGGCGTGGGCCATGGCCTCGGCGTCGCGCCCGGGCATGGCGGCCCGGCCCTTCCAGTAGTAGGCCAGGTTGACCAGCGGGGCCGAGGCATACCCGGTGATGACGGCGTCCATCTCGGACACGGCGGCGTCCGTCTGCTCACCCAACAGACGACCCCAGCGCGCGGGCAGCAGCTGGAGCAGGTCTGCGTGGCCCGGCTCCAGCGCGAACAGCTCCCCCGCGAGCGCGTCACGCTCGGCATCGACCAGGGCGCGCTGCGCGAAGTACTCGTCCCGGTAGCCCTCCTCGTCCCGGCGGTCGCGGTCGTAGCTGGGCAGCTCGATGGCCTCGATGGCGGCCAGCACCGCGTCGACGTCGCGGGCCTCCTGGGCGCTGATCGCGGGCACGGCGCTCAGCAGCACGGCCAGCGCGAGGGTGACGGAGAGGGGCGCCATGGCATCTGCTCCTGCTGGGGACCGCGGGGCCGCCGTCTGCGGCTCCCCCGAGCGGCCACCGTATCACTCATGCATGCGTCGGCGCAGGCGCAGCAGCGCCACGGCGTCATAGACCGCGTGCACCGCCATGGGCGCGAACAGCCCGCCCGTGTGAGCCGACAGCCAGCCCAGCAGCAGCCCCATGCCGACCGCCAGCCCGAAGTACGCCGGCGTCAGCGCATGGGCCAGACCGAAGACCAACGCCGTGGGCCACAGCCCCCAGAGCGGCTGGAGCACGCCTCGAAACAGCAGCTCCTCCCCCACGCCGGCCGCCAGCGACACCAGCAGCAGGTCGCTCACGGAAGCCGCCCCGATGGCCGGGCCCAGGCTCTGCGTCACGCCGCGGTTGATGCCCTCAATCCAGCCCACGCGGCGAGCGGCCCGGGAGGTGATGCCCAGCGCCGCCAGAGTGAGCGCCAGCGAGCCCCCCAGCGCCCACCACAGCCCGCGCTGATCCGGCCACACCGGGCTCGGCAGCGGGTCGTCCAGAAACCACCAACCCAGCCCCAGCGCGAACAGCGCCAGGGCACCCTCCAACACCAGGGCCAGGGGCAACAGGCGCAATCCGTCGGGAGCTCGCATGGCGCAGAGGATAGCGGGCGAGGAGGCCCAGACTCACGGCGACGGCGAGCGACTTGGTCGTGGAGACGACCCGCAAGGGAGCGGCATGATCATGTGGCGAGGACGCCTGCGGCCCTCCGACGCGACGTGCGCCAACCTGCCGTGGCCCCGCGCCACTCGCCACTCACCCACAGCGCCCACCGACACGGACCTCCAGCCCGGGACGCCTCTGTTGTCTCCATCCGCCTGGCTCATGACGCTGCTGCTCGGGTTGCCGTGTGCGCTGCTGCTGCTGGCGCCGTGGCTGTGTTGGCGCTTCGTGCGGGCCGTGCCGCAGCTGCGCGAGCTGCCGTACGAGCCGCTGCCCAGCTGGCCCGCCGTGTCGATCCTGGTGCCCGCGCGCGACGAGCAGCACAGCCTGCGCGAAGCCAGCCTCAGTCGCCTGGCGCTGGACTACCCGGACCTGCAGCTGGTGCTGGTGAACGACCGCAGCGAGGACGACACGGGCGCCATCGTGGACGAACTGGCGGCGGCGGACGAGCGCGTGACGGCCGTGCACGTCACCCGGCTGCCCCCCGACTGGCTGGGCAAGAACCACGCCTTGAAGCTGGCCAGCGAGGCCGCCCGCGGCGAGTGGCTGCTGTTCAGCGACGCGGACGTGCACTTTGCGCCCGACGTGCTGCGACGCGCGCTGGCCCACGCAGAGGCCCGCGGTCTGGACTTCATGACGTTGATCCCCGACATGTGGTCCACGGGCTTCTGGCAGGACTGCGCCCTCGCAGCCTTCGGGCGCCTGTTCACCCTGACCCAGAGGCCGTGGCGCATGCAGGACCCACAGAGCGAGGCGGCCATGGGCGTGGGCGCCTTCAACCTGGTGCGGCGCTCGGCGCTCGACGCCAGCGAGGGGCTGCAGTGGCTGGCCTACGACGTGGTGGACGACGTGGCGCTGGCGCGCCTGCTCAAGCGCAGCGGCGCGCGCTGCGCGGCGGTGTCCGGGCGCGGCCTGGCAGGGCTCCGCTGGTACGACAGCCTGCCCGCCATGGTGCGCGGCCTGGAGAAGAACACGTTTGCCTCCTGCGGCTGCAGCCTGCCGCGACTGCTGTTCTACGCCACGCTCGTGCTGTGGATGGAGCTGTCGCCCTTTGCCGCGCTGTTCGCGCCCGTGCCGGCGTGGCTGCCGTGGCTGGCGGGCGCCGGCCTGCTCGTGGGCGGCGGCTGCTCCGCCGTCATGGCGCGATTCATGGGCCGGCCCGTGCTGCCGAGTCTGCTCACGCCGGTGGGCACGCTGCTGATGGCGTACACGCTCGCGCGCGCCGGCTGGCTGGGCTGGCGCCGCGGCGGCGTGGTCTGGCGCGACACCTTCTATCCCAGCGAGAAGCTCAGGCAGCGGGCGCGGGTGCGCTTCTGAGCGGCCCTCGCTGCGCGCGGGGCTACTCGGACAGGCTCAGCAGCGGCGGCTGACGCAACGCGCCGCGACACGCCAACACACCACACAGCGCCGCCAACGCGCCGGTCAGCCCGGCCGCCAGGGGCACCAGACCCCAGGGCATGTCGAGGCTCAGCTCGGCCACCTCGATCAGGAAACCGCGGGCCAGCAGCAGACCGGCCAGCCCGCCCACGGCGCCCGCCACCGCTCCCAGCATGGCGTGCTCCACGGCGATCAGTCGCGCCACGCCGGCCCGGGTGAGGCCCAGGGTCTTGAGCAGGGCCGCCTCGCGCCCGCGACGCAGGCTGGTGCTGGCCACGGAGCCCGCCAGCACGGCCAGCCCCGTCAGCACCGTGAGCGCCCCCAGGGCGCCGATGCCGGAGGCCAACAGAGAGAGCAGCTCGGCCACCTGCTCCAGGATGGCGCGCACGTCGAGCAGCGTGATGTTGGCGTAGCGCGCGGCGATCAGGTCCTGCACCTGCCGCTGCGCATCGGGGTCCATGCGCGCCGTGGCGATGCGGAAGTGCGGCGCGTCGTCCAGCACACCCGGCTCCACCAACACGAAGAAGTTGATGGCGAAGGAGCGCCACTCGACGCTGCGCAGCGAGGTCACGCGCAGGGGCACGGCCACGCCCTGCACGTCGAACACCAGCTCGGCGCCCAGCTCTACACCCAGCGATGCCGCAAAGCCCTCCTCGAGGCTGACTTCGTCCAGCTCGGGCTCGGACCACAGGGCGCCGGCCACGATCTGGTTGTCGTCGCCGAGCTGCTCGACCCAGGTCAGGCGCTGCTCGCGGGTGAGCACCCAGCGGCTGCGCCCTTCGGAGCGGGAGTCGTCGTCGCCGCGGCGTCCGGCCAGCATGTCGGCCACGCGCACGCCGTCGATGACGGACAGGCGCGCCATGATCACGGGCACGGAGCGCACGGCGCCCGGCGCGCGCGCCTCCAGCTCGGCGCTCAGCGACTGCCACTGATCGGGCTGCACGTCCACCAGAAAGGCGGTGGGCGCGTTGTCGGGCAGGGCCGAGCGCAGGCTGTGGGACAGGCGCTCGGCCACCACCGCCACCGAGAGCACCACGAACACGCCCAGCCCCAGGGCCGTGACGGCGCCGGTGGTGCCCGCGCCCGGTCGCGCCAGAGCCGCCAGCCCGTGACGCAGGGTCGGCCCCACGCGCTCGCGCGGCAGGCGCCCCACGGCCCACATGACCAGGCGCGCCGCGCCCATCAGCGCCAGGGACGCGGCGGCGAGTCCCAGCGTGAAGCCGCCCGCCAGGTCGAGCCGCTCTCCCAACGAGAGCGCGGAGAAGAACACGCCCAGCAGCAGCGCCAGGCCGCAAGCCACGCGGACGCCGCGCGGCGCGGGCAGCGGGCTGGCCTCGGCGCGCAGCACGCGCGCGGGCGACACGCGCCAGACCGCGGTGAGCGGAGGCAGGGCAAACACCAGCGACAGCCCCAGCCCCAGGCCGATGCCTCGCAACCAGGCCAGGGGCTGGGCGGCCTGGATCAGCTCGACGGGCATGCTGTCGGGCAGCAGGCGCGGCAACAGCCAGGGCACGCTGGCCCCCACCGCCGCGCCCAACACGCAGCCCACCGAGGCCAGCACCAGCACCTGCCCCAGGAACATCACCAGGATCTCGACCGGGCGCAGACCCAGGCAGCGCATGACCGCCACGCTGAGCGTGCGCGCGCCCAGCCACGCGCGCACCACCTGGCTCACGCCGATGCCCCCCAGCACCAGCGAGAGCAGGGCCATCAGGCCCAGGGCGCGCTCCACGCGTTGCAGTTGACGGCTCACGCCGGGCTGGCTGTCGGCGCCGGAGTCGACGTCGCGGATCAGCCCCGGGCGCTCCAGTTCGCTGCGCAGACGCGCCACCAGCGCCTGCACCTGAGCCGCACCGGCCTGGTCCGGCGGCAGAGCCAGCATGAGCTTGTGCTCGACGCGGTTGCCGGCGGCGCCGAGGTCCGTGCGCGCGAAGCCCTGCCGGCTCACGAACACCCGCGGCCCGAGCGTGAACGAGAACCCCAGCCGGTCAGGTTCGGCCAAGACCTCGCCCGCGATCGTGAAGGCCGCGCCGCCCACCAGCAGCTGATCGCCGCGGGCCAGGCCCAGGGCCGACAGCAGGGCCGGCGCCACCACCACGGAGCGCTCGTCCAGCAGCTGATCCAGCGCTGCGGGCGGGTCGAGGGTCAGCTGGCCGTAGAACGGAAACGTGCCGTCCACGACCTTCAGCTCCACCAGCATGCTGGCGCCGGGCACGCCGCCGCGCGCGGGCAAGGCAGCCATGGAGCTCAGCTCCAGGATCTGCGTGCGTCGGGCGTCGGGTGCCAGCTGCGCCAGCAGCGCGTCCACTTCGGGCGGAAACGGCGTGCGGTTCTCCAGCACGACATCGGCCCCCAGCAGCTGTCGCGTCTTGCCGGCCAGGCCCTGCTGAATGGCGTCCACCGAACCCGTCACGGCCACGACGGCCGCCACGCCCAGCGCCAGACAGGCGGTCAGGGCCAGCAGCCGCCCGCGCGCGCCACGCGACTCCCGCAGCGCCCAGCGCAGCAACAGCGTCGGGTTCACGGGGCGCGTTCCGGGGCACCGGGAGCGGCCGCGCGCGAGGCGCTGGGTGACGCGGCAGGCGCAGCAGGCGCAGCAGGCGCAGCGGGCGCGGCAGGCGCAGCGGGCGCGGCAGGCGCGGCAGCTGCGCTGGCGGCCAGCGAGGCGCCGCCCTCCACGATGCGCCCGTCGGCCATGGCCACTGCGCGACCGGCGCGGCCAGCCAGGGCCGGGTCGTGGGTCACCAGCACGAGCGTCGCGCCCTCGCCTTCGCGCAGGCCGAAGATCAGGTCGAGGATGCGTCGCCCGGTGTCGCCGTCCAGGTTGCCTGTGGGTTCGTCGGCCAGCAGGATCGGAGGCCGCGGACCGAACGCCCGCGCGATGGCCACGCGCTGCTGCTCCCCGCCCGAGAGCTGACTGGGAAAGTGGTGCCCGCGCACCGCCAACCCCACGGCGTCCAGCAGCTCGTCGGCGCGATCGCGGGCGCCCGGCGTTCCCACCAGCTCCAGCGGCAGCAGCACGTTCTCGCGCGCGGTGAGGTTGCCCAGCAGCTGGAAGCTCTGGAACACGAAGCCGATGCTGTGCCGCCGCAGCAGCGCCAGGCCGTCCTCGTCCAGCTCCGACAGATCGGTGCCGTCGATCAGCACCTGGCCCGAGGTGGGTCGATCGAGCCCCGCCAGCAGCCCCAGCAGCGTGGATTTGCCGCTGCCCGACGGCCCCAGGATGGCCAGCGACTCGCCCGCCTCGATGGTCAGGTCCACGCCATCCAGGATCGTGAGCAGCTGCTCACCGGAGGACAGCCGCTTGACCAGCGAGCGGCAGGCGATGCGAGGACAGGTCATGGGCATGCCAGGCGAGAGGGGCGGGGTCGACGCGGCGGATAGAGCGAGCGCGGGAGCGAGGGTAACCGGGGCGCCGCGCCTCACCCTGCCCCGGGCGAGCCCGCGCTGGCGTCCCAGAGGATTCGTTCGTAGTCATCGAGCAGGCGCTGGATCGTCCGCTCTTCGTACAGGTCCGTGCTGTACTCCAGACAGGCGCTCAGGCCGTCGCGGCGCTCGCAGGTCGTCAGCATCAGATCGACCTTCGCGCTGCCTGTCTCGCCCGCCTCCACGCGCAGACCCACGGCGCCCATGCGCTCCGGCACGTGCGCGAGGCTACGATGGGCGAAGGCCACCTGGAAGATCGGATTCCGGCTCGCGTCGCGGGGTGGCTGGAGCCGCTCGACCAGCCGGTCGAAGGGGACGTCCTGGCTCGCGAGCGCATCCAGGGTCGCGGCGCGCGTCCGTCGCAGCACGTCGACGAACGGGTCGTGCCCCCCCACCTCGATGCGCAGCACGAGCGTGTTGGAGAAGAAGCCGATCAGGCGCTCCAGCTCCCGTCGCTCCCGCCCGGCGAAGGCGGTGCCGATGAGCAGATCACGCCGGCCGGAGTGCCGCCGCAGCAGCAGCGCGAAGCCTGTGGCCAGGACCATCATCAGCGTCGCGCTGTTGCGCGCCGCGAGGGCCTTCAGCTGCTCTCGCAGCAGCGCGGGCACGTCCGCGATCACCCGAGCGCCGCGAAACGTCTGCTGCTCAGGCCGCGGCTTGTCCGCAGGGATCTCGAGCACGGCGGGCGCGTCGGCCAGGCGCTCGCACCAGATGTCAAGCTGCGCCGCCACCTCCGGTTGCTTGAGATGGCCTGCGTGCCACGCTGCGAAGTCCGCGTACTGGAACGGCAGCTCGGCCAGCGCTGAGCGACGCCCCGCGCAGCGCGCCTCGTAGTGCTCAGCGAGCTCGGACAACAAGACCTCGACCGACCATCCGTCGAACACGAGGTGATGCAGGGTCAGCAGCAGGACGTGCCGGTCGCTGGCCAGCTCGATCAAGCCCGCGCGGATCAACGGCCCGCAGGCGAGGTCGAAGGGAGCGCGGGCCTCACGCGACGTGATGGCATCCAGCACCGCGTCGCGCTGCTGCGCGGGCACCCCAGACAGGCTCACGCTGCGTGTGTGCAGCTCCAACTGCTCGATGACCCTGTACTCGGGACGCCCGCCGGCGTCTGGAAACACGGTCCGCAAGACCTCATGGCGCCGCACGACCTCGTTCAGGGCATGCCCCAACGCGCGGCCGTCGAGCGGCCCCTCCAAGCGAATGAGCAGCGGGACGTTGTAGAACGCGCTGTCCGGGTCCAGCCGCGCCAGGAACCAGAGCCTGCGCTGTGCGGGCGCGAGGGCGCTGGCATCAGCCCGGGACACCGGCACGATCACGGGCTCACCGGGCTCACCGAAGTCGGCGCGTGCATCCAGCGTGACGGCCAGGACATGCACAGTCGCCTGGTCGAACAGATCCCGGACCGAGACATCGAGGCCCAGGACCTGCTTGATCCGGGCACAGATGCGCACAGCCAGCAGCGAGTCGCCGCCCAACTCGAAGAAGTCGTCGCGGAGCCCCACGCGATCGAGACCCAACACTTCGGACCAGATCGAGGCCAGCGCCCGTTCGGTCTCGCTGCGTGGCGGCGCGTAGCCCGTGGCAAGCTCCGGGCGAGTCTCCGCGAGCGCGGGCAGCGCGCGGTGGTCCAGCTTGCCGCTCGGCGTCAGCGGTAGCGAGTCCACGCGCACAAAGCGCGCCGGGATCATGGATCCCGGCAACCGGGCCGCGAGCGCCGACCGCAACGCGCTGACCGTCGGGACCGGTTCGACAGTCGTGACGAGGTACGCGACCAGGCGCACGCCGGCGTGCCGCGCATCGGCATCAGGCGCGGCGCCGTCGTCACTGCCGTCGTCACCGGCGTCGTCACCGGCGTCGTCACCGGCGTCGTCACCAGCGTCACCAGCGTCACCAGCGTCACCAACGTCGTCGTCATCGGCGACGGCGACGGCCGCCTCGGCCACGCCCGGGATCAGCCGCAGCTCGGCCTCGACCTCCGCGAGATCCACCCGGAAGCCCCGCACCTTCACCTGCGAGTCCCGGCGACCGAGATGCAGCAGACAGCCGTCTGGCCGCAGCAGGCCGAAGTCGCCGGTGCGAAACCTGCGGGCGGCGGCGTCCTGGGGGTCGATCGAGAAGCTGGCCGCCGTCAGCTCGGGTCGTCGCCAGTAGCCGCGGCCCAGGTAGCGGCTGCGAACGACGATCTCGCCGACGCGGTCGAGGCCGACATCGTCCCCGTGTTCGTCGAGCAGCAGCACGTCGATGTCCTCGAGCGCATACCCGGCCGGCAAGACCCCGCCGCCCGCAGGCGACGCCCCATCGCCGAAGAAGCAGCAGATGGTGCCGGTCTCCGTCGTGCCGAACGAGTTCACAAAGCGGCACGAAGCCGCGAAGTGGCGCTTGCACAGCTCCAGGTCGGAGCGCGTGACCGGCTCTCCGCCCACCTGGATCAGCCGCAGTTCGGGAAACACGCGCCCTGCAGCCAGCGTGCTCACGAATTGCCGGTAGACCGAGGCCGCCGCGGTCAGGATCGACACGCTGTGCTGGAGCAACCAGTCGGACATAGCCGTCACGCCCCGCTCGCGCAGGTCAAACGGGCAGACCGTCGCGCCGTTGAGTAGCGGCACGAACATGTCGCGCACGGCGCCGATGATGCCGAACGAACGCACGAGGGAGCCCCTGTCGTCAGGGACTACGTGCAGCGCGTTCGTGAGCCGAAGAGTCGAGTGCAACACGTTGCCGTGGCTGTCAGCAAAGCCCTTGGGACGGCCCGTGGATCCAGACGTGTAGATCACGTACGCGAGATCATCACGGCCCGAGGAGCTCGGCGGGTCTCGATCGAGGCCTGTCGGATCCAGCGCGTCGACATCGACGATCGGAGTGCCACGCCCCGCGAGCTCGTGTGCGACGTCACGCAGTACTGAATCGGTCAGCAACAGCGTGGCCTGCGAGTCCTCGAGTACGAAGCGCAACCGCTCTGGAGGGCTCGCCGGATCGAGCGGCACGTAGGCCCGGCCCGACTTGAGCACACCCAGGATGACCGCGACGGCCGCGCCCTCGTGCGCGCACAGGACGGCGACGTTGCCGGCGCCTCCACGCGCGATGATCGCGTGCGCCACCCGGTTCGCCGCGCGGTTGAGCTCGTCATAGCTGGAGCGCCCCGCGGGCGTCCTCAATGCAGGCCGATCGGGCGCCTGACGGACCAGCTGCTCGAAACGGCTGGGGATCGAGCGCTCGATCGCGCTCCTGGGAAACGGCCGGAACGGCGCGGCTGCCTGGCCCGTGCCGGGCTCTACCACATCACGCCCCCACCGTTGGCGTGAATGGACTGCCCCGTGATGTAGGCGGCATCGTCCGTGGCCAGGAACACGCACAGCGCGGCGATCTCCTCGGGCTTGCCGTCGCGCGGAATCGGCAGGCCATCGCGCCAGGCGTTCAGGACGTTCGCATCGTAGTGCTGCGGATCGCGGGACGTATCGAGCAGCCCGGGGACCACCGCATTGGCCGTCACACCACAGCGACCGAACTCCGCCGCCAGCGCCCGGGTCAACCCGATGATGCCGGCCTTGCTGGTCACGCTGTGCGCGCGCCGTGTGGCTCCGATGAATGCATCAGCTCCCGAGATGTTGATGATGCGGCCAAAGCCGCGCTCCACCATCCCGGGCAGCGCGGCGCGGCAGGTGTGGAACATGGCGGTCAGATTGGTGCTCAGGACGCGCTCCCATTCATCGGGCGTGATCTCCAGGAATGCCTGACGCGGGCGGACCGCCGCGTTGTTGACCAGCACGTCCAGGCCGCCAAAGCTCTTGAGCGCGCCGGCCATCAACGTCTCGACATCAGGCCGGCGGGACACATCGGCCAGCAGCGCCCGCGCCCGGACTCCGTGCCGCTCAGCCTCCGCCGCCACGCTCTCGGCTTCGGCGCGGTTCGAACGCGCGTTCACGATCACATCGGCCCCGGCCTCGGCGAAGGCCAGCGCGATGGCGCGACCGAGGTTGCGGCCGGCCCCCGTCACCAAGACCCGCTTGCCGGCCATCGATCGAACAGACATTGAAGAGCACTCCCGGGGACGATCGCTGGTGCCCCGAGCCGCACTGCGGACGCTCGCTACCTGCCCCGGGGCCTTGCACATCTGACTCGGTACCCCAGGCTAGCAAGGCCCGCGGGCAGCGGGATGAGCCAAGCGGCGCTGCTTCCGGGCGGCGGAACGCCCGGTTCAAGAGCGCGAGGCGGCCTCCCGAGCCTACGGCGAAGCGTAT
>QNBX01000006.1 GCA_003644265.1 Planctomycetota bacterium
TGGGTGCTGTTCCTCAACAGCGACGGCACGGTCAAGCAGCACCAGCGCATCGCCCAGGACAGCGGCGGCTTCGGCGGCGCGCTGGACCCCGACGACCTGTTCGGCACGTCGCTGGGGACGCTGCCCGATCGCGACGGCGACGGCGCGCCCGAGCTGGTCGTGGGCGCCGTCTGGGACGATGACGGCAGCGCGAACGCCGGCGCGGCCTGGATCCTGGCGCTGGAGCCCGACGGCCGCGTGGATTCGTGGCAGAAGATCTCCGAGACCTCCGGCGGCTTCAGCGGCGGGCTCACGTCGAGCGAGTTCTTCGGCGGCGGGCTGGCGGCCATCGACACGGACGCAGACGGGCAGTTCAGCCTGGCCGTGGGCGCCGGCAACGACAACGACTTCATCGGCGCCCCTGAGACCGGATCGGTCTGGGTGCTCAGCCTCAACCCCGCCCTGTGGCGCGAGCACGGCCTGGAGCTCGCGGGCGCGGGCGGGCCGCCTCGGCTGGCGGGCAGCGGCGCGCTCACGGCCAACGCGCCCACGCGGCTCGAGCTGAGCGGCGCGGGCGCGGGCCTGACGGCGGCCTTCGTGCTGGGACTGAGCGCGCTCGAGGTGCCGTTCAAGGGCGGCGCGATGTTCCCCTTCCCCGACAGCATCAGCAGCCTGATGCTCACCGATGGGCTGGGGCAGCTGAGCCTGGACGGGGCCTGGCCCGCGGGCGTCCCGGCCGGCGTGTCGTTCTTCAGTCAGGTCTGGGTCGTCGACCCGACGGGGCCCTTCGGCCTGAGCGCCAGCAACGGCGTCTCGGGGCGCACGCCCTGACGGCGAGCTGCGCTGGAGGCAGCGGGTGCGCGAGGTAGACTCGGGCTCGCGCTCCTGCTCGCTTGATGGCCTGCTCCCCTCCCCACCGATCGCCACCGCGCCTGCGCTGGGCTTCGAGCGCCGCGCTGTTGGCGTCGCTCAGCGCTTGTTCCCCAGCGGAACCGGATGCGATCCAGTTCCCGCCGGTGGCGCACGCGCAGCCCACACCCCACGCCCCGATCGAAGTGCTGCTCACCGGGCATGACTTCCGCTGGGAGAGCCGCTACGCCGGGGCCGACGGGGTGCTGGGTTCGGAGGACGACATCATCCTGGACGACGCCCTGCACCTGCCGGCTCACGCCGACGTGCGCCTGCACCTCACCAGCCGCGACTACATCTACTTCTTGTCGGTACCGTTTGCGCAGCAGAAGGAGATGGCGGTGCCCGATCTGCTGCACAGCATGCGCTTCGACAGCGGCGCGAGTGCTCAGCACCGGCTGCCCGGCGATCAGATGTGCGGCTACGCGCACGACTCGCTGTTCATCGACCTGGTGGTGGAGTCCGGCGAGAACTTCGAGCGCTGGCTGGGGCGGCACGACTCGTGAACGCGCGCCAGCTCGGCTGCGGGATGCTGTTGCTGCTGGCGGCTTGCGACCCCGGGGGCGCTGCCACGGCCGAGCGCCCGGCTCCCCACTGGCCGCCCGTGCCCGCCGACGCCCAGGGCCTGCGCCACGTGTACCCGGGCGAGTCGATCCAGGCCGCGCTCGAGGCGGCCGCCGACGACCCCGAGCACAAGCGCGTGGCGGTGCACGCCGGCAGCTACCGCCCGGACGCAGCGCGGCAGGCGCTGATCTGGTTCAACGCGCGCCATGACGGCGTGGTGCTGGAGGCGCTGGGTCACGTGGTGCTCAGCGCCGCCAACCCGGACGCGGGCAACCCGTCGCGCTTCGGCTTCCCGGCGCTGGTCAATCACGTGGTGTACTTCGGCGACGGCGTGGGGCCGGACACCGTGCTGCGTGGCTTCGAGATCACGGGCGCCAACGGCTTCGTCACGCGCGCCGGCACCCCGCCCTCCATCCAGCCGCCGCTGGACGCTCCACGCCTGCAGCCCACGACGTTCTTCTACACCGACGGCGGCGGCATCAAGATCTTTGGCCGCAGCTACCCCACCATCGAGCGCGTCTCCGTGGTCGACAACTACGCCAGCCCCTGCGGCGCCGGGGTTTCCATCGAGCACCGCGGCTACACCGAAGGCGAGGTCGTATTCCGCGACTGCATCTTCCGCGACAACCGCTCGCCGCTCACGGGCGCGGCGGTCGACCTGCTCGACCACGAGTTGGGCAGCGCCGCGGTCTTCCTGAACTGCCTCTTCGTGGGCAACGCCTCCAACAGCGAGCTCGACAAGCGCGGCCGCAAGTACGGCAAGTGGAAGCCGCTGCACGGCTGCGGTGCCCTGACGGTGTTCCCGCACTCGCGCGTGCGGGTGGACCGCTGCACCTTCACGGACAACCGCAACGCGGTGGACGACAGCGCCAGCGGCAACCGCTACACGCGCTCCATCTTCTGGCGCAACCAGCTGCCCGGCGGCTGGGCGCCCGAGGCTCCCTACGAGCTGGACCTGGCCGACGGCGACGGTGTCTCCGACTGCGTGGCCGGAGGCGACTTGGTCGACCTGCGCGGCAGCATCCCGGCCGGCAAGAACGACCTGGCGGGCCCTGAGCCGGGCTTCGACCAGCGCTTCGTGCCACAGCATCCGGCCTACGCCGAAGTGGGCTACCGCCCGCCCGAGCAGCGCTGACGCCGCACGCAGCAAGCGCGACTAGGGACCAGGCTCCGCTGCTGGCATGATGGCTCGATGGCGCCCGCCGCCGAGCGCCACCGCCCGGCGGCTCACCCTCAGCGCGTACGACTCCTGCCACGCACCGTCAGACACCGTCAGACCGAGGACCCGCCCATGAGCACCGCCGCCTGCGCGCTCCGCCCCCTCTCGACCCGCCTCAAGCCCATCCCTGGCGCGCTGGTGCTCGCCGCCTGCCTGGGGGCCTGCGGTGGCGAGCCCGCCGACCCGTCTGGCGGCGGCACGAGCGCGGCCGCGCCCGCACAGGATGACCCGACCCAGGTCCCTTCGCCCGACAGCGTGGTCGAGTCGGGCTGGATGAAGGCCTACGAGGCGCGACAGCGCGAGAGCACCGATCAGTTCGAGGTCTTCCACGGCTTCGCGTACCAGGACCGCACAGCGCAGAGCGGCATCAGCTTCCGGAACCGCATCGTCGACGACGCCGGGCGCAGCTACAAGCCGGTGCACTATGACCACGGCAACGGCGTGGCCGCGGCGGACGTGGACGGCGACGGCAAGCTCGACCTCTACTTCAGCACTCAGGTGGGTTCTAACCAGCTCTGGCGCAACCTGGGCGACGGGCGCTTCGAGGACATCACCGGGCGCTCGGACGCGGCCCTGACCCTGGCCGACCGCATCGGCGTGTCGGCGTCCTTCGCCGACATCGACAACGACGGAGACGCCGACCTGTACGCCACCTCTGTGCGCGTGGGCAACAAGCTGTTCGAGAACGACGGCGGCGGGCGCTTCAGCGACATCACCGCCGCGGCCGGGGTCGGGCACCAGGGCCACTCGTCGGCCGTGGTGTTCTTCGACTACGACCGCGACGGCCTGCTCGACCTCTACGTCAGCAACGTCGGCGAATACACCTCCGAGACCCTGCGCGCGGTCATCAACGACGCCACCACGGCCCAGGGCGACACGACCGAGTACAGCTTCTACGACGGCTACTCCGACGCCTTCAGCGGACACCTCAAGCCCGAGCGCAACGAGACCAGCGTGCTCTACCGCAACCTCGGCGAGAACCGCTTCGAGGACGTGACCGACGCGCTGGGCCTGACCGACATCTCCTGGTCCGGCGACGCCAGCCCCTGCGACCTGAACCAGGACGGCTGGACCGACCTCTACGTGCTCAACATGCAGGGCCACGACGAGTACTTCGAGAACCAGGGCGGCGAGCGCTTCGTGCGCCGCAGCCGCGAGGTCTTCCCGCGCACGTCCTGGGGCGCCATGAGCCTCAAGGTCTTCGACTGGGACAACGACGCGGACATGGACCTGTTCATCTCGGACATGCACTCCGACATGAGCAAGAAGGTTGGCCCCAACGCGGAGCTGGCCAAGGCCGACATGCAGTGGCCCGAGTCCATGCTGCGCAGCGGCGGCCAGAGCATCTTCGGCAACAGCTTCTTCCAGAACGACGGCGACGGCAACTTCGAGGAGCGCTCCGACGAAGTGGGCGCCGAGAACTACTGGCCCTGGGGTCTCTCGGTGGGCGACCTGAACGCAGACGGCTGGGACGACGTGCTGCTCATCTCCAGCATGAATTACCCCTTCCGCTACAGCGTCAACTCCGTGCTGCTCAACAACCGCGGCCAGCGTTTCCTGCGCAGCGAGTTCCTGCTGGGCGTCGAGCCGCGCCTCGGCGGCGCCACGGCGACACCCTGGTTCGAGCTGGACTGCTCCGGCGTGGACGCGGAGCACCAGCTCTGCGAGGACCGCAGCGGGCGCATCACCGTCTGGGGCTCGCTGGGCTCGCGCAGCTCGGTGATCTTCGACGTGGACGGCGACGGCGACATGGACATCGTCACCAACGAGTGCAACACGCCGCCGCTGGTGCTGCTGAGTGACCTCTCCGAGCGCGCCGTGCAGCTGTCCTGGCTCGCGCTCGAGCTGGAGGGCAGCGCCAGCAACCGCGACGGGCTCGGCGCGCAGGTCGTGGTGCACGCCGGCGACCTGACCCAGACCAAGGTGCAGGACGGCCAGTCGGGCTACCTGTCCCAGAGCCGCATGCCGCTCTACTTCGGACTGGATGGCGCCGCGTCGATCGAGCGCGTCGAGGTGCGCTGGCCCTCGGGCACCACCCAGGTCCTCGACGGCCCCATCGAGGTCAACCAGACCCTGCACATCCGCGAGCCGTAGCGGCCGGCGCAGGTCGACTCAGGGTGTGAGCAACTCCAGGCCATTGCTGGCGGAGAAGCCGGCCGGGCCGGCCGCGTCCTGAACCCAATACTGCAGCACGAGTTGCACGCCAGCGGGCACCGCAGCGGGCCAGCTGGAGGGCAGGCTGACGCTGCCAGCGGCCCCCACCGCCACGGGCAAGAAGTCGCCGCCCGCGCCGAAGTCGGGCACCATGGTGCCGCCCTTGAAGAAGACGTTGAGCTGGCTGAAGCCGTAGACCAGCCAGGCGCTGCTGTTGGGCAGGGCGCTGTCCAGCGTGGTGGTCACCAGGTTGCCCTCACAGGGCAGGCCCGTGCCGCTCAGCACCGGCACCAGGCCGCCGCTGCCGGCCAGCCCGTTGCCCAGGTCCGTGAAGGCACCCACGGCGGGCGCGTCCACGCTCAGCGTGTACTGACCCAGGCTGCCGTAGTCGGAGTAGACGCCGCTCTTGCCCACGCCGTCGATGGTCACCACATAGCTGCCCGCCGGCAGGTTGCGTGCGATGGCCGCGTGGGTGGCGTTGCCCGGCTGGTCGATCTCCAGCAGCGCGCCCGTGCCGTCGTACAGTGCCAGCTCGATGTCCAGGTTGGGACCCGGCGTGTGCGGGTTCGCCGTGATGCTGATGAAGCCTCCGCTGGTCTCGAAGCTCCACGCATCCACGTCGGTGAACCAGCCGATGACGCCGTCCACGCTGCGCGCGGACACGTCGGGGCAGGCGCCCGCCAGGGGCGACGCCTCAGCCAGGCTGTCCCCCGCGTCGTCCGGGTACAGGTTGGTAGGCGCGCCGCCGATGACGTACAGGTCGAGCTGCGACGTGCTCGAGCCGGGGTAGTCCCCGCTGCTCCACTGCACCACCGTCTTGCCGAAGGGCGCGCCCATGATGGGGCCCCAGCTCGTGGCGCCGCTGCCGGTGCCCGGGTGGTACGTGCTGCCGTTGAGGCCGTCGTGCAGCAGGTGCATGGCGTGGCCGACCTCGTGGCTGGCCGACATCGAGCCCGTGTTGTCGCCCTTGTTGAACACGAACACCGGCGTGTCCTTGATGGAGCCGTAGGAACCCAGCACGGCGATGCCACCGCTGCCGCTGCCGAAGCCGCTGGTGACCTGAGTCATGACCACGCGCACGCCGTAGCGGTCGTCCCCCATGAAGCCCCCCAAGATGTCGTCGATAGGCGGCGCCTCGGTGGTCACATCCACATCCCAAGGCGCGAAGTCCTCGGCGACGTACTCCCAATGCGCGATGATCGACCGCAGCTCGCTCTCGCTGAAGCTGGCGCTGCTGCCGGAGCTGTTCCAGGCCGGAAAGTGGATGTTGTGTGCCCAACCATTCCCATGGGAGTGGTGACCGTTGAAGTCCAGGTAGATGACCTTCTTGCTGTCGGGGTCGGTGTGCAGCAGGAACGCCTGCGAGGTCGGAATGCTGCCCGAGTAGGAGGGCGCATCGCTGGGCCCGGGAGGCGGCGCCGGACGATCCACGAACAGCAGCGTGTCACTGCCCTTGAGCCACAAGGTGGGGTCACCCCGCAGCTCGGACCTCAGCTCATCGGCGCTCATGCCGTGACGCGTCGCCAGCTGCGGCAACTCGGCGCCCAGGCGCGCGATGGCCTGCTCACCCGAGACGGCATCGGGCAGGCTGGCGCCGGGATGCGGCGCGGGCTGCGTGACGGGCCTGGCCTGGGCGCGCAGCGGGGTGGGTGCCAGGCAGAACGCGGCCAGGGTCAGCGAGAACACGACACGAACGGCAGTCGGGCTGCACATGGGAGAGACCTCGGGAACTCGGGGAGAGGATCGCCGAGCGCATCGGGGAGCGTATCGGTCGGCCGTTCGGGGCGGGCGACCAGCGGGCGCAGCGGCTGATTGAGTATCAGGGCGATCTCGCAGACCGGCAAGCGGCGACCCAGGCTGCGGCTCGGACGGCGACCCCGGCAGCGGTGACCTCGAGCGCGCCAGGACCCTCGCAGAGCGCCTCTCCGGGCGTGCACAGAGCCTGTCTCAGCCGTTTCCAGCCTTAGCCGAAGCGACCGTTCACGTAATCCTCGGTTTCCTTCAGGCGCGGGCGCCGGAACACATCCTCGGTGGGACCGAACTCCACCAGCCGCCCCAGCACCATGAAGGCGGTGAAGTCGCTGGTGCGCAGGGCCTGCTGCATATTGTGCGTCACCATCAGCACGCTGTATTGCCCGGCCAGCTCCGCCAGCAACTGTTCGATGTGCCCGGTGGCGATGGGGTCCAGCGCGCTGCAGGGCTCGTCCAGCAGCAGCACCTCCGGCTCACCGGCGATGGCCCGCGCGATGCACAGGCGCTGCTGTTGCCCGCCCGACATGGCCAGGGCCGAGCTACGCAGGCGGTCCTTGACCTCGTCCCACAGCCCGGCCCCGCGCAGGCTCTGCTCGGCCATCTCAGCCAGGAACTGCTTGTCGCGCACGCCGTCCACTCGCAACGGGAAGACCACGTTCTCGAAGATGCTCATAGGGAACGGGTTGGGCTTCTGGAAGACCATGCCGATGCGCTTGCGCAGGGCGATCACGTCCACGCCCGGCCCCAGGATCGGGCGCCCCTCCAGCTGCATCTCGCCGCGCGTACTGACCCCCGCGACCAGGTCGTTCATGCGGTTCACCGAGCGCAGCAGCGTGCTCTTGCCGCAGCCCGACGGTCCGATCAGCGCGGTCACCTGCCCGCGCGGGCAGACCAGCGACACGTCGTGCAGCGCGCGCACGGCGCCGTACCACAGGGAGAAGTCGTGGATCTCCAGCACACTCTCGATCGCGCCAAGCGACTCGTGCACCGCCGTCGGAAAGGGCAGCCCGGCCTCGATGCTCTCGAACAAGCCGTCCACCGTGCCGCGCGGCTCGGTCGGCGCGCGCAGCTCCGGCCTGCGCTGTGATCGGCGCTCCGGCTCGCGCCGCGGGGCACGCACGGCCTGGCGCGCGGCCGGTACGGGCACCCCCTTCTCCGGCGCGGAGGCATGTGAGCGGACGGTCTCGATGGCCATGATGGACTCCTCGGTCAGACGGTCGCGCCGCCGAACTTGCGGCGCAGCTTGGCTCGCACGGCGACGGCGAGCAGGTTGAGCGCAACAACGATGGCGATCAGCAGCATCGTGGTGGTGTAGACCATGGGCTTGGCCGCTTCGCTGTCGGGACTCTGGAAACCCAGGTCGTAGATGTGGAAGCCCAGGTGCATGAAGCTGCGTTGCAGGTGCAGCGGGCCGGTAGGCAGCGGGCCCAGCGAGCCGCTCCAGTCGGACATGTCGAGCGGCAGCTCGTCGGCCAGCTTGACCGCCCCCACCAGCATGAGCGGCGCCACCTCCCCCGCGCCGCGCGCGATGGCCAGCACCATGCCGGTCATGATGCCCGGGGCCGCGCGCGGCAGCACGATGCGGCGGATGGTCTGCCAGCGCGTCGCGCCGCAGGCCAGGCTGCCCTCGCGCATGGAGTCGGGCACGGACGCCAACGCCTCCTCGGTCGCCACGATCACCACCGGCAGCGTGAGCAGCGCCAGGGTGAAGCTGGCCCAGAGCAGGCCGTCCTTGCCGAAGGTCGGGTTGGGCAGGTTGGCGGCGTAGAACTCCTGGTCGATCCAGCCGCCGACGATGGTGCAGAAGAAGCCCAGGCCGAACACGCCGAAGACGATGGAGGGCACGCCGGCCAGGTTGTTGACCGCCACGCGCACCACGCTGACGAGCAGGCCCTGGCGTGCGTACTCGCGCAGGTAGAGCGCCGCGAGCACGCCGAAGGGCACCACCAGCAGGCACATCACCAGGGTCATGGAGATGGTGCCGAAGATGGCGGGCCAGACACCGCCGGCGCTGTTGGACTCACGCGGGTCTTCGGAGAGGTACTCCCACCAGCGGCTGAGGTAGACGCCCATGCGCCCGGAGAGATCGAGCCGGTTGGCCGGGTAGGCGCGCACGATGTCGCTCAAGCGCACGTCCACGCTCTGCCCGTCGGCAGCGGTCAGGCGCAGCTCGGTGCGGTCGTTCTCGCTGCGCAGGGCCTCGATGCGCTCGAGCAGGCGCTGATAGTCGGCCGAGGCCTGCGCCACGACGACATCATGGCGCTCCGATTGCTCGCGCCAGGCCGCGCTGGCCTGACCGTGCTCCAGCGCCACCTCGCGCAGCCGCTGCCGGGCGCGCTCGATGCGCGCGTTGACCCGCCCCACCTCGTGATCCTCGATGGCCACCCGCTGCAGACGCCGGCTGAGCGCCGCGGCGTGACGCGACTGAAAGGCCTGCCAGGTGGCGTCGGGACCGGTGCTGACCGGCTCGCCATCCAGCAGCAGGGCCTGGGGCACGGCGTACAGGCGCCCGGCGCCGAGGCGCTCGAGCAGCAGCGCCCAGGGCGGCTGGCTGCGCCCCCGCAGCTCGCAGTCGGCCACCCACTCGTAGTGTCGGCCGGTGAGGTCAAAGTTCTCGCTGCGCACCAGACGCCGCACCAGCAGGCCGTCGGACGCGGCCTGCTCGGATGCGGCGCGCTCGCGCACCTGCGCGTCGTGCGCCTCGAGCCAGAAGTCGTCCGGCGCGAAGCGCTCCAGCGCCATGACCTCGCCCATGCTGTCGGGACCCGCCAGGCGCGCAAAGCGCTCGATGCTCCCGGGCCAGAAGCTGGCACCGCCCTGCCACAGCACCAGCGCCAGCAGCGCCACGATCATGGCCAGGGCCAGCAACAGCGCGCCGCCGCTGAACCACAGCATGACCTCGCCCGAGCCGCCGCCGCGCCGGCCGGCTGGCCGCGGGCGCCGACGTGGGCGGCGAGCACTGTCTGCGCTGGGGGGCTGCGGCATCACAGCGAACCCAGCTTGCGGCGTGCGCGCGCCCGCACCCACTCGGCGCCGGTGTTGAGCACGAAGGTCATGGCGAACAGCACCAAACCCGCCAGGAACAGCGTGCGGTAGTGCGCGCCACCCTGCACGGCCTCGGGCAGCTCCACCGCGATGTTGGCCGAGAGGGTGCGGAAGCCGTTGAACAGGTTCCAGTCGCGGATAGGCGTGTTGCCCGTGGCCATGAGCACGATCATGGTCTCGCCCACGGCGCGCCCCAGGCCGATCATGAGCGCGGAGAACACGCCGCTGGCCGCCGCCGGGACCACCACGCGGAAGGCGGTCTGCCAGCGCGTGGCGCCGGCCGCCAGCGAGGCGTGGCGCAGGTGCTCGGGCACACGGCCCAGGGCGTCCTCCGCCAGGGTGTAGATCACCGGGATGACCGCGAAGCCCATGGCGAAGCCCACCACCAGGGCGTTGCGCACCTCGTAGGGACCCAGCAGGCTGCCGCGCAGATCAAAGCCGGCCCCGTCCAGCAGCCGCGCCAGCCCGAACGCCAACGCGATGGCGCCGGCCGAACCCAGCGCGGCCGCCAGGGGCACGGGGCCCAGGCGCGCGCGCTCGAGCCCCGGCCCGACGCGCTGCCAGAGCTCGGCGAAGGCCAGTCCGCAGGCAGGCAGCAGCAGCAACAGCCAGCCGCCCGTGGCCTCGCCGGCGCCGTCCAGCCAGAGCATGACGTCGCCGCCGAAGAACAGGCGCTCGGCCAGACCACCCAGCAACGCCGACAATCCGAGCGCCGCCAGCAGCGCCAGACCCATGGCGCCCAGGCGCAGCAGTCCCTCGTGACGATCGGCCAGTGCGCGCGGCAAGCCGCTCCACAGGGCCGCGCCCAGCACCAGGCAGGCGGGCAGCACCAACAGCCAGGCCACGATCTCCGGCAACACCTCGGCGATGAAGGGCGCCAGCACGAGCCCCGCCAGGAAACCCAGCACCACGCTGGGCAGGCTGGCCATGAGCTCGATCAGCGTCTTGACTGCCGTGCGCCGGCGCCGGGGCATGAACTCGCTGGTGAAGAGCGCGGCCAGCAGCGCCAGCGGTGCGCCGAAGAGCATGCAGTAGACGGTGGCCTTGATGGTGCCGAACACCAGGGGCCACAGGCCCAGCTTGGGCTCGAAGGCGTCCGAGCCGCCGGTGGACTGCCACAGGTGATCGGGCTCGCTGAGGCCCTCGTACCAGAGCGGCGTGAAGAGCGCCGCCAGGCCCGCCTCGGGGTAGCCGGGGTCGAGGCGCCAGCGCTGCAGGCCGTCGGGGCCCAGCAGACCCAGCGCGTCCTCGCGCGGCGCCAGAGCCAGGCTCGCTCCGGCGGCGGGCGCCGGACCCTGCAGCTGGACCAGCTCCCGGCCGGAGGTCACCAGCTGCAAGCGCACCTGGCCGTCGGCCCAGGCCATGCCCAGCAGGCGGCTGCGGCGGCTGGGCGCCAGCGAGGCCACGGACGCGCCGCGCGGGCCGGCCAACGCGTGGGCCTGCACGAGCTGCCTGCCGTCCGCGCCACCGCCCTGCTCGGGTGTGCGATGGACGCTGAACCAAGCGCTGACGCGGCCCTCGCTGTCGCCCGTAACGAGTGTGTTGCGTCCCGCCAGCAGCGCGCAGGACGTGAGCGTTGCGCCGGGCTCGGGCGCCAGGTCAAGCTGCTCGGCGCGCAGCGACTCGCCAGCTGCGCCGGCGCGCAGGCGCAGCGCGCGGCCATCGCGCGCCGTCAGCAGCACCGTGTCGCCGTGTCCCATGAGGAACAGCCCCCAGGCCTGCTCGGCGTCGCCCGGCTGCAGCGGCAACGGCTTGCTGCTGCGCACCCGGGTGCGCTCGCCCGTGAGCAGGTTGCGGCGGCTGCGCAGGGTGTGCAGCGTCAGGCTGCGCTCGCCCTGCAGGGTGACGTAGGCCGACGTGCGCTCCGAAAGCACGGCGTCCACCAGGCGCACCGGACGCTCGTCGCCCGTCGGCAAGGCCTCGCCCACGCTCAGCTCGTAGCGCACGTGGCGCAGCAGGCCTTGCTCGGTGGCGGTCACCAGCCCGTCGCCCCAGGCTCGACTGGCGCCCGGTGCCAGCTCCAGCAGCTCCGGGTCGGCCTCGCTCGCGGCCAGCACCCGCGACGTGAAACCCAACCTGAGCTCGCGCAGCGTCCCGTCGTCAAAGCCCAGGATGCCCCGGTCGCCGTGCAGCGCCCAGGCGCTGGGCGCCGGCAGCTGGGCCAGAGGAGAGGAGCGCGCCAGGGTGGCGCCGCTGTCCAACGCGAAGAGCGTCAGCACCCAGCGCTCGTCGAGCACCGCGGCCAGCTGACCGTACTCATCGAGCTCCGTGCGCAGCGCCCGCGCCGGCGCCGGCCGCGCCACCAGCGCGCCGCCCTGCACCTCGGCCGACGAGAACAACGGCAGGGCCACGGCCAGCAGGAAACCCATGATCAGCACGATGGACGCGATGGTGCACAGGCCGCCGAGCGTGATCACCCCGCGCGCGAGGCGGTCGGCCAGCCGCGGGCCCAGGCGCAGCCCGCGCCGCTTCGGACGCTCACGCCGCGGGGCTCCACGCGCGGACGCGGACGCGGCGGCGTAGGCCGTCGTGCCCGCGGCCGCGCTTCGGCCACGCTCTGCGCCAGGGGGTAGCTTGGGTTGCAGCCTCAGCTCTCCGCCTTGGCCGGCAGCTCCAGCTCGACGGCACTCAGGGCCTCACGCGCGATGGCCGCGCTGACCGGGAAGTAGCCGGCCTTGACCACGTCCTGCTGGCCCTGCTTGCTGAAGATGTACAGCAGGAACTCGCGCCGCAGCGGCTCGAGCGCCGCGCCCGGCTGCTTGTTGACGTAGAGCTGCAGGAAGCGCGCCAGCGGGTACTCGCCGGTGTACGCGTGTTCCGGCGTGGCGGGCACCGCGGTGCTGGCGGCGTCGAAGGCCAAGGGCACTGCGCGCACGTCGGCGGTCTTGTAGCCGATGCCGCTGTAGCCCATGGCGAAGCGATCGGTGGCCACGCCCTGGACAACGGCCGAGCTGCCGGGCTGCTCCTTGACGCTGTCCTTGTAGTCACCCTTGAACAGCGCGTGCTGCTTGAAGTAGCCGTAGGTGCCGCTGGCTGAGTTGCGACCGTAGAGGCTGATGGAGCGCTGGCCCCAGGCGCCTTCCAGGCCCAGCTCACTCCAGCCGCGGATGTCATGGCTGAGCCCGCCGTTGCGCGACTTGCTGAAGACGGCGTCCACCTGAGCCAGCGTGAGCGACGGCAGCGGGTTGTCCTTGTTCACGTAGACCGCGAGCATGTCGATGCTGGTGGGCAACGGCGTGGGCTCGTAGCCGAAGCTGCGCTTGAAGTCATCGAGCTCGGCCTGCTTCATGCCCCGGCTCATGGGACCGAAGCTGGCCTTGCCGGCGATCAGGGCCGGCGGCGCGGTGGAGCTGCCCTTGCCCTCCACCTCGATCTGCACGTTGGGGTAGCGCGACTTGAAGCCCTCGCCCCACAGGGCCAACAGGTTGTTCATGGTGTCGGAGCCGACACTCTTGATGTTGCCCGACACACCCTGCACCGCACGGTAGCTCGGCAGGCCGGGGTCGACCTTGACGACCTGACCCGTGACAGGGAGGGACAGGGCCAGCGCGGCCAGGACGCCGCTCAGGAACGGGGAAGGCTTCACAACTCGTCCTCACACAGGGAATACGGGGCGGGGTCTGGCAGCGGACGAGCGCCCGCTGCAGTGGCCCGTATTCCACGCCCGAGGCGTGTCCGGCGCGTGCGCCGCGTGTGTGGATCGCGTGAAGTCTGCTACGCGCTCAGCGTCGAGGCTCGACACCAGCGCTCAACGCCAGCTCAGCTCTCAGGGCCCGCGCCTGAGGAGCGCCCCTACTCCCACTCGATGGTGGCGGGCGGCTTGCTGGAGATGTCGTAGACCACGCGGTTGATGCCCGTCACCTCGTTGATGATGCGGTTGCTCACGCGCCCCAGCAGCTCGTAGGGCAGCGGCGACCAGTCGGCGGTCATGAAGTCGGTGGTGTCGACGGAGCGCAGGGCCAGCACGTTCTCGTAGGTGCGGGCGTCGCCCATGACGCCCACGGACTGCACCGGCAGCAGCACGCAGAAGGCCTGGCTGGTGCGCGCCATCCAGCCGCTGGATTCCAGCTCGGCGCGGAAGATGGCGTCGGCCTCGCGCAGCACGGCCAGACGCGCGGGGGTCACCTCTCCGGGGCAGCGCACGGCCAGGCCGGGGCCCGGGAAGGGGTGCCGCGCCACCATGGCGTCGGGCAGGCCGAGGCGCCGTCCCAGCTCACGCACCTCGTCCTTGAACAGCTCGCGGAAGGGCTCCACCAGCTTGAAGGCCAGGTCGTCCGGCAGCCCGCCCACGTTGTGATGCGTCTTGATGGTGGCCGTGGCCCCGCCGTGGGCCGCCACCGACTCGATCACGTCGGGGTAGAGCGTGCCCTGGGCCAGGAACTGCGCGTTGCCGCAGCTGCGCGCCTGCTCGGCGAAGACGTCGATGAAAACCTTGCCGATGGCGCGGCGCTTGGCCTCGGGGTCCGTGACGCCGGCCAGCTCGGATAGAAAGCGCTCGCTGGCGTCGATGTGGCGCAGGTCGATGCCGAAGCCCCCCGCGCCGAAGGTCTCCACCACCTGGGCCGCCTCGTCCTTTCGGAGCAGCCCGTTGTCGACAAAGATGCAGGTGAGCCGGTCGCCCAGGACGCGCTGCAGCAGCATGGCCAGGGTGGAGCTGTCGACGCCGCCGGACAGCCCGCAGATCACGCGGCCGTCGCCGACCTGCTGCAGCACGGCTGCGCCAGCCTGCTCCAGGAAGCCGCCCATCTCCCAGCTGCGGTCGGCGCCGCAGCGTTCGTGCAAGAAGGCGTCCAGGATGGCTCGGCCCTGCTCGGTGTGCGTGACCTCGGCGTGGAACTGCAGGCCCAGGAAGCGACCGTCCAGACCCTCCACCGCCGCCACGGGGCAGCTGTCGGACTCGGCCAGCAGGCTGAAGCCGTCGGGCAGATCCTCGACCCGATCGCCGTGGCTCATCCAGACCACGCTCTCGCCCTGCGCGCCGGGCAGGCCGAGGCTGCGCAGCTGCGTGCGCCCATACTCGCCGCCGCCGCTGCCCGGGCTGACCTGGGCGCCCATGAGCTTGAGCGTGGCCTGCATGCCGTAGCAGATGCCCAGCACGGGCACGCCCAGCTCGAACAGCGCCGGGTCGACCTGCGGAGCGTCGGCCTCGTAGACCGAGCGCGGGCCGCCCGACAGGATCACGCCGCGCAGGGCGCCCACATCGCGGGACAGCGCGGCCAGCTCGCCGCCGGCCGGGTGGATGCGGCAGAACACACCGGACTCGCGCACGCGGCGGGCGATGAGTTGGGTGAACTGGCTGCCGAAGTCGACGATGGCGACGGCGTCGTGCGACTGACCGAGTGATGCGCTCATGGCTGGCTGTGGTAGTTGGGCGCTTCCTTGGTGATCTCGATGTCGTGCGGGTGGTTCTCCCGCAGCGCGGCCGCCGACACGCGACAGAAGCGCGCGTGGCTGGCCAACTCGGGCAGGTTGGCCACGCCGGCGTAACCCATGCCGGAGCGCAGGCCGCCCACCATCTGATAGACGAAAGGAGCCAAGGGCCCCTTGTACGGCACCAGGCCTTCGACACCCTCGGGCACCAGCTTGTCGGCCGCGTCCACGTCGCCCTGGGAGTAGCGGTCCTTGCTGCCGTCCACCATGGCGCCCAGCGAGCCCATGCCGCGCACGGTCTTGTAGCTGCGGCCCTTGTAGAGCACGCGCTCGCCGGGGCTCTCGTCCAGTCCGGCAAAGAGCGCGCCGATCATGACCGCGCTGGCGCCGCAGGCCAGGGCCTTGACGATGTCGCCGCTGTGCCGGATGCCGCCGTCGGCGATGACCGTCACACCGGCCGGCACGGCCACCGAGGCCACGTCGGCGATGGCCGTCAGCTGGGGCACGCCCACCCCCGCCACGATGCGCGTGGTGCAGATGGAGCCGGGGCCGATGCCGACCTTGAGCGCGTCGGCGCCAGCGTCGATCAGCGCGGCGGCCGCATCTGCGGTGGCGATGTTTCCGGCCACCACGTCGATGTCGTGGCGAGCCTTCAGCTGGCGCACGGTCTCGATCACGTTGCGGCTGTGTCCGTGGGCCGTGTCCACCACCAGCAGGTCGACGTCGGCCGCCACCAGCGCGTCGGCGCGCTCGTGATCGTGCACGCCCACCGCCGCGCCCACGCGCAGGCGGCCCTTGTCGTCGCGACACGCGCCGGCGAAGCGCGCCGTCTCGTTGATGTCGCGCATGGTGATCAGACCGGCCAGGCGGCCCTGTCCGTCCACCAGCAGCAGCTTCTCGATCTTGTTCTGGTGCAGGCGGTCCTTGGCCTGCTCGAGATCGGTGTCCGGGTCGCCCGTCACCAGCTGGCGTGTCATGACCTCGGAGATGGCGGTCTCGGGCGCGCGATGAAAGCGCAGGTCGCGATTGGTGAGGATGCCCACCACCTGCCCGTTGGCCTCCACGATGGGCAAACCGGAGATGTTCTGGCGCGACATGATCTGCTGCGCCTCGCCGATGCTGGCCTCCGGCGGCAGCGTCACCGGGTCGGCGATCACGCCGTGGGCGCTGCGCTTGACCTTGCGCACCTCGGCCACCTGATCGGCTGGCTTGAGGTTCTTGTGGATCACGCCCAGCCCGCCGTTGCGTGCCAGGGCGATGGCCAGAGCCGACTCGGTCACGGTGTCCATGGCAGCGGACATGAGCGGCACGCCCAGGCGCAGGCGCGAGGTGAGCCAGGTGCCCGTCTCGACCGCGCTGGGCACCACGTCGGAGGCCCGCGGCAGCATGAGCACGTCGTCGAAGGTCAGGCCTTCGGTGACCACGCGCTCGGACAGCGCGGGGATGGAGGTCAGCCGCGGGGCTGATTCCTGTCCAGAAGCCGGGTCAGAACTCTTGTCGGCGCTCGAGGCGGCCGGGCTCTGCGGGGAGTGGGCCTGCCCAGAGGGGGTTGTACGCGTTTCCATTGGGCGATTGGACCACACGCACCCTGCCGATGGAACGCTCCCCACGAAAGAACCCGGGCTCCCGGGGACGAACCCCCGAGAACCCGGGCTGCGAGAAGAAGAAGGAGAGTGAAGCTCCTATCGCGCCGGGGGCCGGGTGACTTGAACGCGCAGCGCGCGCCGTCAGCGCCGGTCTCTGGGGAGCGGCGGTCCGGCCCGCTCCTTCCAACCCGGAAAGAGCCGCGTGCCATCGTCGTCCATGGCCGTCCAGAGCGCCGTCGAGGGCAACAGCCAGCCGCTGTTCGAGCGGTACTGCAAGTACACGGCCCACCAGGAATCCGGCGACCCGGGCAGCAGCTGCAGCCGGTGCGTGACGTGTTTGAACTCCCGGCCCCAGGCCGGCTGCGACTCGGCCGGACCGTCCTGCAGCAGCAACGCGAAGAAGTGTCGTGACGCCACCTGGGCCTTGACCCGCTCGGGTCCGGGCGGGCGCTGCAGCGCCTGCTTGCCCCACAATCGCGCCAGGGTCAGCACGATGTCGAATGACGCCGCCGGATCCTGCTGGAGCAGGAACTCGGCCCGATAGCAGGCCTCATCCAACTCTCCCACCCGCTCCAGGCAGCGGATCAAGGCCGTGTTCACGCTGGGGTCACCGGGGCTCGTAGCGAGCGCCGCGCGAAAGCAACTGAGGGCCTGCGCGTCATCGCCCAGGGCCAGCTCCGCCTCGCCCTGCTTCATGAGCAGGCTGGTGTCGTAGGTCCACAGGCGGCGTGCGCGGCGATAGTGGTTGCGGGCGCTCTCCCAGTCGCCGGCGGCCATGGCCAGGTCGCCGAGATGCTGCTCCGGCAGATGGCCGCCGACACGCAGCGTGGCCATGCGCTGGAGCAGTTCGCGCGCGCGGGGCAGGTCGCCCTGCTCCCAGGCTGCCTGCGCCTGGCTGTACCACAGGGACCCGGGCAGGCGCACGGCCACCACGCTCAGCGCGGCCAGCGCCGCCGCCGAGAGGCCCAGCGCCAGCACGGGCAGCCGCGCCCGGCTGCGTCGCCTCGCGGGCGCGGCCAGGGCGCCGGTGAGTCCGACCACCACGGCCAAGCAGGAGGCGGTAGCCCCGAGGGCCAAGGGCACCTCGAACACACCCAGCAGCACGAACACGCCTAGCGAGCCGAGCAACCCCGCGGGCAGAGCGCGCTCGCGAGGGCTGATTCGCTGCCGCGACAAGAGACCCAGGAGCTGCCACAGCACGGCCGCCAACAGCCCGAAGTACAACGCCATGCCCGGCAGCCCCAGCTCGACCAGCAGCTGCAGGGCGTCGTTGTGGGCGTGGGGAATGTCGATCTGGCCGAAGTCCTCCTCGCTGTAGACCACCATGAAGTTGCCGGCGCCGACGCCTCGCAGCGGGTCCTCAGCCGCCACCGTCAGCGCACGCCGCCACACGGTCGGGCGAAAGAGCGAGTCGTCCCGAGTGCCGAGCCCGACCTGCTCCAGCAGGGTCACGGCCTTCGAGAAGCCGTCCTTGGCCACGGCGCGCGCAGCGTCCGAGAACGGGAACAGCAGCCCGGCCACGGCCAACACGACGAACAACGCGGCCGTGCGTCGGCCGGGGCGGCCCAGGCCGCCTCCCCAGCGCATCACCGAGGCCACGCAGGCGAGGCCCAGCAGCGCCGCGGCCAGGCCCGCGCGGCTGTGCAGCAGCATCAGGTAGGCCAGCAGGGCCAGGCAGGCGCCGGCCCAGGGCCAGCGGCGCGGGCCGCGGGCCGCCAGCGCGGCGGCCAGGGGCACGAGCATGACCGCCCAGGCCGCGGCCATGTTGTTGTGCGTAAACAGCCAGCTGGCGAACTTGCGCTCCGCCGTGGCCAGCTCGCCCACGCGCAGCAGCACGGCGCTCCCGTCGACCAGCACCACCAGCATGCCGAGCAGCACCAGCCGTGCCATCCAGCGGCCCACCGCGTCGGCGTCACGGGCGACATCGCGCAGCGCTCGCGCCACACCGGGCAGCGCGCCCAGCATGACCACCACCAGCAAGCCCATGCTGGGACTGCGCGCCCACAGCAGCGACAGCGCGGCCCAGCCGCCCAGCCCGCCCAGCAGCAGCTCAGGCAGGGTGGGCAGCAGCCAGGACCGCCGACCGCTCAACGCACCCAGGGCTTCGCCCAGGATGAGGCCGGCGCCCAGCGCAGCCAGGGCCATGGCCTTGGCCGAGAGCGTATCGGGCCCCAAGGGATCGAAGGCCAAGGGCACCGCCAGTACGGCCCAGGTGGCGAGTCGCCGAGCGGTCATGGGAGGGGCATGTGCCACCCGGCCATTGTGCGAACCCGTGACGCGACCTACCAGCACGGCGGGCCTCTTGCGAGGAGGGACGCTGCGCGGCATCATCTACGGCTTCGGCATGCGCCCCACGTTTGCGTGGCTGCGGAGGCCGGACCCGTCGGGGTGTGGCTCAGCTTGGTAGAGCGCAGCGTTCGGGACGCTGAGGTCGCTGGTTCGAATCCAGTCACCCCGACCATTCTCTTCCGCCGTCGGCTCCGCCGCGCGGGAGCTGCCGGGAGCGCCCGCGCACCAAGAGGCCTGCATCCGCCCCGGCCAGCGCGGGCTCGTGGCCCCGGCCCACCTCTGCCCCGGCCCCCTCAGCCCCCCACGGCCACGAACACGCCGCCGTTCTCCTGGGCCAGCTTGCGGAAGTCCTTACCGCCGTACGCGCCCACGTAGATCACGTGCAGTTGCACGCCGCGATAAGCGTTCACGCGCCGGACCTCCTCACGGATCTCCACCATGTCGACCGTCTCGCCCACGGTGGGCTCGCCGTCGGTCAGGAAGAAGATCGTGTCCACCGGGTTGCTGGCCCCCGTCACGAAGGACTGCTTCTTCTTCTTGCCCTTGAGCTCCTCGCCGAAGGCCGTCATGAGCGCCAGGTAGGTGTTGGTCTGCCCGTCATTGGCGTCATCGGCGCTGAAGCCCAGGCGCGCGCGGAACCCGGCCCCGCCGCCGCCCTTGGGCTCCAAGTCACCGACCCAGCTCTTGGCGTTGTTGCGGTTCAGGATGGAGGCCCGCGCCGGACGCTTCTTCCAGCTCTCGACGCCGCTGGCAAAGGCCACGATGTTGAACAGCGTCGTGTCCGGCAGGGCGTCGATGGTGGCCGTCAGCTCCTGCTTGACGATGGCCAGGCGCTGGTTCGAGCTGTAGGTGCGCCCCGTGGCGGCCAGGCGCTCGGGGTCGCCGAAGGCCTCCTCCATGCTCTTGGAGATGTCGATCACGAAGATGATGTTCTCGCTCTTGGTCTCGATGCCCTGGAAGGCGGCCTTGCCCGTGGCGTAACGGCCGCCCTCGGTGGCGATCTTCGCGCGCGCCGCGGCGAGGGCCTCGAGGTCAGGCATCTCGAAGCGGCTCTCGGTGCGGTCCCACCACGTGAGCCACGCCGGGGTCTCGTCCGGGAAGCGACGCTGGGTCAGCAGCCGGATCACCTCGTAGGCGTCCTCCGCCACGCGCGGGTCCGGGTCGCCGTCGAGCATCAGCATGAGCGGGCGCAGCGCGGACTTGAGGCGCAGCGGCGCCACGGCGCGCACGGCGGCCAGGCGCACGATCTTGTCCTCGTGAGCCAGCCCCATCAGCACCGCGGGCGAGGCGGCCTCCCCCGCGTCGATGCGCGCCAAGGCATCCAGGGCCGCCACCGCCACGACCGGCTGCTTGTGGCTGAGCTGTTCGCTGAGCAGCGGCACCGATGCGGGCAGCGCCAGCTTGCCCAGGCCTGCGATGGCCCCCAGCTTGACCAGCAGGCGGCGATCGCCCACCAGCTCCTCGATGGGCGCGCGGGCTGAGGCGATCCCCATGCCGCCCAGAGCCTCCACCACACCGGACACCAGCAGCTCGTCCTTCTTGAGCTTGCGATCGGCGAGCACCTCTTCGGCCAGCCAGACCGCCACCGCGTCCTGCCGCATGGCGCCCATGACCTCCACGCCGGCGCGCCGCACCAGGTACTCCTCGTCGCGCAGGGAGTCGAGCAGGACCTGCGCCGCGGCCAGGCTGTCGATGCCCTTGAGCGTGAGCACCGCCTCGCGACGCTCATCGGGGCTGCGGTCCTTGGTGTAGTACCGGCGGAACTCGGCCACCAGCTCGGAGCCCTCGTCGGGCACAGGCAGCAGGGCCGTGAGCAGCAGCAACAGCGCCAACATGGTCATCCCTCGGTATGGATCGGTTCAGGCTCGGACAACTCCTACACCGTAGTCGTCCCGGGCCCGTCGGTGAAGTCGCCCCGTGGGACCGCTATGGTGACGTCATGAACACGCGCCTTCCTGACGCCCTGACCGCAGAGCGCGTGGAGTGGCTCCCGGCGGAGGCCAGCGCGCGCCGCTATGCGCGCCTGCACCGGCCCCGGGGACGGCCGCACCGGACCCTGATGGCCATGCTGTTTCACCCCGCTACGCGGCCCCAGGAGGTCGATCGGGTGGCCCGCGCCACGCAGCAGCTGGACGCCGCCGGCGTGCCCGTGCCCGAGCTGGTGGCGTGGGACGGCGAGGCCCGCTGGATCCTGCAGGAAGACCTGGGCGACGTGACCCTGGCCCGGGCCCGCCGCGACGGGCAGGCGCTGGCCGGGGCCTACAGCGAGGCCGTGGCCCTGCTCGAGACGCTGGCCCCCCTGAGCCTGGACACCTCCCCCAAGCCCCCCCTGGCCAAGCAGCGCATGCGAGCCGAGCTGCAGCAGTTCGCCGTGCTGGCGCTAAAGCTGCCCGAGGGCCCCGGCGCCGGCCTGGCGGATGAGCTCGATCAGCTCGCCGCGCGCTGTGAGCAGGCACCCGTGGCCCTGTGTCACCGGGACTACCACTCGCGCAACCTGCTGCTCCATGACGGGCGCGTGCGCGTGATCGATCATCAGGACGCCCTGGCCGGACCGGCCTGCTACGACCGCGTGTCGTTGGCCTACGACCCCTATGTCGAGCTGCCCGACGCCATCCGGGATCGCATCGCGGGCGACGGCGATCAGCTGCCCGCCGTGGCGCTGCAGCGGCTGGCCAAGGCCATCGGCACCTTCGCCGACAAGGGCGGCCAGTGGAGCGCGTGCATCACGCCCGCCGCGCGACAGGCGCGCCGCCTGTTGTCCCGAGGCGAGCTGGCCCTGCCCCTGCTGGACCTGGGCCTGGCGGCCCTCGCCACGGGCTGCGCTCCGCTGACGGCTCGCGCACCTGTGTCGGGACGCGCGGCCGGCACAGGCTCGACGCGGGCGGCGCCGTGAGCGGCCTGACCCAGGCCATCGTGCTGGCGGCCGGCGCCGGCACGCGGCTGGCCCCGGCCACCCAGCACACGCCCAAGCCGCTGCTGCCGTTTCTCAACCGCCCCCTGCTCGAGCACGTGCTGCGGCGCTTGGCCAGCGCGGGCGTCGCGCAGGTCTGGCTCAACGCCCACCACCATGCCGGGCAGCTGGTGGCGTTCGCCCAGCAAGACCCGGTGCCCGGCCTGCAGGTCGAGGTCGTGGTGGAGCCGCTGCTGCTGGGCACGGGCGGCGGCATCCGCAACCTGGCCCCGCGGCTTGAGCCGGGCCCGCTGCTGGTCCTGGCGGGCGACATCCTGGCCGACTTCGACCTCGAGGCCCTGCTGGCGCGACACCGCGGAGTGGGTGGCGTGGCCACCATGGCGCTCACGCCGCGCGCGGACCCGGCGCGCTACGGCGCGGTGGAGATCGACGCGCGCGGACGCCTCACGGACGTGGCCGGCCTGCTGGGCCGCCCCGGCGAGCGCGCGCTGGTGAACGCCTCGGCCCACCTGCTGGAGCCCGGGTTCATCGAGCTGTTGCCACGCGGGCCCGGCTGCCTGGTGCGCCAGGGCTACGTACGCGCCCTGGAGGCCGGCCTGTCGGTGGCGGGCTGGGTGCACCCCGGACGCTGGCACGAGACCGGAACGGTCGAGAGCCTGCTGGCTGCCCAGTACGACGCCCTGCGCGGGCGCGCCCCGGTGGATGCCGAGCTCTTGTTGGCCGGAGGGCGACTGCTGCCGGGCCCCGCGCTGGTGCACCCGACGGCGCGCGTCGCGGCGGACGCCAGCCTGGGCCCAGGCACAACGGTGGCGGCCGGCGCCAGCGTGGGTGCCGGCGCGCAGCTGGAGCGTTGCCTGGTCCTGCCGGGCGCTGACGTTCCCGCCGGGGCGCGGCTGAGCCAGGCACTGGTGTGCCCGACCGCCCAGCCGGAGCAGCAACCCACGTCCACGGACGCCCAAGCGCTGGCCGGTCACTGACCCCTGGATCTGAACCTTGAGCGGCCCCCGCATCCTCGTCGTCGTCATGTTGGGCCTGATCGCGCTCATCTGGGTGGGTCTGTCGGACGACCCGAGCCACGACCGCGAGCGCGGACTGCAGGAGTCGCAGCTGGCGCTGGAGGCCATCGAGAACGAGCTGCGTGACATGGAGTCCGACTACCGGCTCCTGTCGAGCGGCAAGCTGCGGCTCGACCTCAAGGTCGAGCACGATGAGGTGCGCTCGCGCTTGGCGTTGCTGCGCAGCCGGAGGCTACGCCTGGCTGACGACACCCAGCTCGAGCGCCGGCAGATCCTGCCGGCCTTCCGGTCCTTGGTTGTGGAGGCCGACGAGGCGCTGGCCTTCGCCCAGGGGCTGGGCCGCAGGGTCAAGGCGCGGCACGACTTCATCGTGGACAGCAGCCCGCTGCTGCGCGACGCCCGCGCCCTGCGAGACGCGCTGCAGGCCCACCCCAACGCCGACCCCGTGCTGCGCGGGCGCGTGGACGAGGCCGCCGGCTGGTTCGCCGAGCTGGAAGGACACGCCCTGCGCTCCGACTCGCTGCTGCAACAGAACCCGCAGCAAGGCGCCATCATGGCGGGCGCCACCCTGAACGGCCTGCGGCGCTTCCTGAAGGAGGGCGAGGCCTTGCGCGACGAACTGGACGCGGGCGCCTGAGTGAACCCGCCCCGGCGGCGCGGTCAGCTCGCGCCGTCGCGCCGGCGGAGCACGCGACGGTCTCCGTGCCGCACGGTCCAGCCCGCGGCGTCAAAGGCCTCGAGCAGCGGGATCAAGTACTTGCGCGTCGTGCCCAGCTCGTCCCGCAGGACGGGGATGTCGATGGCGCCGTCGCGCGCGTCGGCGTGCTCGACCAGCAGGCGCTGCATGCGCGCCATGACGTCGCGATGAAAGAGGTGCGGTCCGGCGGCCAGCAGTTCGCCCTCATGGCGCAGGTGCTCCACCAGCGCCGCCGTGTCCTGCTCCGAGACCAGCGACAGCTCGGGGCCGATCACCGGCGGGCAGGCGCCGGCCTGAAGCAGCGCGCTCACGATGCGGTGCTTGGCGGCGCTCAGCTCTTCGTTCATGCGGCCCTGGTGTCCGCGTCGGCGGACTCGACCGCCGGAGGAGGTCTCGATGCGCGCGTCGTGTTCCATGGCCGCGCGCGCCACGGCGTCGGACCAGGGCTGGCCTGCCAGCAGCTCCATGCGATCGGCCCAGTCGAGCAGGGGGCGGGCTCGGTGAGCGCGCTTGAGCCGCTGCACCAGCTCGTCGCCGATGACCTGCAGAGCAGCGGCCGCCACGTAGAGTGAGCCTGCGCACACCGGGTCGCCCTGTTCGACGGTCGCGCGCAGCGCGAGCGACAGCGCCTCGCTGCTGACGCCGCATTCCAGAGCCAGCTCGTCGGCGGGTACAGCGCGCACGCCTGCGGCCGCCAGCACGGCCTGGGCCAGCGCCGGCACGTCGCCCAGGGCGGCCTCACGCGCGCTCAGTTCGCCCAGCACGCGTTGCTTGTCGCGCTTGAGGCGGCCGTCCGTCAGCGCCAGCACCGTGCCGCCACCCAGCACGCGCATGGAGGCCGCATCACGCAACAGCACGCGGTCTCCCGCCACGCTGCAGACGGGCTCCTCGAGCCGCAGTTGCAGCGCCAACGCGGCCTGGCCCGCCAGCTCCGAGCCCTGTGGCAGCGTCTCGCTCTGGAGCATGACCGCGCGCCCCATGACCTCGGCGGTGCCCACGTGTACCCGCACCGGGTGGCGCGGCTGCAGCGCGACATCACCCGAGACGTGCTCGTAGGACAGGGCCAGGAAGCGGCTGGCGCGGAAGGCGTCCAGGCTGGCCAACACGTCGCCGCGGCGTAGGTCGTCCAAGCTGAGTCCCGTCAGGTTGAGCGCGGTGGAATGCCCGGCTTGCCCCTGCTCCCGCGACTGGCCGTAGGCCTGCACCGCGCGCACCCGCGCGCGCGCGCCGCTGCGCACCACCTCCAGGCTCTCGCCGGGACGCACCACTCCCGAGACCGGCACGCCCGTGGCCACCAGCCCGTGCCCCTTGACCGTGAACACGCGCTGCACAGGCAGCCGGAACACGCCCTCGGGCACGTGCGGTTGGACCTCGTCCAACAGGCCGTCCAGGGTGCTGCGCAACACATCCATCCCAGCGCCGGTGACGGCGGACACGGGCACGATGGGCGCGCCCTCCAGGAACGTGCCGGCCAGGAACTCGAGCAGCTCTTCGTGGGCCAGCTCGACCAGCTCGGGGTCCACCAGGTCGACCTTGGTCAGCGCCACCATGCCGCGGCTCACTCCCAGCAGCTGCAGGATGGCCAGGTGCTCGCGGGTCTGAGGCATGACGCCGTCGTCGGCGGCCACCACCAGCAGCGCCAAGTCGACGGAGCTGGCCCCGGCCACCATGTTGCGGATGAAGCGCTCGTGGCCAGGCACGTCGATCATGCCCACCGTGGCTCCGCTCGCGTGGGCGTAGGGCGCGAAGCCCAGGTCGATGGTCATGCCGCGCACTTGCTCTTCTTCGAGCCGGTCGGGGTCGATGCCCGTGAGCGCGCGCACCAGCGACGACTTGCCGTGGTCGATGTGACCGGCCGTACCGACAATGAGCGTGCGAATAGAGCTCATGGAAGCCGACACCCCGCCGAGCACTCCGCCCCGCACAGCGCACGACTCGCAGCGCGCCTCGGCTCGCGCCGGCGGCTCACCTGAGGCCTCAGGAGGGCGAGGCCTGCAGCGCCTCGGGCATGTACAGAATGCGCTGGCAGCTCCGGCACAAGACCAGCTGACGCCCCGATAGCAGGCGGTTGTTGTCGTTGGGCGTGAGGCTCGAGAAGCAGCCCTGACAGATCTTGCCCTCGGCCGGGACGATGGCGCTGCCGTGGGCCCGGTAGGCGCGGTCGTAGAGCTGCAGCGCCTCGCTGTCCAGGGCCTTGCGGACGGCCTCGCGGCGCAGGTCGAACTCATGCAGCTCGCGCTGGTGATCCTTGAGCTCGCCCAGGGCGCGGGTCTCGAACTCGCCGAACTCGGCCATGGCCTGCTTCAGGCGGTCTTGCCACTCGACCACGATGCGCTCACCCTGCCGGATGACGTCGTACTGCTCGAGGATGCGATCCTCGATCTCGCCCTTGTCTTCCTTCTTGCGGGCGATCTCGGCCATCAGGAGCGAGTACTCCTGGTTGGACTTGGCCCCCATCAGGTTGGTGTTGGCCTTGGCCAGGGCCTCCTCGCGGGACGCGAGGTCGAGCTCGAGACTCTTCAGGTGAGCCTGGAAACCCTTGAGCTTCTCCTTGGCGGCGTCGACCTGGGTCTGGGCTCCGCGGCTCTCTCGTTGGCGAGAGGCCAGCACTCGCGGTACCGAGTCGATCAGCTTCTGGGCCTCGCTGCGCTTGTCGTCGATATCGCCGAGAGCGACAAGCTGGAACGTCTGCTGACGAGCGTCTTCGTGAGTCACGGGCGGTCGACGAGGGCTGTAGGGGAAGCCGGTTACTTTAGCAAAGCCCCTCGGGGGGCGAAACGCTTTCGCCCGCCGCCAAATGCGGACCGGCCGCCCAGGAGCCCGGGGGTTCCTGGGCGGCCGGTCTCGGCCCCGTGCGTGCGCGGGGACCCGGGGATGGGCCCCATTCCGCGCCGGGCGCTCAGGCCACCGTGGCGCTCTCGAGGAAGCCCTCGAGCATGCGACTGCGCACCGGATGCTGCAGCTTGCGCACGGCCTTGGCTTCGATCTGCCGGACGCGCTCGCGGGTCACCTTGAAGATGCGCCCGACCTCCTCGAGCGTGTAGGTGTAGCCGTCACCGATGCCGTAGCGCAGCTTGATGATCTCGCGCTCGCGGAAGCTGAGCGTGTCGAGCACGGACATGATCTTGTCCTTGAGCATCTCCTGCGCCGCCGCGCTCACGGGCGAGACGGCGCTCTCGTCCTCGATGAAGTCACCGAAGTAGCTGTCATCACCCTCACCGATCGGCCGGTCGAGGCTGATGGGGTGCTTGGAGATCTTCATCACGCGCTTGGCTTCGTCGATGGAGATGTCGCTGTTCTTGGCGATCTCCTCGATGGTGGGCTCACGACCGAGCTGCTGCACCAGCTTCTTGGTGACGTTGCGCAGCTTGCTCATGGTCTCGATCATGTGCACCGGGATGCGGATGGTGCGCGCCTGGTCGGCGATCGAGCGCGTGATGGCCTGGCGGATCCACCAGGTGGCGTAGGTCGAGAACTTGTAGCCACGGCGGTACTCGTACTTCTCGACCGCCTTCATGAGACCGGTGTTGCCCTCCTGGATCAGATCCAGGAACGACAGCCCGCGGTTGCGGTATTTCTTGGCGATGGAGACCACCAGACGCAGGTTGCCACTGGAGAGGTCGCGCTTGGCCTCCTCGTACTCGGCGTAGCGCACGTCGATCAGGCGCAGGCGCGCGGCCAGGCGGCGCGGCGACTCGAGCGACTGCACCTGCAGGCTCTCGAAGTCGAGCTTGAGCTCGCGGTACTCCTTGCTATTGCGGCGCTCCTCGTTGAAGTTGCGCAGCCGGCGCTCGAGGGTGGCCATCTCCTGGTGCTTCTCACGCACCAGCTCGATCATGGGCTTGACCTTCTTGAGCTGGATCTGCAGCTCCTCGAGCAGGTCGGCGGCCTTGCGGCGGCCCCAGCCGATGCGCTGCAGCAGCAGGCGGCGCTGGGGCGCGCTGCCCTTGCCCGCCAGGTAGCGCCGGCAGTCGTCGTTCAGGCGCGCGTGCAACACGCGCACCGTCTCGATCGAGCCCTTGAGCCGCGCGGAGACCTCGAGCTTGCCGGGCTCAAAGCCGCTGGTGGAGACCTTGAGCGTGCGGTCGAACGCGAGCCGCCCGGCCTCCACGTCCTCGATGATCTGCAGGCCCTCGCGCACGGCAAAGCCGGTGGCCATGATCAACTTGCGGAAGTGACGCCGCGTGACCTCGATGCGCCGCGCCAGCTCGATCTCCTGCTGACGGGTCAGCAACGGGATCTCGCCCATCTGGGTCAGGTACATGCGCACCGGATCCTCGATGCGCTCGGTGGGCACCGCGCGCTCGCGCGTCTCCTCCACCACCTCCTTGACGGGCGTGCCGGTTGACTCCTGCGTCTCCGGAACATCGGCTTCATCGAGGATCTTGATGCCCTGGTCTTCGAGCAGGGTCAAGATCTCATCGATGTTCTCGATGTCGTTGGGCAGGGTCTCGTTCAACTCCTCGTAAGTGACGAACCCCCGCTTCTTGCCGCTCTCCATGATGACGCGGACGCTGGAATCCATCTTGTCGAGTGCTGTGATCGAGCTCACCGATCGCTCTCCGTGTGGGACACTTCTGGTCATGGTTCAGGGACAGGCGGCGGCCGCCTGGCCGCCGCCGTCGTCTTGGTTTGGTTGAGGTGGGTTGTGGGCCGCGCGGATGCTCTCGCCCAGCGCACGGATGGCCGCCTTGTCGGAGGCCAGGTCCGGAGTGGATAGCCTCTGCATGCGGTCTCGCTTCTCACGCAGGGCTGCGCTGGCCTGACGCAGGTCAGCCAGGTCCTGCTCCAGCGCCGGCGTGACGCTGCCGGGTGCCGGATAGAGCACGCATTCGAGCCAGCCGGCCAGGGTGGCGTCCTGCTCAGCCGCGCGCTCCAGCCAGACGCTGGGGTCAACGGGATCCGCGCCAGCCAGCTCGAGCAACCGCAGAGCCCCCCTGTGCTCCAGCAACCCCTCGGTGGCCAGGGCGCGCACGTCCGCGCAGGCCTCGGGGCCCGCCACCAGGCCCGCGAGCACCCGCAGCTGGCTGCGCACGAGGGCCGACGAGGGCAGCACAGCGACGCTCGCGGCGGGCAGCTGGGAGGCCGCACGCTGCGCGCGACGGCGCAAGGGGTTGCGCTCCACGCCGCACTCCTGGGCCACCTCGCGGGCCACGCTCTCCCGTCGCAGCGGGTCCGTCAGACTGCGACTGGCCTCGATCACCGCACGCGCCGCGGCCTCGCGGGCGCCCGGCTGGCCGGGGTCGAGTTGGAGCAGCTCGCGGCGACAGAGGAACGACACCGTGCTCACGCCCTCGGAGGCCAGCAGCGCGGCGAAGCTCTCGGCGTCGCGATGCTCCAGCCAGTCGCAGGGGTCCTGGCCGTCGGGCAGGTTGAGCACGCGACACTCCGTGCCACGCGCCAGCAACAGACGCACCGAGCGTTCGGCGGCGTCCTGACCGGCGCGATCGCCATCGAACAGCAGCACCAGATTGTTGACGCGCCCGGGCACGGCCAGGGCGTGGCCCTCGGTGAAGCTGGTGCCCATGCTGGCCACGGCGTCCTCAATGCCCCGCTGATGGGCCATCATCACATCGGTGTAGCCTTCCATGACCACCAGCCGATGACTGCGGGTGGCCGCGCGCGCCGCCTTGTTGAGCCCGTACAGCAACGAACGTTTGTTGAAGGCCGCGGTCTCACGCGTGTTGACGTACTTGGGGCCGTCGACCGAACCGAGCTTGCGCGCGCCGAAGCCCACCAGCGCACCATTGCCATCGCGGATGCCAAATGACACCCGGCCCGCAAACGCCGCGGTGAAGCCGGCCTGATCGAAGTCGCCACTGGAGACGCCGCTCTGCAACAACAGGCGCCGGAAGTCGGGCGGAACGAAACCGACGTCGAAGGCCTCGAGCGTCTCGGCGCTGAAGCCGCGCTCCGCCATGTAGGACGCGGCGCCGTTGCCGGCCTGGCACAGGGCGCGCCCGAACAGCTGCAGCGCAGCCTCGAGCACGTCGCGCAGGCGCCGGGCCTGGGCGGCGGCGCGCTTCTCCTCCGGGCTCAGCGTGCCCAGGGTGATGCCGGCGCGCGTGGCCAGGAACTGCAGGGCCTCCTTGAAGTCAACGCCGCGTGACTCTTGCACGAAACGGAAGACGTCGCCGCTGGCGCCGCAGCCGAAGCACTTGTAGAGACCGAGGTGAGGCCGGACATGGAACGAGGCTGTGTCCTCAGCGTGGAACGGGCAGCAGGCCCAGAGGTCGCTGCCGCCCCGCGACTGGAACTCGCAGTCGGTCAGCTCGCGTGCCAGCTCCGCGATGGGCGTCCGGCTGCGGACCAGCTCCTTCTCGGCTTGTCGGTCGGCCGAGACCATCAGCGCTCGCGCCCCCAACGGCCGCCGCAAACGGAGCCCGATGGGGCCCCGAGACGGGAGGCAGGAGCTGACGCCCCGCTGCGACGATGGATGGGCGCGTACTCGCGCATGGATGGACACCGATCTCAAGACGTGCCGGGCCGCACTCCCGGCAGATGGACGCACACGGAACGACGCAAACCGACGAGCCGCTCTGGCCTCCCCGCTGCGCGCTTGAATCAGGTGAATCCGAACCCAGCAAGCCTATCCCGGAAAGGGCGTTTGGCTAGAGGAACCGAGCTCTCGCCTTGCTTCTCGCTCTCGCAGTTCTGCGTCGCCACGGAGGGTCGACTCTTCAGTGAGACCGGCGTCCGGTCTCGGGGCGATGACGCTCGCCCGGCGCGATGCCTGCCCATGTGTGGGCCAAGGCACATAATTGTACAGGATCCAGGGCTTCAGCACGCAAGGTTTTCCAGGCCTCCGGCGCTCGGGCCGCCCCCGACTGCCCACCCGGTGCGTTCCGAACCGAGTTCCAGAGGGTCTTGCGCCGGTTGTGGAAGGCCGCGGCCAGAAAGCCGGAAACCAGGTCAAGCGTGGCAGAATCGGGCCGATCGGGCAGGGGCTCGATGACCAGGACCACCGACTCGACCCGAGGTGGCGGCCAGAACGACTGCGGCCGCACGGGTCGGTCGAGCTTGACCCGCGACGTGAGCGCCATGAGCACGGCCAGCGGGCCATAGTCCCGGGATCCCGGCTGTGCCGTCAGGCGATCCCCCATCTCACGCTGCACCAGCACCGTCTGCCGTGCGGGCGGCGTCGGGTGGCATGCCAAGGCCCCCAGCAGCGGACCGGCGATGTTGTAGGGCAGGTTGGAAACCATGGCGTCTACGTGACCCAGGGTCTGGGCGAGTTCCGGGCCCAGGCGCCGGCTGCCCGCCAGGGCGTCAGCTTCGATCCAGCGCAGGGACGCCGGCGGCAGCTCCCCCATCAGGTCGCGGGCCACCGCGTGCATGAGCGGGTCGATCTCGAGCCCCACCACCCGCGCGCCCGCGCCAAGCAGATGCCGGGTGAGCAGGCCGGGCCCCGGCCCCACCTCCAGCACACGCTTGCCGTCGAGCGGCTCCGCGGCGCGCACGATCGCGGCCAGCAGGTTGTCGTCCAGCAGGAAGTGCTGGCCGTGGCGCTTGCGCGGCGACGCGCCCGCCGCCGCGAGGGCCGCCTTCAGGCGCACAAGCGAGACGGGGGCCGGCCTCAAGAGACCGCCCCCCGCCTGGCGCGCCCCTCCGGAGAGGTGCGCGGCTGGACCTGTCGGCTCAACCGTGCGCCGGCTTGCCCACCGGGATCATGATCTCCACGCGCCGGTTGCGCTTCTTGGCCTCCGTGGATGTGCCTACGTCCAGAGGCTTGAAGGGACCGTGCGAGGCGATCCAGATGCGGCGCTCCTCGATGCCCTTCTCGATCAGATACTCGCGCACCGAGATGGCCCGCTGGGCGCCGAGCTGGATGTTGCCGTAGGGATACTTGGCCTTGGTCTTCACCACGGGGTCCGAGTCGGTGTGACCGTCCACGCGGATCGGACCCGCAAAGGTCTTGAGCTGGTCGACGATCAGGTCGAGCGAGGACTTGCCCGACTTCGTGAGCTCGTCGCCGCCGGAGCTGAAGAACACGTCGGACTCGGCCCGAAAACCGGCCTCGCCGGTCTTCTCGTCGTAGAACACGTCGATGCCGGCCCTGCCGAGCACGGACTCCTTGCCTTGCATGCCAGCGAGCTGATCTTCGGCTGCCTTGCGCCGGAGCGCTTCGTCGTCGGCGCGCGCCGTGGCGATCGCCAGGGCGTCGTCGTCGATGGACGCGTCCTGCAGCAGCTGTTCGGCATCGCGCAGCTGCTGCTCTGCATAGGCCAGGTCGTCCTGGGCCTGACCCAACTCGTCGTTGAGCTGATTGTACTTGGTGGCTGCAACGCAACCGGGCAGCACGAAGCTGGCCGCGAGAACGAGCAGTGCGATGGAACGATACGAAGAGCCAACCATGTCACCCTCCCACGAGGTAGAGACCGCCTGTGATGTGTGTGCTTGCTGCGACCCGCCCCGGAACGTCAGGACGAGAACATGTCCGCCAGGAAACCGGTCAAGGCGTTGGCTTGGCCCGCCACGGCACCAAGCGCAGCGAAGTTCGCAAAAATGAGCAGAATGAAGCTGACGGCCAGCATGAAGAGCATGCCGGGGCTGTCATGAGCCTCCTCGGCGGCGCCGACCTGACTGCGGGGCGTGCTGCGCTGCGGCGCGCCGCCACGTCGCGAGGCGCCGGCGCCAGCTGCCGCGAGATCGAGCTCCTCGCCCGCGTCCCCGTCATCCTCGAGCACCAGCTCATCGGCCGAATCGGGCTCGCCTAGGTCGAGGTCGTCGCCCAGATCGAGGTCGTCGCTCAGCTGGAGCTCATCCTCGAGGTCGAGCTCAAGATCGTCGCCCAGCCCCTCGTCGTCCTCCGGCGTGGACTTCAGCCGCTCTACGTCGGCGGCCTTGAAGCGCATGGTGTCCTGGTCGCGGAAGGCGCGGATCTCTCCGGCCGAGACGAGCCGCTTCAGGTCCTCTTCCTCCATGCGAAGGTCGGAGAGGACCTCGTCGAATGAGTAGTAATCCTTGTCAGACAACGGGCTCGACTCCCAAGGGGTGGGGGCTCTGGATCAGCGGGAGCCAACCAGTAGTGGCCAATCTCCCAATGGGGGATCTTAGGCACCCGCCGGGCAGGTTGCAACCGATTGAGGGCGCTCAAGCCAGCACCGGCGGGGCCGCAGCGTCGGACTCGAAGCGCCCCATGACCCGCTGACGCATGTGGTCGGCGTCGAGCACCGACAGGCCGTCGGGGCGCCGCACCACCGCGAAGGGGCTGGAGCTCTGATCCAGGCCGAGGTAGACGGCGTCCAGGCTGGTGGACTCGCTGACCTGCATCACCGGGCGCAACTCGGCCCGGGCCGGGGCCCGGAAGCCGTCCGGGGTCCACAGGCTGGCCATGGGCACCCAGCCCGCGCAGCGCTGCCCGCTCGCGTCGAGCACCAGCACCCGCGCGGCGCGGCAGCCCGGGGGCAGATCGAGCCCGGCGGCGCCCAGCCGGGCCCGGGCGAAGGCCTCGATGGGCTGGGCCTCGCTGCCCACCTTGCGCCCCCGCATGGCGAGCACGCCGTGGGCCACGCGCTCCTGGAACGCCGTCAGGAAGCCCTCCTCCGCACCCGTGGCCAGCATGAGCTGCGCCATGCCCGGCGACCCCGCCGCGCCGCCCACCCTCCGGCGCAGCGCCCCTTGCAGCAGCCGGGCCACCGCCGCCACGGGCCGACTCAGGGGCAGCAACACGACGCGCATGACCGACACCACCCACACCGTGGGGTACAGCAGGCGCTCGCGCCGGCGGCGATAGGCGTTCTTGGGCACCGACTCGGCCAGCAGGAACAGGATGCAGGTAACGCCCAGCGAGCCGACCAGCTCGCGCGAGGCGCCCATGCCGGAGAGCGCGCCCCACTGCGCCAGAGCCACCTGCGCCAGCAGCGTGGCGGCGTGGTTGGCCAGGTTGTTGGAGACCAGCAGCACGCTCAGCAGCGACGGCATGTCGGCCAGCAGGCGGCGGGCCTGAGCCGCCGGACGCGAGCCGGCCTGCGCGTCCAGGTGCAGGCGCAGGCGACTGGTGGTATAGAGCCCGGTCTCGAGCCCGGCGAACAGGGCGGAGGCCACCACGGCCAGCAGAAAGAGCAGCACGATCATGGCGCGCCGCCGGGCTCGGGCGCGCCGTCGGGGCGCGACCTGCGGGCGGGACGCGCCAGCACCGACTCGACGGCCTGACGCCGCACGGCGGTGACGCGCAGTCGCCAGCCGCCGTGCAGCAGCTCGTCGCCCACCTTCGGCACGCGCCCCAGCCCCTCGGCCAGCGCGCCCGCCAGGGTGTCGGACCTGCGCGCCGGCAGCTCCAGACCCAGCTCCTCGTTGAGCGTCATCAACGAGCAGCTGCCGGGCAGCAACACGCCGCCGCCACCGCCGCGCCGATAGCCCCCCGTCGACAAGCCCTCGACCTCGCCCAGCACCGCGCGGCTCAGGTCCGCCAACCCGAGCACGCCCGTCACGCCGCCGTACTCGTCCAGCAGGATCGCCAGGTGCCGCCGCTCGTCCGCCAGGCGCAGCACCAGCCGCTCGGCACCGATGCCCTCGGGCACGAACAGCGGCGGATCCAGCAGGTCCTCCCGGCGCGCGTCCGGCCGACTCAGCAGCACACCGGCGTTGATCGTGCCCACCACGTCGTCGCGGCGGCCCGAGATCACCGGATAGTCGGTGTGAGGGCGCTCGGCCATGGTGGCCACCCAGGCGGCCAGGTCGTCCTGCAGGCTCAGGAAGGCCACGTCCACGCGCGGCACCATCAGGCTGCGGGCGCGGCGGGCGCCGATATCCACCACGTCATGGAGCAGCGCCAGCTCCACCGCGCGATAGGCGCCCAGGGCCACACCGCTGCTGAGGGCCGACTTGTAGTCGTTGGCGTCGGGCTCCTCGAGCCGCGTGGCGCTGCCCAGCAGGAGCGATTCGAGCAGGCGCGTAGCCCACGAAGCCAGCCCCACGAGCGGCGCCAGCAGCGTGCGCAGCAGCACCACCGGCAGGGCCAGCAGACCGGCCAGCTGCGCGGGGGCCGCCAGCGCCAGCGACTTGGGCAGGATCTCGCCCAGCACGACGATGGCCGCCAGACTGCCCAGCCCCACGGCCGTGGCGGCCAGTCCGCGCTGCTGCGCCAGCAGCTCCAGGCTGAGCGCGGAGCTGACCGTGAAGTAGCCCACGTTCAGCGCGAGGTTGGTCAGCAGCAGGGCCACCAGCAGATCGGTCGGGCGCCGCAACATGCGCGCGCCCCAGGCGCTCGAGCGCTGCAGCGCGCGGCGCTCCGCCGGCCGCAGCGAGAACACCGCCGTCTCGGCCCCGGACACCAGCCCGGAACACAGCAGCAGCGCGGCCATGAGCACCCAGTTCATGAGCGCGGCCGTGGGTCAGCGCAGGCCGGGCAGCGGAGCAGGCAGCGAGACGTGACGCTCATCACGCGCCCGAGAACGACTCCATCAGCTTGACCATGGGGCTGAACAGCGCGAAGGCGATGACACCCACCACCAGCGCCACGAACAACAGCATGATCGGCTCGAGCGCCTTGAACAGCACGGTGATGGACGAGTCCAGCTCCATCTCGTAGTCGTCGGCGATCCGCACCAGCATGTTGTCGAGCTGCCCGGTCTCCTCGCCCACGTCGATCATGTTCACGACCATGTCGTCGAACACGCCGCTCTCCCCCAGCGGGCGGGCCATGCTCTCGCCCTCGCGGATGGCCTCGCGCACGTCGCTCACGGCCTGCTCCAACACGCGGTTGGTGATGGCGGCCTGCACGATGGCCAAGGCGTCCAGGATCGGCACGCCGCTGGCGAGCAGGGTGCCCATGGTGCGGCAGAAGCGCGACACGATGGTCTTGGTGACCACGTCGCCCGCGATGGGCAGGCGTAGCTTGAAGCGGTCGACGGCGTAGGCGAAGCCGTCGCTGCGCAGGGCCATCCGGTAGCCGATCACCAGCAGGACCGGCAGCAACAGCATCAGGTACCACCACTGCACCATGAAGCGCGACACGGCCAGCAGGCCCAGGGTGATGGCGGGCATCTCGGTGCCGTAGCTCTCGAACATGCCCTCGAACTTGGGCACGACGAAGATCATGGTCACCATCAGGATGCCGCCGGCAAAGATCATCACCAGGGCCGGGTAGGTCATGGCGCCCTTGATCTGGCTCTTCACGTGCTCGTTCTTGCGCGTGAAGCCGGACAGGCGGTTGAGGATCGTGCCCAGCACGCCGCCGGCCTCGCCCGCGCGCACCATGTTGATGTAGAGCCGGTCGAAGACCCAGGGGTACTTGGCCAGGGCCTCGCTCAGCGGCGCGCCGCCCTCGACGTCGTCGCCCACGGCCGAGAGCACGTCGCGCAGGGGGCCGGCCTTCTGCTGGTTCTCGAGGATGCGCAGGCAGCGCACCAGCGGCAGGCCGGCGTTGACCAGCGTCTCGAGGCGACCCGTGAACTGCATCAGCTCCTTGGCCGGCACGCGCCGGAAGAAGCCGCCCTTGACGACCTCTCCGCCGCCTCCCGGGCGCACGGCGGCGGGACGCGCCGCGCCCGGCTTACGAGCCGCAGGGCGCGCGGCGGCGGGCTTTCTGGCGGTCGGGCGCTCGGCAGGACTCATGGGCAGGCTCGCAGCATAGGGAGGGGATCAGCCGTCGGCGAGGGTTTCGCGCAGCACCTCTTCAACCGTGGTGGAGCCATCGAGTACGGCCAGCTGCCCGGACTCGCGCAGGGTGCGCATGCCCTCGTTCACGGCCGCCTCGCGCAGCACCTGCGTGGCGACCTCGTCCAGCACCAGCTGCCGCAGGCGCTCGCTCAGCACCATGATCTCGAAGATGGCGATACGGCCCTTGTGGCCCGAGAAGTTGCAGGACTCGCAGCCCTTGCCATAGGCCAGCTTACGGCCTGCGAGCTGCTCGTGGGTCAGGCCCAGTTCGGCCAGCACGGCCTCGTCGGGGTCGTACTCGGTGCGGCAGTCCGGGCAGATGGTGCGCACCAGGCGCTGGGCCACGATGGCCTCCACCGTGGCCACGATCAGGTAGGCCGGGATGCCGATGTCGACCAGGCGCGTGATGGTGGAGGGCGCGTCGTTGGTGTGCAGCGTCGACAGGATCAGGTGTCCCGTGAGCGCCGCCTCCACGGCGATCTGCGCCGTCTCCTGGTCGCGGATCTCGCCCACCAGGAGCACGTCCGGGTCCTGGCGCAGGATGCTACGCAGCACGGACGCGTAGCTCACGCCGATGTCCTCGGCCACCTGCACCTGAACGATGCCGTCGAGGTCGTACTCGATGGGATCTTCGACGGTAATGATCTTGCGCTCGACGTCGTTGAGTTGGTTAAGCGCGGAGTACAGCGTGGTGGTCTTGCCCGAGCCCGTAGGCCCGGTCACCAGCACGATGCCGTGCGGGCGCGCGAGCAGCGCGGACACCACCGCCAGGTCGTCCTCGCGCATGCCCACGTTGGCCAGGTCGAGCGAGACCACGCTGCGGTCGAGCACGCGCAGCACGCAGCCCTCGCCGTGCACGGTGGGCATGGTGGACACGCGCAGGTCGATGGGCCGGCCGCCCAGCGAGAGCTCGATGCGCCCGTCCTGGGGCACGCGCGTCTCGGCGATGTCGAGGTTGGACATGACCTTAACGCGCGACACCAGCGCGGCGGCCAACGACGGCGGCGGCGCCTCCACCTCGAACAGCACGCCGTCCACCCGGTAGCGCACCTTGAAGTCGTTCTCGAAGGGCTCGAGGTGAATGTCGGAGGCCTTGTCACGGATGGCCTGGAGCAGCACGTAGTTGAGCAGCTTGACCACGGGCGCGGCGGCCGCCATGGCCTCGCGGTCCTCCAGGTCGAGCGATCCGCCCTGGCTGGCGCTGGTGGCCTCGCTGATGGCAGCCTTGAGCCCGGCGCTCACGTCCTTGCCCACGCCCCAGTGGCGCTCCAGGGCGCGGTCGACGGCCTCCTCGTCGGCGATGGTGGCGCTGACCTCGCTGCCCACCACGAACGAGAGGTCCTGCAGCACGTTCACGTTGAGCGGGTCAGCCAGGGCCACCACCAGGGTGCCGCCGTCCTCGCGGATGGGCACCGCGCGATACAGCTGGCAGGTGGCCGCGTCCATGCGCCCTGCGATGGCGTCGCTGATCTCCAACGCGTCGAGGTCCACCGGCTCGAGCCCGGCCTGCACCCCCAGCGCGCGCGTCACCTGGCCGCGCGTCACCACGCCCATGGCCACCAGGATCTCGCCCACGTGGCCGCCGCTCTTGGCCTGGTCGGCCAGCGCGCGCTCGACGTCGTCGGTGGCGCACTCGCCGCGCTGCACCAGGATCTCGCCGATACGCTTGGGACTGCCCTTGGTCGCCATCACTCGTCCTCGTGGCTCACGCGCAGCACCTCGGCGATGGAGGTGGAACCCTCCAGCACCTTGCGCAGGCCGTCCTCGCGCAGGGGCAGCATGCAGCCGCTGCGTTCGGCCTGGGCCCGGATGGCCGGCGTGGGTTCGTTGCGGAAGGCCATGTCGCGCAGGGTGGCGTCCATCTTGAGCAGCTCGAACACACCCAGCCGCCCGCGGTAACCGCTGAAGCCGCACTCGCCGCAGCCCTCGGGGCGGTGCACGCTGCGCCCCTCGATGCGCTCGAGTGTGAGCCCCACCGCGCGCAGCTCGCTGGCGTCCGGCGTGTAGGCGAGCTTGCACGCGGGGCACAGCCCGCGCACCAGACGCTGGGCCATGACGGCCTGGATCGAGGCCGACACCAGGAACGGCTTGACGCCCATATCGACCAGGCGCGCCAGGGCCGAGGGCGCGTCGTTGGTGTGCAGCGTGGCAAACACCAGATGTCCGGTGAGCGCCGCCTGGATGGCCACGTCGGCCGTCTCGCGGTCGCGGATCTCGCCCACCAGGATCACGTTGGGCGCCTGGCGCAGCATGGCCCGCAGGATGCGCGCGAAGGTCAGCCCGATGCGGCTGTGCACCTGCACCTGATTGACGCCCGGCAGCTCGTACTCGACCGGGTCCTCGGCCGTGATGATCTTGACGTCGGGGCGGTTGAGCTCCTTGAGCGCCGAGTACAGCGTGGTGGTCTTGCCTGAGCCCGTGGGCCCCGTCACCAGCACGATGCCGTTGGGGCGCTTGATGATCTCGCGGAAGCGGGCCAGGTCGCTGTCGTGGAAGCCCAGCTCCGAGAGCGACACCAGGCCGCGCTCCTTGTCGAGCAGACGCATGACCATGGCCTCGCCGTGGCTCGACGGCAGGATCGAGGCGCGGATGTCGATCGGGCGTCCCTTGACCGTGACCGCGATGCGCCCGTCCTGCGGCTTGCGGTGCTCGGCGATGTCCATGCCCGCCATGATCTTGAGGCGCGAGGTGATGGGCCCCAGCAGGGCCTGCTCGTGGCTGGCCACCTCGGACAGCACGCCGTCGTTGCGGTAGCGCACACGCAGGCGCCCCTCCATGGGCTCGACGTGGATGTCGCTGGCGCGCTGCTCCACGGCCTCGCTGATGAGCGCCGTGACCAGACGGATGATCGGGGCCTCGTCGCCGTCGGGCTCGTCCTCGGCCAAGGCCGCCGCCACGTCCGCGGCGCCGGTGCTGGTCAGGCCGTAGTAGTGGGCCATGGCCTGGTCGAGGCCGGCGGGCGTGGTCAGCGCGGCGCCCAGGTCGCGGTCCAGCACGAACTGCAGCGTGTCCAGCGAGAAGGTCTTGAGCGGATCGTCCAGCGCCAGCACCAGCTTGCCGTCGCGCTCGGCCACCGGGACCACGCGATGCTCCTGCACCACCTCGGCGGGCACGGCCGCGATCAGCGGGGCGCGGATGCGGCCGCCCTTGGCCACGTCCTGACCCAGATCGACGAAGGGCAGCTTCTGCTGCCGGGCCAGCAGGCGCCAGACCGCCTCCTGGTCGGCAAACCCGAGCGAGACCACCGCTTCGCCCAAGGGCACCTTGCGGTTCTTCTGCAGGGTCAGGGCCTTGCCGAGCTGCTGCTCGTCCAGCAGGCCCTGGGCCACCAGCATCTCGCCGAGACGTTGTGCCATCGAGAGATCCAGAGCGGGGAACAGGGGACGGGCGAGCGCGGCCGCGCATTCTCGGCTGAGAGCCGCGACCGATCAAGACACCCGCTGCTCCGGCGGCCACGTGGTCGCTGTGGTCTGATAAAGTCCCCGCAAGCTCCCCGGTGACACACGAACGGCGTCGGTCTGCTCCGGTGTCCGGGACTCCGCTCCTTCGAGTCATGCCGTGAGGTCGCTCTCCTTCGTCGCCGCCCTCGTCCTGGCGCTGATGCCACTGGGCGCCTGCGCCTGCCCCCCCGTGGTGGAGCGCTACGACGGGCCCGAGGCCACCCTGGCCACCTGGCAGTCCCAGCTCTGCCATGACGACGTCGCGGGCGAGTACCGCTGCCTGTCCACCGATTTGAAGCGTCGGCTGGGCAACTTCAGCGCCTATTGGACCGCCCGCGATCTCATGCTGGATGATCAGCCCCTGCTGCGCTCGGCGCTCAGGGCCATCGACCTGGTGGACCACATCGAGCAGCGGCGGCAGGACGACGTGTCCGGCTACGCCGAGCTGACCCTCGATGTGTACGGCGAGACCACCCTGATCGGCTTCAGGCGCGAGACGCTCTTGCTGGTGGAGTTGGAGCGCGGCCCGCCGCTGGTCGCGCGCAGCGACGAGTCGCTCGCGGGTCTGTACCAGGCCGTGGGCGGACGCCGCTGGATTGAGCTCAGCGGCACGCGCCTCGAGCTGACTCCCGAGCAGCTGGCCGGCGCGCGCTCCATCTTGCTGGAACATCGCTGGACCATCGACGCCATCGAGGGATTGACGGGAGCCACACCGTGACGCAATGGACCTACCTCTTCGGGGACGGCAGCGCCGATGGCTGCGGCGACGACGCGGCGCTGTTGGGAGGCAAGGGCGCCAACCTGGCCGAGATGACCCGCCTGGGCATCCCGGTGCCGCCCGGGTTCACGCTCTCGACGGCCTGCTGCGCCGAGGTGACCGAGCGTGGCGGCGCTTGGCCCGATGAGCTGGAGGCCGAGGTGGAGCGCGGCCTCGCGCACCTCGAGCGGCTCACCGGTAAGGGCTTCGGAGATCCCGAGCGCCCGCTGCTGGTGTCCGTGCGTTCCGGCGCGGCCGTGTCCATGCCCGGCATGATGGACACCATCCTCAACCTCGGCCTGAACGCGACGACCCTGCCCGGGCTGGCGGCCGGCGGCAACGAGCGCTTTGCGTGGGACAGCTACCGGCGCCTGATCCAGATGCACGGCGACGTGGTCATGGGCATCAACCACAGCCTGTTCGAGGAGCAGCTGCAGCTGATCAAGTCCGAGTCCGGCGCGGTCAACGACACCGACCTCGGCAGCGGCGATCTGCAGCAGCTGGTGAAGCGCACCTTGGCCCTGGTGCAGGAGCACACCGGCGCCCCCTTCCCCAGCGACCCGCGCGAGCAGCTGCGGCAGGCGATCTCGGCGGTGTTCGGCTCATGGGACATCCCGCGCGCCGTGAAGTACCGCCAGCTCAACAACATCCGCGGGCTCAAGGGCACCGCCGTCAACGTGCAGGCCATGGTGTTCGGCAACCGCGGCCAGGGTTCGGCCACCGGCGTGTGCTTCACGCGCAATCCCTCCACCGGCGAGAACAGCTTCTACGGCGAGTTCTTGCCGGACGCCCAGGGCGAGGACGTCGTCGCGGGCATCCGCACGCCGCTGCCCATCGGCCGGATCGACGACGCCCTGCCGGGCATGCTCGAGCAGCTGCTGGCCATCAAGGACCAGCTCGAGGCGCACTACCGCGACGTGCAGGACATCGAGTTCACGGTGGAGGACGGCCAGCTCTTCATGCTGCAGACGCGCAGCGGCAAGCGCACCGGCCAAGCCGCCGTGCGCGTCGCCGTGGAGATGGTGCGCGAGGGTCTGATCGACAAGTCCACGGCCGTAGACCGGGTCGATCCCGCGGCCCTCGAGCAGCTGCTGCACCCCGGCTTCGACCCGGCCGCCAAGCGCAACGTGGTGGGCACGGGCCTGCCCGCGTCGCCCGGCGCCGCCTGCGGGCAGGTCGTGTTCGACAGCGTCACCGCCGAGGCCTGGGCCGAGGACGGGCGCGACGTGATCCTGGTGCGCAACGAGACCTCGCCCGAGGACATCGGCGGCATGCACGCGGCCCGCGGCATCCTGACCGCCCGGGGCGGCATGACCTCACACGCCGCCGTGGTGGCGCGCGGCATGGGCACCTGCTGTGTGGCCGGCTGCGACCAGCTGGTCATCGGGCGCGACGACGGCGCGGCGCGGATCGGACAGGCCAGCCTGGCCGAGGGCGACTGGATCAGCCTCGACGGCTCCAGCGGCGAGGTCATGCTGGGCCGGCTGCCCACGGTGGAGCCCGTGCTGAGTGCGGACTACAACACGCTCATGGGCTGGGCCGACGGCGTGCGCCGCCTGGCCGTGCGCACCAACGCCGACACGCCGGAGGACGCGCGCCGCGCGCGCAGCTTCGGCGCCGAGGGCATCGGCCTGTGCCGCACCGAGCACATGTTCTTCGGCGAGGATCGCATCGCCGCCGTGCGACGCATGATCCTGGCCGACAATGATCGTCAACGCAACGCGGCCCTGGACGAGCTGCTCCCGCTTCAGCGCGCGGACTTCGAGGGCATCTTCAGCGCCATGGACGGCCTGCCCGTCACCGTGCGGCTGCTCGACCCGCCGCTGCATGAGTTCCTGCCCAACGATCCCGAGCTGCAGCGGTCCCTGGCCCGCAGCCTGGGTTGGGACAGCGCCAAGGTGGCCGCGCGCGTGCATGAGCTGCACGAGCTCAACCCCATGCTGGGTACCCGCGGCTGTCGCCTGGGCCTGACCTTCCCCGACATCTACGACATGCAGGTGCGCGCCATCCTGGAGGCGGCCGGCCACTGCCAGCAGCAAGGCGTGACGGTGCTGCCGGAGATCATGATCCCGTTGGTGGGCATCCACCGCGAGCTGTCGGTGCTGGCCGCACGCATCCGCGCGGCCGAGCCCGCCCTGCGCGAGGCCGCCGGATTCAGCGGTCCGCTGCTGGTGGGCACCATGATCGAGGTGCCGCGCGCGGCGCTCACCGCCGACCTGGTGGCCAAGGCCGCGGACTTCTTCTCCTTTGGTACCAACGACCTGACGCAGATGGCGCTGGGGCTCTCGCGCGACGACACCGGCCCCATCATCGCCAGCTACATCCGTCAGGGCATCTTCCACATGGATCCCTTTGCCTCGCTCGACACCGAGGGCGTGGGACGCCTGGTGCGCGTGGCAGCCGAGGAGGGTCGCGCGGCCCACCCCGGACTCAAGCTGGGCGTGTGTGGCGAACACGGCGGGGACCCGGCGTCGATCCGATTCTTCGACGACGTGGGGCTGGACTACGTGAGCTGCTCGCCCTTCCGTGTGCCCGTGGCCCGGCTGGCGGCGGCCCAGGCGGCCCAGGCCGCGCGGGCCCGCTCGCGCTGATCAGCAGCGTGATCCCCGACGCTCAGGACTCGAGCCGGCTCAACACGCGATAGACCCGCACGACGCCCACGCCGGGGCCGTCCACGGTGCCCTCGAAAGCCGTGACCCAGACGTCGTCCAGGCCGTCGCCGTCCACGTCACCGAGGCTGCCCACCAAGCTTCCCAGGCGCTCGCCTTCGGCGCGGCCGTACAGCGTGATCAGCGGCTCCCCGGAGCGCCCGCTGTGGATCCAGGCGGCGCCCGCGTCCCGTCCCGCGACGTCGTCGCCGGGTGCGCCCACGATCACGTCGTCAAAACCGTCGCCATCCACGTCACCGGCGTCGGCCACGCTCCAGCCGTAGCCCTGGTCCGCGGACTCGCTCCGCAGGACATGCAGCAGCGCGCCATCCCGACCCGAGCGCAGCTCGATGGGGTGGGACGCCGCTCCCAGCGGGCCGGTGGAGGCCCAGTCGGCCAGGCCATCGCCATCCAGGTCGCCCAGCGGCAGCACCCGCTGACCGGGGATCGGGCGCCCCGGGTCCGCCAACACCCGCCCGGGATCCATGCGCCGGGCCGGTGGCAGGCTGCGCCCGTCGGCAGCGGTGAGCACGCGATAGCGCTCGGGGTCGTCGGCCAGGGGGCCCGCCAACAGCTCGGATCGCCCGTCGCCGTCGATGTCCCTCACTTGCAACACGGCGCCGAAGCCGACGGCGCCTCGCAGGGTCTCCTGGAGCTCACCCGTGGCGCCGGAGATGATGCGCACACGCCCCCGCGCCGGCGCGCCGACTGCCAGCTCGTCCACGCCGTCCGCGTCCCGGTCCGGCACACGCGCGACCGCCAGGCCGAAGCCGTCGCCGGGTGCGTGGCCGCGCACCTCGAACAGCAGCTGCGCGCCCTCCGGCGCGGTGAGACACAGGAGCGCTGCGAGCATCAGGGCGGCGAGCATGGCGTCTTCCACACGGAGCGGCGGACGAGTCGATGGGCACTGCCGACGGATCGCCCGTCAGCAGCATCAGCCTATCGCGCTTCCGCTGAGTCCCGGTGGCCGGCGCGTGGCGCGGGGGTGACACTCCGCGTGAGGTGTCCCGGCTCGATCAGCCCAGCTGCTCGGTCCAGAGCATCAGCTCGTCGCTGCCCGACTCGCGGGCCTCGAGCAGGGCCGACTCGGCGCGCCCCAGCAGGTCCTCGAGCTGGTCGAGGCCCGGCTGAGGCGTGGTGGTCCCGCCCACTGTGACGCTGAAGCCGGGGGCCAGGCGCTCGCGGATCTGCCCCCGCAGCACGCGGTCGACGAAGGCTCGCGCCCCGTCGCCGTCGCAGCCCGGCAGCAGCACCATGAAGCGGCCGTCCTCGAAGCGCGTGGACAGGTCGATATCGCGCGAGGCGGACAGGATCTCGCCGGCGATGGTCAGGGCCACGGTGGACCAGGCCCGCTCGCCATCCCGGGCCTTGAGGTCGGATAGCTGCTCCACGTCGAACACGATCAGGGCGTAGCCCCAGCCGTAGCGCCACGACTTCTTGAACTCCTCCTCCAAGCGCAGCAGGAAAAAGTCCTTCTGGAGCAGGCTGGTGTCCGGATCCGTGAGGATCTCCACCATGCCTTGGGGGTCGAGATGCAGGTTGGTCACGTTACGTCTCCCGTCTGGATGATGGCTCGACCGGCCTGAAACCGAGGTTGGGCGCCATCGTAGAGACCCTCTTCGGCAGGAGAGCGGGGGTGGCCTTGAGAAATAATCCAGATCGTCTCAAGCTGCGGGCGTGCGCTCGGGACCCTCAAGGCCAATCACCGTGATCGGCGCCGAGATGCGGCGACCACCAGCCGCGGGCCGCGTCACCGCGCCGGGCTGCGTCTCAGGCCACGCCGGGCCGCGCCTCAGGCCACGCCGGGCCGCGCCTCAGGCCACGCCGGGCTGCTTCTCAGGCCGCGCCACATGCCGCGTCAGGCTTGCTCGGCGACCTCGAGGGTCTGATCGGTCCACTCGAGGTTGGTGGCCGTGCCCTGCACGTCGTCCAACTCGTCGAGCAGCCCCAGCAGGCGCACCAGGCTCCGGATCTGATCCACGTCGTCGAGCGCGACGGTCGTCTTGGGCAGCGACAGGATCTCGCTCTTCTCGGCCGTCAGACCGGCGGCGTCCAGGGCCTCGGTGACCGTGCCGAAGGCCGTGGGATCGGCGCTGATCTCGAAGCCGCCATCCACCGCCTGGCAGTCTTCGGCGTCGCCCTCCATGGCGGCCGCCATCACGGCCTCCTCCCGGTCGGCGCCGGCCCCCACGAAGAACATGGCCTTGCGCTCGAAGTTCCAGGCCACCGAGCCGCTCTCCCCCATGTTGCCGCCGTTGTTGTCGAGGGTGTTGCGCACCTCGCCCACCGTGCGGTTGCGGTTGTCGGTCAACGTCTCCACCAGGATGGCCACACCGCCGGGGCCGTAGCCCTCGTAGGTGATGGACGCCATGTCCACCCCGTCGCCGCCGCCCACGCCCTTGGCCACGGCCCGCTCGATGGGGTCCTTGGGCATGTTGTCCGCGCGGGCGCGGTCGATGGCGTAGCGCAGCGAGAGGTTCATGCCCGGATCGCCGCCACCCGTCCGGGCGGCGGTCATGATCAGACGCGCATGCTTGCTGAAGGCGTTGGAGCGCTTGGCATCCACCGCCTTCTTGCGGTGCATGATGTTCTTGAACTTCGAGTGCCCGGCCATGGCGACCTCGTAGGACAGGCGAGCTGCCTGCTCGGACGGCTCAGCGCTTGCTGAACTGGTAGCGGCGACGGGCCTTGCGCTGACCGTACTTCTTGCGCTCGACCATGCGGCTGTCGCGCGTCAAGAAGCCACCCTCTCGGAGAGCGTCAAAGACCTCGGGCTCGGCGCGCCGCAGGGCGCGGGCGATGCCCAGGCGCACGGCGCCGGCCTGACCCGTCGGGCCCCCGCCGTTCACGTTGACGAAGATGTCATAGCGGCCCTTGGCACCGGTGGCGTCAAGCGGGCCGAGCAGGTGGATGCGGTGCTGCAGCACGGGGAAGTAGTCTTCCATCGGGCGGCCGTTCACCAGGAAGCTGCCGCTGCCGCCGCGGAGGCGCACACGCGCTACGGACGTCTTGCGACGGCCCGTGCCCCAGGCGTAGTCCTTGGGGCCCAGCACCAACGCCGCGGGGGCGGGGGCTGGATCAGGGGCGGCATTGGGCTCAATGACGATACTGGTCTCGTCGCTCACGATCAGGCTCCGGCGCCCTGGAAGGCGGTGGTGTCCATGGGAACAGGCTGCTGCGCTTCGTGCCGATGATCGGCGTCGCGGTACACCTTCAACTTCTTGAGCATCTGCCGACCGAGCTTGGTCTTGGGCAGCATGCGGCGCACGGCCAACTCGACCAGACGCCGGGGATCCTGCTCGCGCATCTCACCCGCCGGGATCTCCTTGAGCCCACCGATGTAGCCGGTGTGCCAGCGGTGCATGCGGTCGGTGGCCTTCTTGCCGGTGAGCACGACCTTCTGGGCGTTGATCACCACCACGAAGTCGCCGGTGTCGACGTGCGGCGTGTAGCGGGCGTGGTGCTTGCCCTGCAGTATCGTGGCGATCCGGGCAGCCATGCGCCCGAGCACGACGCCGTCAGCATCGATCAGGTGCCAGGCGGGCTGCACCTCGCCGGGCTTGGCGTGATAGGTCTTGTTCATCGCTGCGTTCGATCCCGCATCGGGCGTGTGTCGGGGCGCCAGCGGTCGAGCCCCCGTACCCAGGTTGAAACCGCCGGGACGAGACCCTCGAAGCGTCCACCGCGCCGGGCGAACGCTCCCCGTCAGGTCCCGTCACACGACGGTTCCTGAGCGAGGTCCGAACCGGGAAGCATAGCAAAGGCGCCTGAAGGATCAACCGCCCAGCCCCCCCTCGTGGCTCGCAGCGGCACACGCCGGCCGGCGCTCCCGCTGCGCCCGGGCCAGGATCTGCCCAGCCCCCGGCCCGGCCCGCGCTCAGGGCCGCAGGTGGATGCCGGCCTGCTCCTTCCAGAGCACGACCCGCTCGACCCCGAACAGGCCGGGCCGCTTCTGGGCCACGGCCAGCAGGTTAGCCACCCGATCCGCCGGGGGCAGGTCCACCACCGCCAGGGACGCGTTGCGCCCCGACCGACCCCACTCCAGGGCCACGCCCTCGCTGGTGAGGAAGACGATGCGGTCGCCGGCCTCCACCAGCACGCGCTCCACCACGATGCCCTCGCGGTCAAGACCGGCTCGGAAGGGCGCGAAGACCACGCAGGCCGCCGCAGCGTCGGCCAGGGCTTCCCCGTCCGCGGCCCCCTGTAGTTGCAGGGGCCAGGGCGAGAGGCTCACCGCCGCCGCGGGCAGGATCGTGCCGTCGGCCGCCACGAAGGCCCCGTCCGCCAGGGCCAGCACCGGGCGCCGCAGCCGCAGCCGCACATCGGCCTGCCCCGGGTGCCTTGGCTGCACCTCCAGCACATCGCGGACCCAGGGCGAGCCCCGACCCAGGCGCTCGGCCCAGAGCGTGAGGGCCTCGGTGTCCAGCAGCGAGGCGCGGCCAGGCGAGCCCTCCGCCACGCGTAGGGCCAGCTGAGCCGCGCCCTCGGGCGCCAGCCAGGCGGGATGCCCCACCACGCCCACCGTGGCCGCGTCCACGGCGAAGGCGCGATCCGTCGCGGCCCTCAGCCAGGCCTGACGAGCAAGTCCGGCCGTACCCAGCACCACCACCAGGGAGATCAGGGCCGGCCAGGCGGCGCGCAGTCGTTCAGGGAGTTCCATCGGGCTCAGAATATGGTGCGATCGTCCCAGACGAAGGAGCTTTCTGCTCCGCTCGTCCCGCGCCCAGCGCTCCCCACCCCGAGGCCCGCCCCTTGCCACGTCGTCGCCGCAGCGCCTCGCAGGGTCGGAGTGGATCGCCCAAGCAGGACTCCGTGAGCAGCGACGGCTCGGGCCAGATCGGCCAGGGCGGCGGCAAGCAGAGCAAGGGCGGGCGCCGCCGCCGCAGCTCGCCGCCCCCGCCCAGCGGCCCGCGCGAGAGCTTCCGCGGCCTGACCCTGAACGACTTCCAGATGCGCGCGCTCGGCCCCCTGCGCGAGGGCCGCCCGGTGCTGCTGGCCGCCCCCACCGGCGCCGGCAAGACGCTGGTGGCCGAGCTGGCCATCGACATGAGCCTGCAGGCCGGCAAGCGCGCCATCTACACCGCGCCCATCAAGGCCCTCAGCAACCAGAAGTACCGCGACTTCAAGGCCATCGACCCCGACATGGTGGGGCTCATGACCGGCGACGTGACCATCAACCCGGGCGCGCCGGTGTTGATCATGACCACCGAGATCTTCCGCAACACGATCTTCGAGAACCCGGCCAGCCTGAGCGACGTGGACTCGGTCGTGTTCGACGAGATCCACTACATGGACGACCCCGAGCGCGGCACGGTCTGGGAGGAGAGCATCATCTTCGCGCCGAAGCACGTGCGCTTCGTGTGCCTCTCGGCCACCATCAGCAACCTGACCCAGTACGGCGATTGGATCGGACAGGTGCGCGGCCAGGAGGTCGAGATCATCCGCCACACCGAGCGCCCGGTGCCGCTCGATCACTACCTGTATTTCCCGGGCGTGGGGCTGCGGCGGATCGAGCCGGGCAAGGTCAAGTTTCCCGCCAGCCACGGCCAGAAGCCCGAACGCGGACGGCGCGGCGAGCGCGGCAAGGGGCGCGGGCGCGACAACGACCGCAACGCGGTGATCGAGACCCTGCGGCGGGCCGAGAACCTGCCCACGCTCTTCTTCTGCTTCAGCCGGCGCGAGTGCGAGGCCCGCGCGCTCGAGGCCTCCAAGGCCAAGGCGCTGCTCGACGAGGAGCAGACCGCCACCATCGAGGGCCTGTTCGACAGCACCTGCGCGGCCTTCCAGATCGAGCCGGCGGCGGAGCTCGAGGAGCTGCGCAGCCTGGTGCGGCGCGGCATCGCCTACCACCACGCCGGCATGCTGCCCCTGCACAAAGAACTGGTGGAGCGCCTGTTCACCTCCGGGCTGCTGCGCCTGCTGTTCGCCACCGAGACCTTCTCGCTGGGCATCAACATGCCGGCGCGCTCGGTGGCCTTCTCGTCGCTGCGCAAGTTCGACGGCACGGGCTTCGGACCGCTCAAGGTGCGCGAGTACCAGCAGATGGCCGGGCGCGCCGGGCGCCAGGGCATCGACGACAAGGGCATCGTGGTGTCGGTGGTGGACGACCACCGCGTGCAGGCCAGCGACGTCGAGCGCATGATCGGCAATGATGTCGAGCCCATCGTGTCACGCTTCAACCTCTCGTACTCGACGCTGATCAACCTGCACGAGACGCTCGGCGATCGCCTGCACGAGGCCTGGGAGCGCTCGTTCAACAACTACCAGTGGGCGCGCATGAGCAAGAAGCGCCGCGAGAAGAACGAGGCGCGCCAACGCCACGCCATCGACCAGCGCATGAAGCTGCTGCGAGAGCGGGGCTACGTCACCGACGACGGCGTCACCGAGAAGGGCCGCATGGCCGCCGTCATCAACGGCTTCGAACTGCAGATCGTCGAGCTGTTCGACTCGGGCCTGCTGGAGTGGCTGGACGAGACGCAGCTCGCCATCGTGTTCGCGTCGCTCACCTTCGAGGAGCGCAAGAACGACCTCTTCCGGCGCATGCCGCCCTCGGTCATGGCCGGCCACCGCAAGGACGTCGAGAAGATCGTGGCCGGCCTGATCGCGTCGGAGCGCGAGTACGGCATCCCGCCCAACATCAAGGCGCCCAACTTCAAGATCGGCATCGTGGTGCGCGACTGGTTCCGCGGCGCCAACTTCGAAGACATGCGCGACCAGACCACGGCCCCCAGCGGCGACCTGGTGCGCATCATGCGCCTGACGGTGCAGCTGCTGCGTCAGCTGCGCGGCGCCCTGCCCAGCGGGCACCCGCTGATCACGTCGCTGGATCGCACCCGCGAGCTGCTCAACCGCGACGCCGTGGACGCGGCCCGGCAGCTCAGCCTGGGGTGAGCGCTTCGCGCACGCGCCGCCGCGCCGCGCTGCTGCTGGCCGGCGGGTTGGCGCTCGCTGTACCCAGCTCCGGCCAGGCACAGCAGCCCCCCCGCCTGCGCGACCGGGTGCACGATCTGGTCTCGCTGATGGACCGCGCCCAGCCCTCGGAGTTCTCGGCCCACGCCACCAGCCCGGTGGCCGCGGTGAGCACCCACGACCCGCGCCCGGGCGTGGCCTTCATCCAGACGCGCCCCCAGCGCTCGATCGTATTCGAGGATCTGTTCACCGATGGCGAGACCACGCTGCGCTTCGGCGCCGGCCTGGCCAGACCCGCGCTGGCGCTCGAGGACGCGCCGGTGCGCTTCCTGGTGGACGTGGCCAGCGAGCGCGACCCCACCTGGCGGCGCGTGTTTGACCACACCTGGCGCCCGTCCGAGCTGCCGCCGGACACGGGCCTGGTGCAGCACGAGCTGCGCCTCCCGGGTCGCGGGCCGCTGAAGCGCTCCGTGCGCTTCTCGGCCCTGCCCGGAGACCAGTCGGGGCGAGCGGCCAGCTGGTCGGGATGGTCGTGCCCGCAGCTGCTCTCCTCGGGTCGCGAGCTGTCCCTGGCCGACGACCCCCTGCGCGTGCCCGGCGCCGGCCTCGACCTGCTGGCGATCCGTTCCGAGGCGCGCATGGGCGGCGGCGTCGACGCCCGCCTGCGCCCCATGGACCCGGCCCCCGGTGTCGAGTTGGTGGGCGGCTCGCGCGCGTCGCTGCGCCTGGCGGCCCCGGCCCGCCTGAGCTGGCAGGTCGATGTGCCCGAGCAGGCCGAGCTGATCGCGCTGCTGGGCGTGGACGGCCCCACCAGCTGGCACCTGGGCGGCGGCGAGCTCGAGCTCGCCATTCAGATCAACGACCGCCCGGTGCACCTGCGCCGACTCGACGCCGCCAAGCGCCAACACGACCGCGGCTGGAAGCAGCTGCGTTTCGACCTCTCCCCCTGGGCCGGGCGCAGGGTCGAGCTGAGCCTGGCCGTGGGCAGCGGGCAGCAGCGCGGCCCCGACGTGCTGGCCGTGGCGCGCCTGCTGTTGAGCGACGGCAGCGGCCGGCCGCGCCTGCCCATCGACGCGGCCCCCACCGTGATCGTGCTGCTGGCCGACACCCTGCGGCAGGACGCCCTGGGCCCGGGCACGCCCAACCTGCAGGCCCTGGCGGACGCGGGCGTGCGCTTCAGCGCCGCTCGCGCGACGTCATCCTGGACCTGGCCCTCCACCGCCTCGCTGCTCACCGGTCTCGACCCGGGCCGACACGGCCTGCTGGACAACGCACGCCCGGTCATGAGCCCCGACGCCACCACCCTGGCGCAGCTGCTGGCTCAGCGCGGCTACAGCACCGGCGCCTTCGTGGCCAACGCGCTGATCAGTCGCTCCTCGGGTCTGGCGCGGGGCTTCGAGACGTTTGTGTCGGTGCCCAACGCCCGCGCCGGCACGCTCAACGCGCGCGTCGAGGCCTGGCTCAGCGAGACCAGCGGCAGCGCGCGCTTGCTCTACCTGCACTACATGGACCCGCACGCGCCGTACCAACCCAGCGCGGCGCTGGACGACCCCGACCAGCCCCTGCTCCCGCCGCACGCCGGAGACGCGGCCATGGGCGCGGCCCTGACCCTGGGGCTGGAGCACCCCGAAACGCGCGCCTGGGCCACGCGGCTCCGCAGCGCGTACGCCAGCGAGGTGGCCGAGCTGGACCAGGCCATCGGGCAGCTGTTCGTGAGCCTGCGGGCCCATGGCGCCCTCGACGACGCCCTGGTGGTGTTCGTGTCCGACCACGGCGAGGAGTTCCTGGAGCACGGCCGCACCTCCCACGGCTGGCACCTGTTTGACGAGACCCTGGCGGTGCCGCTCACGCTCACCGGCTTCGGACCCTCAGCCCAGGCGCTGCCGCCGCGCGTGCATCGCGCCCCGGTCTCCACCCGCGATCTGCTGCCCAGCCTGTGCCGCCTGCTCGAGCTCGCGCCGCCGCCCGGGTGCGCGCCCCCCTGGCCCCTGGGCGAGGAGGCCCAGCCGCGGCCTGTGTTTGCCCACACGGCCCTGGCCCGCACGACCGAGCGCGAGCACGTCTTCGACCTGGCCAGCGTGGTCAGCGCGGGCCACAAGCTGCTGCTGACGCCGGACACGGGCCAGAGCCAGCTCTTCGACCTGGAGCACGACCCGGGCGAACTGACGGACCTCGCAGCCCAGCAGCCCGAACGCGTGGCGGACATGGTCTCCCTGCTCAGGGCCTGGCTCCAGACCACCAGCGAGGGCCCTGCGAACGCGGCCGACGCGGCGGACGTCGACGAGGCCCAGCGCCTGCTGCGCGAACTGGGCTACCTGGGCGACGACGAGCGGCGCTGAGACCGCGACGCGGGCAGCCACCGGCCGGGCGCAGCCGCTGGCGACGGCTCCGGCACCAGCGCGGCTGAGTTCGTCGGTTCGGCCGCCCGCGAGCGCCCCTCGAGCGCCCCGCCGCAGCCGCTGGCGGCGCCGCGCCGGGATTGGTGCAATGGGCGCATGACTCCTCCACATACCGCCAGCACAACGACCCGCACCGAGACCGATTCCCTGGGCCCCGTCGAGGTGGGCAGCCAACACTACTGGGGCGCCCAGACCCAGCGCTCGCTGCACAACTTCAAGGTGGGCGACTCGCGCTTCACGCGCCCCATGATCCGCGCCCTGGGCGTGCTCAAGTTCTGCGCGGCACGGGTCAACGGCGACTTGGGCCTGCTGCCGGCCGAGACGGTCGATCTGATCACGCGCGCGGCGGCGGAGGTGGTGGCCGGGACCCTCGACGCGCACTTCCCGCTGGTGGTGTATCAGACGGGCTCGGGCACCCAGACCAACATGAACGCCAACGAGGTCATCTCCAACCGCGCCATCGAGCTGGCGGGCGGCGTGCTGGGCAGCAAGCAGCCGGTGCACCCCAACGACCACGTCAACCGCGGGCAGTCCAGCAACGACACGTTTCCCACGGCCATGTCCATCGCCGCGGCCAGCGAGACCAGCGAGCGCCTGCTGCCCGCCGTGCGCGCCCTGCGTGACGTGCTGCACAGCAAGGCCGAGGCCTTCGCCGACGTGGTCAAGATCGGGCGCACGCACCTGATGGACGCCACGCCGCTGACCCTGGGCCAGGAGATCTCGGGCTGGGTCAGTCAGCTCGATCACGCCATGGCGCACATCGAGTCGGCCCTGCCCCACGTGTGCGAGCTGGCCATCGGCGGCACGGCCGTGGGCACCGGCCTCAACACGCACCCCGAGTACGCCGAGCGCGTGGCCGCCGCCATCGCCAGCGAGACCGGCCTGGCCTTCACCAGCGCGCCCAGCAAGTTCGAGGCCCTGGCGGCGCACGACGGCCTGGTGCAGCTCTCGGCCAGCCTGCGCGGCCTGGCCATGGCGCTGATGAAGATCGCCAACGACGTGCGCTGGCTGGCCAGCGGCCCGCGCTGCGGTCTGGGCGAGCTGACCCTCCCCGCCAACGAGCCCGGCAGCTCGATCATGCCCGGCAAGGTCAACCCGACCCAGTGCGAGTCCATGACCATGGTGTGCGTGGCCGTGTTCGGCAACGACGCCGCGGTGGCCTTCGCCGGCAGCCAGGGCAGCTTCGAGCTGAACGTCTACAAGCCGATCATGATCCACAACGTGCTGGAGAGCTGCCGCCTGCTGAGCGACAGCTGCGACAGCTTCCGCGAGCACTGCGCCGTGGGCATCGAGCCGGACCGCGCGCGCATCGACGCGCTGCTCGAGAAGTCGCTCATGCTGGTGACGGCGCTCAACCCGCACATCGGCTACGACAAGGCCGCCGCCATCGCCAAGAAGGCCTGGGCCGAGGGCACCACGCTCAAGCAGTCGGCCATGGCGCTCGGGCACCTGACCGAGGAGCAGTTCGACGAGTGGGTCGACCCGTCCAGCATGCTGGGTCCGTCGGCCGCCGACTGAGCCCGATCACGCCCGGCAAGCGCCCGCATCGTCTGGCCTCTGCGTTGCTTGAGTCGCGCGCTTCCATACCGCAGTCTGGTTGCGGACACGACCTAGCACCTGCACACGTTGGAGGGCCTGACGATGACCAGCACACGCCGACCGATCCGCGCCATGCGAGCACTTGCCCTGCTGCTGGCGTTGACCCCGCAGGCCCGGGCGGCGGACACGCCCGTGCCGCTGACCCAGCCGATCCTGTTCGTGACTCAGATACCTGTTCCCGCGGACTTCACGACGATCGGTTCGGCCTTCGGCAATCACCTGGCCAGCATGCAGGCCGTGGGACGCGGAGGAGATCTCTGGATCCGCTACGGGGATGGCACCCTCAGGAACCTGACCCAGGAGGCGGGCTTCGGCGTCAGTGGCTTCCAGGGGGCGGACGGCATCGCGGTGCGAGATCCATGCGTGCATTGGAGCGGCAGCAAGGCGCTCTTCTCCATGGTGGTAGGCGGGCCGGCCGTGCAGTACCAGCAGACGACGAACTACTGGCAGATCTACGAAATCAAGGGCCTGGGCCAGGGCCAGCTGCCATCGATCACCAGGCTGCCGCATCAGTTCGATCAGGCCAACAACGTCTCGCCCATCTACGGCACCGACGATCGCATCGTGTTCACGTCCGACCGGGCGCTGCACGGGGCCGCCCATCTCTATCCACAGCTCGACGAGTACGAAGAGGCGCCGACCATCACGGGCATCTGGAGCATGGACCCGCTGCTCGGCGATCGCTTCCTGCTGACGCCGTCTGCTTCGGGCGACTTCTCGCTCAGCATCGACTCGTTCGGTCGGGTGATCTTCACGCGCTGGGATCACCTGCAGCGTGACCAGCAGGCGGACGCGGACAACGGCGGCGGAGGATCGGTCTACGGCACGTTCAACTGGTCGGATGAGTCGGCCACGGCACAGGCGCTGAGCAGCAACAGCGAGGTCTTTCCCGAGCCGCGCAGCAACAGTCCCGATCTGGACCCCTTTGGCAACGTGATCGGTCACAGCCTCAACCAGTTCTTCCCTTGGATGATCCGCGAGGACGGCACCGAGCTCGAGACGCTCAACCACGTGGGTCGTCACGAGCTGCGCGAGTACTTCGACCGCAGCTTCAATGACGACCCCGCCCTGATCGAGTTCATCGCGGGGGTCTCCGGAGCGTCGAACCCGAACCGGATCGAGAACTTCCTGCAGATCCAGGAGGACCCGATCGTGCCGGGCCGCTACCTCGGGGTCTCCACGCCGGAGTTCAAGACCCACGCCGCCGGTCAGATCGTCGCCATCTCCTTGCCGCCGGATGCCGATCCGGACGGGTTGGTCACGGAGTACGTCACCCACCCGGACACCGCCTCGCCCAGCAGCACCCCCGGGCCGGATCACTCGGGGCTGTACCGGGACCCGGCGGCGCTCTCGGATGGGACGCTGATCGCGACGCACACCAGCGAGACGAGCGCGGATGCCAACACCGGCAGCAGGGAGCTGCCCGGCTCCAAGTACGACTTCCGGCTGAAGCTCGTGGCGCCGCAGGGGGCCGGCGGGTACGCGGTCGGCGGGGCCATGCTCACGCCCGGCATCTCCAAGACCATCAGCTACTACGACCCCGACGTGCTGGTCAGCTACTCCGGAGAGTTGTGGGAGCTGCAGCCGGTGGAGGTCGTGGCGCGGGTCCGGACGCCCCAGGCGCCGGCCGCGCTGGACGTCCCGGAGCAGGCGGCCTTCTCCCAGGCCCGTGTCGACTATCAGGAGTTCCGTAGCTGGCTGTACCAGAACGGCCTGGCCCTCCTGGTGAGTCGCGACCTGACCACCCGGGATGACTCCGACCGCCAGCAGCCGTTCAATCTGCGCGTGGCTCCAAGCGGGACCCAGACGCTGGGCGTCTCGGGTCCGGTGTATGACATCCAGCAGGTCCAGTTCTTCCAGGGCGACATGCTGCGTAGCCTCGGGGGGCCGTCGAGTCCGACCCCCGGGCGGCGCATCCTGGCGCAGGTGATGCACGACGCCGATGGCTTCAATCCGCCGCTGCCGGGCGCCGCCCCCGGGAGCGTCCAGATCGCTGCGGACGGCTCCATGGCAGCCGTGGTTCCCGCGCGCCGGGCGCTCTCCTGGCAGCTCACCGACCCGGCAGATGAGCCGGTGGTCCGGGAGCGCTACTGGCTCAGCTTCCAGCCTGGCGAGGTGCGCACCTGCAGCTCATGCCACGGGGTGAACGCGGCCGACCAGGCCGGGCAGCTCCCACCCACCAACACGCCCCAGGCGCTCGTCGATCTGCTGGGGTATTGGAAGACGCTGACGCCGGCAGAGCCCGCGCTCGAACCCGCCGGGGCCGGAACGGTCGGGGCCGGCCTCGGTGGCCCCTTTGACGTGCTCAGCATCAACGGCTCCGCCGGCGGCGCCGCGCGTCGGGTGGACGTCGCCAGCGGTCAGCCCATCGAGATCTCGATGGGCACGCCGCCCGGGCACGCGGGGGCAGCGCAGTTCCAGCTCAACGGGTTTGTGGGCGTGCCGGGCGCCATGAACGTGTTCGACACGTTCATCGGACCGTTCGTGTTCCCGCCGCCCTTCGCGGCGCCGGACATCGAGGGCTTCTTCAGCCTCGGCGGAGGCCAGACGTCCTGGAGCCTGAACCTCCCCGCCGGCGTGGCTGGCTCCATCACCGTGACCCTGCAGGGGTACATCGCCAACTCGCCTGGGGCTGCCCAGCCGATCGCGGTCACGAATGGAGTGATCTTGCGGGTCCAGTGAACCGGAACTCTGCAGAGCGCGAGCGTGCTGCACATCGGCGGTCGTCGCCCACTGGAGCGACGGGCGCGCGCGTCAATCGACGGAGGCCGCCGCCCGGACGCCGCGCGCCGACACCAACCAGAGCCCGCTCAGCACGGCAGCGGCCGTGATCAGCAGCGAGGGCTCGGGGCGCTCACCCAGCAGGCCGATGCCCAGCGCGCTGGCCAGCAGCGGCTGCAGCATGACGAAGGCCGCCGTGGTGGAGGCCGCCACCCGCGCCAGCACCACGATGTTGAGCAGGTAGGCCAGCACGGTCGGGAAGATCAGCACTCCCGCCAGGGCCCACCACTGCGTGGCGCTGGCGTCGGGCGGCACCCAGTCCACGTCGCGGCAGAACCACGGCACGGTCATGAGCCCGATGGCGAAGATCCAGGCGCCCAGCACCAGCCGGGGCAGGCGCCGCAGCAGGGGCTTGGCCGCCACCAGATAGAGCGAGTAGCTCACGGCGTTGAGCGTCAGCAGCAGGTCGCCCAGGGCCGTGCCCGCGCTCAGCCCGGCGCCGCGACCGACGAACATCCAGCCCACCCCCGCCACCGCCAGCACGATGCCCAGCTGGCTCCTGCCCGTGGGACGTTCCTGCTTGGTCAGCAGCGCGGCGGCCACGGTCACCACGGGGATGATGCACATGAGCAGCCCGGCGTTGACGGCCGTCGAGCGCGAGAGCCCCTCCAGGAACAAGAGCTGGTTGACCACGATGCCCAGCAGGCTCAGCAGGGCCAGGTGCAGCAGGTCCGCGCGCGCCGGCAGGGCCCGTCGACCGTGGCGCCAGACGGCGGCCGCGCCCAGCACCAAGGTGCCCGCCGCCAGCCGCCAGACCAGCACGGCGCGGGGCTCGAAGCCGACCATGGCCAGCTTGCCCAGCCACGGGAACAGGCCGTAGCAGACCTGCACGAAGATCAGCACATCGCGCGTGCGGCGGTCCATGCTCAGGAGTCCGCGGCGAGCTGCTCTGCCCACGCGTTCATGGCCCGCTCGAGCAGGGCCGCCACCAGCTCGTGGGTGCCGTCGTCGCAGCCGTAGGGGTCGGGAACGTCCAGGCCGCGGGTGTCGTCCAGCGCGTCGTGCATGAGCCGCACGCGCAGATCGCCCCCGCCGACACACGGCTCGCCCGCGTCGGCGCGCCGCTGGTCCATGCCTCCGGGCCCCAGCAGCGCCAGCACGCGCGCGCGGTGTCTCCGCGAGGCGCACAGTACGAGTTCGGCGCGCGCCAGCTCATCGAGGTCCAGCGCGCGGGGCACGTGGGCTGTCAGGTCGAGTCCGCGACGGGCCGCCGCGGCCAGGGTGGCGTCGGGCAACGCGAGCCCATGGGCCGGGTACATGCCGGCGGAGCTCACGCTCACGTCGCTCACGCCCGCCGCCTGCAGCGCGCGCCGCAGCAACACCTCGGCCAGGGGCGAACGACACAGGTTGCCCGTGCAGACGGTCAGCACCGCGCGTGGCGTCGTCACCGCCCGCCTCCCCGCGTCAGCAGCGCACATGCCGTCAGCACCGCCGCTCGCCCCGCGTCACGACCGCCGCGCCCGCTGCGCCACGGCCTCGGCGTAGACGTCCAGGGTCTCATCCAGCATGCGCGGCAGGGCAAAACGCTCCGCGAGGCGCATGGAACCCGCCACGCCCCGCGCCAGGCGGTCGTCGGGGTGGGACAGCCCGTCGCGGATGGCATGCGCCAGGGCCTCGGGGTCGCCGGGCGGCACCAGCCAGCCCGACACGCCGTCCTGCACCACCTCGGGGATGGCCGAGACGTTGGTGGCCACCACCGGCAGGCGCGCGGCCATGGCCTCCAGGAACACCAGCCCGAGGCCCTCCCAGAGCGAGGGCAGCACAAACAGGTCGGACGCGCCCAGCAGGTCGGGCACGTCGTGGCGAATGCCCAGCAGGCGCACGCGAGCTTGCAGACCGCGGGCCTGCACGTCGGCTTCCAGTCGCTGCAGGCCGTCGCCGAAAGGATCGCCGCCCACCACCAGCAGGACCACCTCGGGCGGCAGCAGCTGCATGGCCGACAGCAGCGTAGGGTGATCCTTCTGGGGCGCGATGCGGCCCACGCACACCAGCAGCGGCGTCTCGTCCGACAGCGAGAGCTCGGCGCGCACGTCGGCGCGCGGGCGGCGCGGCGCCAGCGCCTCGGCATCCACGCCGTAGTACACACGCCGGATGCGCGCCACCGGCACGCGCCCGTGTCGCGAGACGAAGCGCGCCACGTGGTCACTCAGCGCGATGATGCGATCGGCGCGACGGCTCAGCAGGCCGTGAACGAGCCCCACGCTGGTGGCCAACAGCGCGCGCTCGTCGTTGTGCTTGCTGGACACCAGCGCCACCCCGGCGGGCACGGCCAGGGCCGCCAGGGCGTCGGCCTTGAGCAGGTGACTGTGCAGCACGTCCGGCGCCAGCTCGTGCAGGCGACGACGCAGACCGCGCAGCACCGAAAGCAGCTGGGAGCCGCGTTCGAAAGCCAGCTGCTCCACCGCCATGCCGGCGGCGGCGAACTCCGCGCTCAGCGAGCCCTTGCCCTTGAGGTAGATCACGCGCAGCGCGTGCCCGCGCTGCACCTGGGCCGCGCCCAGCCACAGCAGGTGCTTCTCGGCGCCGCCCACATCCAGCGTCGTGATCAGGTGCACGATCTTCACGCGTCGCCGCCCGTCCGTCCCAGGGCCTCGTTGTAGACGGCCAGGGTCGCGTCGACCATGCGATCCACGCTGAAGCGCTCGGCCACGCGCTCGGGGCCCACCCGCGCCAGAGCGTCGGCCCGCGCCGGGTGGACGAGCAGATCGTTCAGCGCCGCGGCCAGGGCGCCCACGTCCTCACGCGGCACCATCAGCCCGCACGGCGGCGCGTCGCCGCCCGGATCGAGCACGTCGCGGCTGCCGTTGACCTCGGCCGACACGCAGGGCAGGCCCGCGGCGGCGGCCTCCAACAAGGCGTAGCTCAGCCCCTCCCAGCGCGAAGGCAGGGCAAAGATGTCCATGGCGTCGTGGCAGGCCGACAGCTCGTCGCGCCAGCCCGCGAGGTGCAGCCGCGGGGCCACGCCCAGTTGCTCGGCCTGCCGGCATAGCGCGTCGTGCAGCTCGCCGTGACCGATCAGCAGCAGGTGCACGTCATCCGGGAGCTGAGGCAGTGCCGCCACCAGCAGGTCGTGGCCCTTGGCGTCGTTGAGCAGGCCCACGCTGCCCACCACCCGCGCCTCGTCCGGGATGCCCAGCTCGGCGCGCAGCTCGCCCCCGCCGCGGGGCGTCGCGAAGGGCGCTGGGTCGATGCCGTTGGGCACCACACGCGCGCGCTCGGGTCGGATCACGCCCAGGGCCTGGCCCTCGCGCCGCTCGCCCTCCGAGACGTGGATCAGGCGCTGGGTCACGAGGCCCAGCAGGCGCTCGGTGCGCATGATCAGGCCCAGGTTGCCGGGCGCCTCGCCGCCCTGTCCGGCGCCGCCCTCGAACGACGCCGCATAGGTGTGCGGCGTGTGCACGCGCACGGCCGAGCTGCACACAAAGCCCATCGAGCGGCCCAGGGCGCCGGCCTTGCTGGAGTGGGTGTGCAGCACGTCAAAGCGGCGGTCGCCCAGGCAGGCCGCCAGCCGCAGCCCGTGCCAGGCGTCGCGCAGGGGCGAGATGGCCCGGGTCATGGGCAGCTCGTGCACGCGGATGCCGGCCGCGCGCATGGCGTCCATGTCCTGGCGCATGCGCGGCTCGCGCAGGGCGGCGCAGACCACCTCGACCCCGGCGCCGCGCCCGGCCAGACCGAAGGCCAGGTCGCGCAGATGACGGCGCGTCCCGCCGATGGTGCACTCCATGACCTGCAGCACGCGCAACAGAGACCCTGGCCTCGCGGGGGAGAGAAGCATGCGTCGCGAGGAGCCCTCGACACAGCTCCACGCACACGGCGGACGCAGGCTAGCAGCCCGCCCCCCCGACCGCACGCCTCGGAGCGCCAGGGCGGCTCGCCCCCGCAGCGCCTCCGCACACGACCCACGGCATGCGTCGTCCGCAAGCCTCGACGCGGGGTACCGGGATTCAGAACCGCTCAGGTCCGACGGGGCGACCTCCAGCCCGGCAACCCGTGTTGCTGGCTGGGCCAGCCAGGCGGGCCCAGCTTGAGCCCGACGCGTTTCCTGGGTAGCGGCACCCCGGGGCAAGCGCGCCGACGAGCGCGCCATTCGTGACGCTCGTTGTGGGTTCGACTTGCACATCGAGTTGGACGGCCGCCCGTGACCGGAGGCGTCAGCCTGGTCCGGGCGCGGCCCTGGTCAGAGACGCAGCGAGCTGCGGCGCAGGTTGCTCGGGAGTGCGTCCGCCCAGGCCCCGAGGCCAGCGAGACCTCGCGCCGATTGCCGGGTGGGCCCGGCAGGATCGCTGTCCCCGTGATATATTGACACCCACGTCGTGCGAAATGGATGCGCTGTGGGGGCGACTTGGGCTCCGGGACTGGGAGAGCCTGCAGGCCGTGCCACGGCGCCGTAGGCGTGCATCCAAACCCTCGCACGGGTCCTATTGCCACGCCACCGACCGCGGTCCTCGGACGCACCCGGTTGGGTGGAGACACCTCGGAATACACACCATGACGACCCCACGCTGGCCCCACGTTCGCACTCCCTTGGCGACACTTGCCTGCTTGGCTCTGCTGGCCTCCGCTCCGTGGGCGCAGATCGACCTGTCGGGTTCGACCTACGATGGCTCCGGGGGGCCGCTGCTCGCGGGCCAGGTCTACCACGCCACAAGCAGCCTGACGGTCCCGACGGGGCAGACGCTCACCATCGAGCAGGGAGCGATCCTCAAGTTCTTCTCAGGCCGCTCCCTCACGGTGAGCGGTACCCTGGATGTGAATGGATCCGGGGGTGCTCCCGTGATCTTGTCGTCGATCTTCGATGACAGTGCGGGCGGAGACA
>QNBX01000007.1 GCA_003644265.1 Planctomycetota bacterium
CAGCGTCCCCAGCGACGTGCCGAACAGGTCGTCGGGGTCCAGCGCGCCGCCGAAGCCGCCGCTGTCCTGGGCGATGCGCTGGTGCTGCTTGACCGTGCCGTCGCTGTTGAGGAACAGCACCCACACCTCGCCGCGCCAGTCGTCGGCTCCGTTGGCGCCCACGGCCATGTCGCGCACACCGTCCCCGTCCAGGTCGCCCAGGGCGGCGATGCCGGTGCCGAAGTTGACCGCCACGTCGGCGTCCAGACCGGACTGCCCCGCGGCGATCTTGGTGGCCGACTGCACGCTGCCCGCGCTGTCCAGGAACAGCACCAGCGTGGCGCCGCCCGCGTCCTTCCAGGCGCCCACCGCCAGCTCGGTGACGCCGTCGCCGTTCAGGTCGCCCAGCGCCTCCAGCGAGCGTCCGAAGCGCGCGTTGAAGGGGATCAACCCCACCAGGGCCGGCGTGTTGCCGCTGATCTCGAGCTCTGACTTCACCGTGCCGTCTGCGTTCAGGAGCAGGATCCAGATCGCGCCGGAGCTGAAGCCGAAGGTGTCGGCGAAGCTGGTGCCCACGGCCAGATCGATCACGCCGTCGCCGTCGAGGTCACCCAGCGAGGCCACGCCCGATCCGAAGCGGTCGCCCGGCAGCAGCGTGCCGCCGAAGCCGCCGGCCAGGGCGCTGATCTTCTGCTCGGCCTTGACCGTGCCGTCGGGGTTGAGGAACAGGATCCAGACCGCGCCCGTGAAGTTGCCGCCGTCGTCGTCCAGGTTGGTGCCCACAGCCAGGTCGGGCACGCCGTCGCCGTCCAGATCGCCCAGGGTCTCGACGGCGTAGCCGAAGGCGTCGATCGGGTCGAGGTCGCCGCCGAAGCCCGCGAGGCCCTCGCTGATCTCGAGCTGCTCGAGCACCACGGACGGCAGGCTCTGTGCGTGGGTCGCGGGTGCGGCGGCCAGCGCCGTGGCCATCAAGGCGGCCCGCCAGGCGAGGGGACGGGCGAGGGGACGACCGCTGATGCTGTGGAGGGGCCCCACATTGCGCTCCTGCGTTCGAGGTGTCGCGGCGGGACAGGCGAGGTCACGGCAACGAGCGTTCGGGGCGAGCAGGGCCGGGCTGTCGTACTCCCACGGACTGCGTTCAACGCAGCGCGCGGCCGGAGCGGACGGCGCTCAGGCCGCGCGCCTCGCCGACGGGCTTGACACGAAGTGAATGTTAGGGCTATGTTAGGCCTGTCATGGCACCCCGCCTGGAGTCGCTCGGGCCGCCCTCCGCGGATCCCCACGCCCACCCGAAACCGGGCCCTTCAGGCGGGAGTGCCTTGACCTTCTCGTCCCCCGATTCGAGCTCCGGTCTGTGGCTAGAACAGCGCCCAGAACTATGGCCGGAACTGTGGCCGAAACAGCGGCCGGAACAGCGGCCGGAACAGCGGCCGAACATTGGCCGCAACAGCAGCGGAAGCAAGATGAGGACGCGGGGCAACGCGGCCTGGATGAGCTGCTGGCGCCGGGCTGGCCCCGGGGGCTGGCAGAGGTGGCGGGGCGCGGCCGGACGAGCCTGGCGCTCAGGGTCCTGCAGGCCGCCCGGGCCGCCGGCCAGCCCGTGGCTTGGGTGGATGGCACCGGCGGCTTCTGCCCGGCGACCTGTTGTTCCAGCACGGAGGCGGACGAGCTGTCCGGGTTGACCTTGGTTCGCACGTGCGTTCGAACAGCGCCCCGCGCGGGCCCGCCCACGGAGGTGTTGTCCGCGCGACGTACCGGCAGGCGTCCACGCAGCCCCGGGGACGCGGCGCGTTTTGCGGCCGACGTCTTGCTGCGCAGTCGCGCCTATTCCCTGGTGATCCTCGAGTTGCCGGGGCGCGGTCGTGGAGCCGCCGGGGCACGTATCTCCGAGTGGTTCCGCCTGGGCCGGTTGGCCTCCCGTGCGCGCAGCCTGCTGTTGTTGCTGCATGACGGGGAGCGCGCGGTGACGGGCTCGGCCAGCGAGCTGGCCCTGGCGGTGCGCCTGGTGGCGAGCCCCGGGCCGCCCTGGGCTGACCTGCCGCCGCCGGCCCTGGCGGTGCGGGTGCTGCGACACCGTGCCGCACCCGAGCGCCAGGGCCGGGAGGTCACGCTCCCGGCGCTGCGCGCCTGTGACTGAGTCTCTCGCGCGGCGCCCGGTCGCCTGTTGTCTTGCCGCTTGCCCGGCTTGGCGTCTTGTTGTCTGCCCGGCTTGGCGCAGCTGTGCGCTGGGCTGACTCGCATGTGGCGCCTGCCGTGTGTCCGCTGGCCGCCGCTCCTTATCCCGTTGCTCTGGTGTCCGTCCGTGCTCGCTTGCGTGTTGTTGCCTCCCGCCCTGCACGACGCGTCCCTGCGCCTGCTCACGGTCTCACCTGTGATCGAGCGGGCGGGGGAGGCTGCTTTTCTGGATCTGCGCGGCACCGAGCGCCTGCACGGCGGCGCGAGCGGGATCTTCGCGGCGTTGGCGCGGGCCCTGGCTCCGCAGCGGCCCACGGGCATGGGGCTGGCTCACAAGCGCTTCACGGCCGAGATGGCGGCGCGCCTCTCCGCGCGCCTGGGCCGGGGCGCCGTGGTGGTGGAGCCGGGGGACGAGGCGCTGTTCCTCTCGCGTCTGCCGTTGGTGTTGTTGCCCCTGTCGCCTGGGCTGGCGCGGCGCCTCGGACCCTTGGGGCTGGAGACCCTGGGCGACCTGGCGTCCTTGCCGCTGGCGGCCGTGTCGCGACGTTTCGGTGCCGAGGGCGTGGCCATGCACGCGTTGGCGCGCGGAGAGGACGAGGCGGGTCTGTTGCCCGAGCGCGTGGGTCCGCCGTTGAGCGTGGTGCACGAGCCGCTGGATCCGGTGTCCGATCTCGCGCGCCTGGCTGGGCCGCTCGAGGCGGCCTTGGAGTCGCTCTGCGCCGGGCTGGCGGAGCGCGGGTTGGGCGTGGTGCGTATGACGCTGGAGCTCAGGTTGGATGACGAGAGCTGCTCACGCTGGCCGCTGATGCCGGCCGAGCCCGAGACGCGGGTGGAGCTGCTGCGCGACCTGGCGCTGCTGGCGCTGAGCGAGCGTCCGCCCGAGCGCCCGGTGATGCGCCTGACGCTCAGCGCCGAGGCCGTGGCCGCGCCGGGCGTGCACCAGAACACTCTGCTGGGGGAGGTCTCGCGGGACGCCGCGCGCCGCGCCGAGGCCCTCTCGCGCCTGGCGGGCAGCCTGGGGCCGGAGGTGCTCGTGCGCCCCGTGGCGCGCCCTGCCCATCGCACGGAGGATCGCTGGGTGGACGCGACGGCATCCGCGACAGGCGGTGAGGCGGGCGGCGAGGCGGGCGCCGCGACAGGCGGTGAGGCAGGCGGTGAGGCAGGCGGTGAGGCTGAGCCCCAGGCGGCCGGCGCGCGGCGTCCGGCGGCGCGCAGGCGCGCTGCGAACGCCAGCGCTGCCGGCGCGCGCACCCGCACCCGCACCCAGGCCAGCTCCCGCCCGCCCTCCGGCACGACGCCGCTGCGCTGGTACGACCCGCCCAGGCTGCTGGTGCCCATCCGCGCGAGCGGCCGGCTGCTGGCCTTCCGGTTGGGCCGGCAGGAGCTGAGCATCGCCGCGCTCTCCGCGCCGCGGCGGCTGGAGGGGGGCTGGTGGTGCGACGCCTGGGCGCGCGACGAGTACGACCTGGTCACGACCGAGGGGGCCATCTACCGCATCTGCCGCGACATGGCCGCGCGCCGCTGGCTGCTCCTGGGCGAGGCCGACTGACGTGGGACAAAAAAACGGGGAGTCATCCGCAGGCCAGCGCGCCGCGCCAGCTCCTGCGGGGGCTCCTCGCGCAGCCGGGCGGGCCCGGGCCAGCGGCGCGCCCGCCTACGCGGAGCTGTCGTGCCAGTCGGCCTTCAGCTTCCTGGCGGGGGCCTCCGAGCCCGAGGCGCTGGTGGAGCGCGCGCACGCGCTGGGCTACGCCGGCCTGGCCCTGACCGATCGCGACGGGCTCTACGCGGCGCCGCGCGCCCACGCGGCCGCCAAGCGCGCGGGGCTGCACCTGGTACACGGCACCACCCTGTCCCTGGCGCGCGCCGACCGCAAGCGCTACGACGGCCGGCCCGAGCGCGCCGACGACCGCGTGGTGCTGTTGGCACAGGACGAGGGCGGGTGGCGCAGCCTGTGTCGGCTGGTGTCGGCGGCGCGCGCGGACAGCCGGCGTGCGCCCACCACGCCGCTGTCGCGCCTGGCCGCCGAGTCGCAGGGCCTGCACGCGCTGCTCGGCCCGCACCTGCCGGACGCCACGCTGGACGCGCTGGTCGAGAGCTTCGGCCGCGAGCGCGTCGACCTGGCGCTGCACGACCGGCTGCTGCATCGCGACCGCCGCGGGCAGGCCGTCCAGCGCGCGCGCGCCGCGCGTCACGGCCTGCCGCTGGTGGTCACCGGTGGCGTGCGCTTCGCCCGGCGCAAGGACAAGCGCCTGCATGACGTGCTCAGCTGTGTGCGCCACAAGCTCACCCTCGATCAGGCCGCCACGCGCCTGTTGCCCAACGCCGAGTTCTGCCTGCGGCCCATCAAGCGCATCGCCTACCTGTTCCGGCATGCGCCCGAGGCCCTGGCGCGCAGCGTCGAGCTGGCGCGGCGCTGCCGCTTCTCGCTGGACACCTTCGCCTATCGCTTCCCGGGCTTTGAGGTGCCGCCGGGCGAGACCCCCTGCTCGCACCTGCACCAGCTGGTGCACGAGGGCGCGCGCGCGCGCTATCGGCCCATGACGCCGGCGGTCATGGCCCAGCTCGCCAAGGAGCTGGCGCTGATCGAGCGGCTCGCGCTGGCGGGCTACTTCCTGGTGGTGCACGACATCGTGCGTTTCTGCGAGCGCGAGCGGATCCTGTGCCAGGGCCGCGGCTCGGCCGCCAACTCGGCGGTCTGCTATGCGCTCGGCATCACCTCCGTCGACCCGCTGGGAATGGGCCTGCTGTTCGAGCGCTTCTTGTCGGAGGAGCGCGGGGAGCCCCCCGACATCGACCTGGACATCGCGCACCAGGACCGCGAGCGCGTGCTGCAATACGTCTATCAACGCTACGGCCGCGAGCGCGCGGCCATGGCGGCCGAGGTCATCACCTATCGCGCGCGCTCGGCGGTGCGCGACGTGGGCAAGGCCCTGGGCTTCTCGCTCAGCGAGGTGGACAGCCTGGCCAAGAGCATCGACCGACGCTTCGATAGCGACCGCGACGGGCTGCCCGCGGCGTGGTCCGCGCTGCGGTTCTCCTCGGCGACGCGGCGCGGCGACGTGCAGGGGGACGTGCAGGGGGACGTGCAGGGGGACGTGCAGGGGGACGTGCAGGGTGACACGCAGGGCGACACGCAGGGCGACACGCAGGGCGGCGATGGCGATGGCGATGGCGCATGCGCTGCCGACCCGCGCCTGACGCTGCTGCTCGAGCTGGCGGGGCAGCTCTGCGGCCTGCCGCGGCACCTGTCCATCCACGTGGGCGGCATGATCGTTTCGGGGCCGCCGCTCACCGACGCCATGCCGGTGGAGCCTGCCGCCATGAACGAGCGCACGGTGGTGCCCTGGGACAAGGACGACCTGGCGTCCTTGGGCATCATCAAGATCGACCTGCTGGGTCTGGGCATGCTGACCGCCATCGACCGCTGCCTGGGCACGGTCTCGCGCTGGCGTGAGGCGCGCGGCCAGCCCCCGCTGCGCCTGCACCAGGTGCCGCCCGACGACGCGCGCGTGTGGGACATGCTCTGCGCCGCCGACACCGTGGGCGTGTTCCAGGTCGAGAGCCGCGCGCAGATGAACTGCCTGCCGCGCCTGGCACCGCGCAGGTTCTACGACCTGGTGGTGGAGGTGGCGCTGATCCGCCCGGGGCCGATCCAGGGCCAGATGGTGCATCCGTACCTGCGCCGCCGCGCCGGACGCGAGGCCGTGAGCTACCCGCACCCGCGCCTCGAGCCCATCCTGCGGCGCACCCTGGGCATCCCCCTGTTCCAGGAACAGGGCATGAAGATCGCGGTGGAGGCCGCGGGCTTCACGCCCGGCCAGGCCGACGAGCTGCGCCGCGCCATGGGCCACAAACGCAGCAAGCAGCGCATGGACGCCCTGGCCGAGCAGCTGCTGACGGGCATGCTGCGGGGCGGCATCCCGCGCGAGGCGGCCGAGCGCATCCTGGCCCAGCTCAGCGCCTTCGCCGACTACGGTTTTCCGGAGTCCCACGCGGCGTCGTTTGCGCGGCTGGTGTGGGTCTCGGCCTGGTTGCGACGGCACCACCCGGCGGCGTTTCTGTGCGCGCTGCTGAACGCGCAGCCCATGGGCTTCTATGCGCCGGCGGTGTTGGTGAGCGACGCGCAACGGCACGGGGTGGTGGTGCGGGCTGTGGATGTCCTGGCGAGCGGGTGGGACTGCGCGCTGGAGTCGGTGGAGGGGCAACAGGGGGGCGCTGCTCACTCCGCTCAGGCTTCGCTGCGCTCAGGTTCGCTGCGTGAGCAGCACCCCCCTGTTGCCTGTGGCACGGGGGGAGGCGCGGACAGTTCCGCTGTTGGGGGAGGAGGCGGAGCCGGGGCGGGGCGTTCAGTTCCAGGCTTTGGGGGCGTCGCGGCGGTGCTGGCGTTTGCGGATCGGGATGACGATGACCGCGCGCACGCGGTGCGGTTGGGGTTGCGCACGGTGCGGGGTCTGGGGGAGCGGCATGAGGCGGGGGTGCGCGCGGCCCTGGCCTCGGTGCTGACGCACGGGCCCTTCACCAGCTCGGCGGACTTTGCCAAGCGCAGCGGCGTGGGGCGCGCGGTGATGGAACACCTGGCGCGGCTCGGGGCGCTGGCCGGCTTTGCCTCGCGGCGGCGGCAGGCCTTGTGGGACGTGGCGCAGCTGGCGCGCCAGAGCCCCGGGCCGCTGGCGGATGTGCTGCCGGCCGAGCGCCCCGTGCAGCTGCGCCACATGACCGTGGGCGAGGAGCTGTCCGAGGATTATCGCATGGGCGGCGTGAGCGTCTCGCGTCACCCGCTGGCGGTGTTGCGCCCGCGGCTGCGTCGCGCCGGTGTGCTCTCCGCGCGCGAGCTGTGCGATCGTCGCCAGGGCGAGCGCGTGCTCGTGGCCGGCATGGCCATCTGCCGACAGCGCCCGCCCACCGCCGGCGGCCTCACCTTCGTCACGCTGGAGGACGAGACCGGCTTCGCCAACCTGGTCGTGCTGCCGGACGTGGCCAGCGCGGCGGCGGCCGAGCTGAAGGCGCCGCTGCTGCTGGCTGCCGGCTGCGTGCAGAGTGCCGACGGCGTCACCAACCTGCGCGTCACACAGCTGACGTCACTGACCGACAGGGCCTGCATCGAGGGCATGGCGTCGCACGACTACCGCTGAGCAGGGGCCGAACGGCGGCCGATCCGGGCGGTGACACGCGGCGGCCATGGCACGGGCGTCCGCCGCCGACTACAGTCAGTGTCACATGCCCACGCGACGTCCTTCCTTCGCGCTGCTGCTCGTTGCCCTGGGGGCTGCGTCGGCCATGGCGTGCGAACCCGCCGTCGAGCTCCCCGCCGGTGCCGTGGCGGCCGCGGCTCCCGCTGACGAGACCGCGCCCGAGCCCGCCCCGGCCCTGTCGGCCGGCGACGCCTTCTTGAAGCGCGCCACCGAGGAGGTGATCGAGTTCCTGGCCGCGGGCGCCGACATCGTCATGCCCGGCCCGGTCGAGGTGCTGCTGCTCACCAGCGAGCAGGCCACCGAGCGCCGCCGCCGCTACGCCGAGAGCCTGGGGGACGAGGTGGGCTACACCGCCGCCATGGACTCCATGGCGGACCTGATGTTCTCGGGCAACCTGCTGGGCCGCTACTTCCCGGATGAGGAGGCGGTGTACGTGTTCGAGGACGCCGTGTTCGGTCGCGGGGCCGCGGCCGGCTCGCGCGACGACGAGCGCGCTCTAGAGACGCTCTTTCCCGTGCTGGCTCACGAGATGGTGCACGCCTACGACCACATGGTGTACGGCGTCGTGCCCGCGCCGGATGACTTCGACACGTTGCTGGCCGACCCCGCGGAGTTACCCCACATCCAGGCGCTCATGAGCCTGCTCGAGGGGCGCGCCACCTACGCCAGCGAGCTGGCCTGTCACGCCGCCGGTCGCCGGCCGCTGCGCGCGCGCAGCGTGCAGGAGGTGCTCGACTCCGACTTCCTGAAGGGGGACGGTTCGCTGGGCGGGGGCGCCCTGGCCAGGGCGGGCAACATGCTCATCAAGCTCAAGCTGGTGCAGTACGCCTACGGTCGAACCTTCGCCAAGCGCGTGCACGACTTCGGCGGCGAGGCCTTCTTCCACGAGGTCTTCGAGCACCTGCCCCTGGGCATGGACGAGCTGGAGGACTTCACCCTGTTCTTGGTGCGCTGGGCCGAGACCAAAGAGGCTGAGATGGACGGCTAGCCGCCTGCTCACAGACGGGGGCTAGGCCTCGAGCCGGGCCGCCAGCAGTTCGCGCGCGGAGCCCGGGTTGGCCTTGCCGCGGCTCTTCTTCATGACCGCACCCAGCAGCGCGTTGAGCAGGGCCGTGTTGCCCTCGCGGTAGCGCGTCACCAGGTCGGACTCTTCGGTGAGCACCTCGTCGACCATGCCGGCCAAGGCCGAGTCGTCCGAGACCTGCAGCAGGTCGAGGGCCTCGGCCAGGGCGCGGGCGTCCTGCTCGGGCTGCTCTTCGAGCGCGGTCACGATCAGGCGGCCGGCCTGCACCGAGACGGCGCCCACGTCCACCAGCGTCAGCAGGCCCGCCAAGCGCTCGGGTGTAAGCGCCAGCTCGTGCAACGGGCGCTTCTGCTCGTTGACCAGGCGCAGCACCTCCGTGAAGAGCCAGTTGGCGGCCTGCTTGGGACTGCCGCTGGCCTCCGCCGCGGCGTCGAACCAATCGGCCAGGGATTTGTCGGCCAGCAGCGCCTCCACCTGCTTGGGGGGCAGCTGCAACTCGTCGAGGTAGCGTCGGCGGCGCGCGCCCGGCAGCTCCGGCAGCTCGTCGGCCAATGACTGCACCCAGGCCGGGTCGATGGCGAAGCTGGGCAGGTCCGGCTCGCGGAAGTAGCGGTAGTCGTGGGCCTCTTCCTTGCTGCGCAGGGCGTGGGTCAGGCCCGTGTCGGGGTTGAAGCCCATGGTCAGCTGCAGCACCTCCTCGCCCGCGTCGAGCAGCGCGCCCTGGCGGATCATCTCGGCCTGCAGCGCGCCGGCCACGAAACCGAACGAGTTGAGGTTCTTGGTCTCGGTGCGCGTGCCGAAGGCCTCGCGACCGATGGGGCGCAGGGACACGTTGGCGTCGCAGCGGAACTGGCCCTTCTCCATGTCGGCGTCGCTGACGCCCACATGGCGCAGCACGCGCTGCAGCTCCTGCAGATAGGCGCGGGCCTGCTCGGCGCTGTGCATGTCCGGGCCCGAGACGATCTCCAGCAGCGGTGTGCCCGCGCGGTTGAGGTCGATCAACGAGATGTCCATGCCCTCGGGGTGCACGATCTTGCCCGAGTCTTCTTCGAGGTGCGCGCGCGTGATGCTGACCTCGAAGGGCTCGCACGCGCCGGCCTCGACGCGCAGCACGCCGTCGCGACACAACGGGTGATCGAACTGCGTGATCTGGTAAGCCTTGGGCAGGTCGGGGTAGAAGTAGTTCTTGCGGTCGAAGCGCGTCACCGCATCGATGTCACAGCTCAGGGCCAAGCCGGCCAGCACGCCCAGACGCACGGCCTCGCCATTGAGCACCGGCAGGGTGCCCGGGTGCCCGGCGCAGACCGGGCAGACCAGCGTGTTGGGGGCCGCGCCGAAGCGCGCCTCGCAGCGGCAGAACATCTTGCTGGCGGTGCCGAGCTGCACGTGCACCTCGAGGCCGATGACCGGCTCGTAGCGGCTCAACACGTCGGCCAGCGGGGACGTGGGGACGCTCACGCCGAGGGCTCCTTCCAGAGTGGAGAGCGCTCGGGCTCGCCGCGCGCCGCCTCGAAGGCCCGCGCCGCCGCCAGCACGCGCGCGTCGCTGCCGGCCGCACCCGTGAGCGACAGCCCCACCGGCAGGCCCTTGGAGGCCCCCTTGCGCGCCAGACCGCAGGGCACCGACACGCTGGGCAGGCCCGCCAGGCAGGCCGGCGCCGTGAGCAGGTCGCACAGGTACATGGCGTAGGGGTCGTCGGACTTGTCGCCCAGGGGGAAGGCGCCGGTGGGAGCCGTGGGCCCTGCGATCAGATCGAACTCGTCGAAGAGCGCGGCGAACTCGTCGTGGATCAGGCGCCGCACGGCCAGCGCCTTGCCGTACCAGGCCTCGCTGTAGCCCGCCGAGAGGGCGAAGGTGCCCAGCACGATGCGCCGCCGCACCTCGGGGCCGAAGAGCTGCCCACGGGTCTTGCCGAAGGCCTCGAACAGATCGTCGCCCTCGGCCCGCGGGCCGTAGCGCATGCCGTCGAAGCGCGCCAGGTTGGCGGAGGCCTCGCTGCACGCCACCAGGTAGTAGACCGGGATGGAGAGGGCCATGTGCTGCAGTCGCCCGCGCTTGATCACGCGCGTGATGGCGCCCGCGCCCTCGAGCACATCCATGGCCTGGCTCACGCGCTCCAGCACGTGCTTGTCGACGGCGTCGTCGAGGAACTCCTCGGGCACGCCGATCTTGAGGCCCTCGAGGCTGGCGTTGGCGTCCAGCGCCCGCGCGCGCTCGCCGGGCGTGCTGGTGGCGTCGCGCGGGTCGTGCCCGGCGATGACGTCATACACCAGCGCGGCGTCCTCGGCCCACGCGGCGATGGGTCCGATCTGATCGAGCGAGCTGCCGAAGGCCACCAGTCCAAAGCGCGAGACCGAGCCGTAGGTGGGCTTGAAGCCGGTCACGCCGCAGAAGGCCGCGGGCTGACGAACCGAGCCGCCGGTCTCGCTGCCCAGGGCCACCGGCACGATGCCCGCGCCCACCGCCGCCGCGCTGCCACCGCTGCTGCCGCCCGGCACGCGCGAACGGTCCCACGGGTTGCGGGTGGGGAAGTAGCCGCTGTTCTCGGTGGACGCGCCCATGGCGAACTCGTCCAGGTTGGTGCGTCCGAGCAGCACGGCGCCCGCGGCAGCCAAGCGCTCGGCGACGTGACCGCTGTAGGGCGCGCGGTAGCCCTCCAGAATGCGGCTGCCCGCGGTGAGCGTGGCGCCGTTCACGGCCATGTTGTCCTTGAGCGAGACGGGCACGCCCGCCAGTGGGCCCGGGTCCTCGCCGCGCGCGAGGCGTTCGGCCACGTCGGCGGCCTGCAGCCGGGCGCGCTCGAAGTCGGCGTCCAGGTAGGCCGAGACCTCGGGGTCGCGCGCGGTCAGACGCGCGATGGCCTGCTCGATCACGTCGCCGGGGTCGAGGTCGCCGGCGCGCACTTGCTGGGCGATGCTGGTGGCCGAGAGGGTCAGGGCAAGTCCTCCGGATCGGCGCCGGGGTCGTGCTCGAAGCTGGGGTCGTCCGCTGAGCTGGGGAGCCCGCCGGCGTCCGGGTCGTCGGCTGCCGGCCCGCCCGAGGTCTCGCCGCTGGTGATCGCCGTCTCGTCCAGCACCCGCGGCACCACGAAGAAGCCCTCGCGAGCGTGGTCCGTGTTGGCGGTGATCCGGACTCGGGCGTCCGGAAATGGTGCCACCTCGTCAGCTGCCGGCCGTCCGCTGCTGCTGAGCACGTGGGCCAGAGGCTCCACGCCCTCGGTGTCCACGGCGCCGATGGCCTCGAAGTGGCCCAGAATGGCGCGCAGATCGTCCGTGGTGGCCGCCAACTCCTCCTGGGAGAGGCTCAGGCGGGCCAGATCGGCCACGCGGGCCACGAAGCCTACGTCGATGTCTTGGGAGGGGGCCACGTCGCGGTCTCCAGCGGGGTGGTCGGCGGGGTCCACAGTCTGCGCTCCGGGGGCGACCGCGCATGCTAGCAGAGGGCCCGTCCGCCCGCACCCGGGCCCCTGGCAGCCCGTGGCACTGCGCAGTTCGGCCGTGGGCACAGCTCAGGCAGCAGCTGAGGGCAGGAAACGCGCAGGCCCCGCGCCCGTCATGAGTGGCGTCCGCGGCCCGCCTCCTGGCGGGCGCTCGCTTCATTGGGCCCCCTCCACTGTGCGATGATACCTGCCTCAGGAGCCTTCGGAGCACGCGTCCGTGTTCGAGCTGTTCTCACTCGCCTCGCTCGGTCTGGCCCTCGATGTGGTGGGGGTGATCTTCCTGGCCAACTCGCTGGGCATCCGCAACCCGCGGCGCTTCCTCAACGAGCACTTTGGCGTGGAGCAGGCCCAGCCCCTGCGCGAGGTGCACCACAAGATCCGTCTCAAGGCGCAGATCTTCACCGGCTTCCTGTTTCTTTTGGTGGGCTTCTCGCTGGGCATCGTTGGAGACGTCCTGGGCGGCGGGGCTGCGCTCCCGCCGGAGGCCTCGCGCGGGGACGCCGTGCGGGCGCTGGTGTTGCTGGCGCTGCTGGTGATCGTGCTCTCCCTGCTGCTGCGTGTGGGGCAGGACGCCTGGAGTCGGGTGGTGTTCCGTCGCCTGCTGGGCGAGTTCTTCCGCGAGCACAGCGGCTGGAACTTCGAGAAACATCCCAACACCACCCGCGAGATCGGCGAGATCCTGGGGGTGCCGCGACTCGAGGAGGACTCCACCGGCGACTACGCCGGGCGGGTGCGGCTGCGCCTGGGCCTGGGCGAGGCCACGCCCGGCGCGAGCGGGCGCAGTGATGACGCGTTTGCCCCGCTCCGGAGGTTGGGAACCGAGCGCCGGCCCTGAGCGGCTGAACGCGGCGGCGGTTGGGCTGGGGCAGGCCCTCGGTGGGGCCTGGAGCGGGCTGCTTGATCTGGCCTCACCGCGCCGCTGCGCCGCCTGCAGCGCGATCGCAGAAGAGCTGCTGTGTCCGCCCTGCCTGCGCGCCTGCGAGGCGCCCGTCGGTCCCTGTTGCCGTCGCTGCGGCGAGGCCTGGCGTCTGGCGGACGAGGGCGGCTGCGGGCGCTGTCGCCGCTTTGGCCGCACGTTCGCGTTCCGGCGCGCGGCGGCGCTGTGGGCCTACCGCGGTCCTGTGCGCCGTGTGGTTCACGGCTTCAAGTTCGAGGGTCGGGCTGACGTGCTGCCGGGCCTCGGGGCGCGGATGCTCGGCCACCCCGTGCTGGGGGCCTGGGCCCGCGGCCTCCCCGGCGCGCTGATCGTGCCCGTGCCGGCGGGCGCGGCCAGCGGCCGTCGACGCGGCTACGACCAGGCCGCCTTGCTGGCCGCGGGTGTGGCGCGGTCCCTGGGACGGCGCGCCACTCCGCGGGCGCTGCGACGGCGGCGCCAGCCCCTGGCCAGCCAGGCGCGCTCTGCCCCCGAGGCTCGCCGGGGCGCGGTGCGTGCGGCCTTCGAGGCCCGCCCGGCCCTGGTCCACGGCCGGCACGTGCTGCTGGTAGACGACGTGCTCAGCACGGGCGCCACAGCGGATGCCGCCAGCCGTGCGCTGCGCTGCTCCGGCGCACGGGAGGTGAGCGTGCTGGCCTTGGCGACCTGACGCGCGCTCTCGGCGTCAGGCTCAGCCCGCGCCCTCGATCTCCTTGCGCAGGTCGTTCATGTCGTCCACGAAGCGCTGGATGTCCGCGCGGTCGACGTCCGACACCTCCGTCAGGCGCAGGCTCACGAAGGCCTGATCGCCGTCGCTGCCCGAGCGCTCGATGCGCGCCTTGAGTTCGAAGAACTCCTTGCGATAGAGCGGCAGACGAAACTTCAACTTCATCTCGCGGCCGTGCACCAGCTCGGGAGATGTGGACGGAACGCGGCACTCGAGCGTGTCGCTGTCCAACTTGCGCAGGTGCCCCACGATGGGGCGGGTCTGACCCGGCGGCGTGATCATGACCGTGCTCTCGCTCGTGAGCTCGACGACCGCGGACTGGCCGAAGGACGCGATGGCCTCGCTGTCCTCAGCGTGGATCGAGAACAGGCGGTCGAGGCCCAAGGACTCCATGGCGTCGCGCACCTCGGTGCTCGGCGCGCTCACGACCAGATCACCGCCGGCCTCCTTGCACAGGTTGCGGGCGCGGATCATGGCGCCCATGCCGGTGCTGTTCACGAAGCCCACCTGATCCATGTTGAGCACGATCTTGTTCACGCCCTGGTCGAGCACGGACTGGATCTCGTCCGAGAACGGATTGGTCACGAACGAATCGAACTCCCCGCTGAGGGAGATGAGCATGGCGTCGCCATGGGGAGCCTTCAGGACCTTCATGCGGGTTTCCGTGCAGGGGGATCGTGTGCTCAAGCGCCCAAGGAACTGATGGCGCCAGCGTCGTCATCGTGAATGCTGAACAGCTTGTCGAGGCCCAGGGCCTCCATGGCCTCGCGCGCGGCGTTGCTGGGCTGGCTCACCACGAGGTCGCCGCCCTCGGCCTTGCACGACTTTCGCGCGCGGATCATGGCGCCCAGCGCGGTGCTGTTGACGAACTTGACCAGCCGCATGTTGAGCACGATGGCGTGGCAGCCGCTGTCGAAGACCTTCTGCACCTCGTCGCTGAACGGCGCGGTGACGAAGGTGTCGAACTCGCCCTTGAGCGTGAGCACGACCGTGGCGCCATGGCTCTCCTTGATCACCTTCATCATCGTCCTCGATCCGGGGTGGGGTGCTGCGCTCAGTTGGGCATTCTCTGGTGGCCGATGGCCTGGGTCAAGGCGCAGGCGCGACGCGGCGGGCAGATGGCCCGCGGTCGGCGAGCCGTGGGACCGGACCCGCTGGGAAGGGCAGGCGGAGCTGTGCCAGGACGTTGGTACACTCCATCGTATGTCCGGTTGGTTCAGCAAGAAGAACGATCCCCCGCCCGAGCCCCCGGCGCCGCCGCCCGGCGACGATCAGGCGCACTTCGGGGAGACCACGCAGACGTCCTACATCACGGGCGATCGAGACCTGGACACGCACCGCGTGCGCCTGCTGATCGACAGCCTGGCGACGGTGACGTCGGAGTCCCAGCTGGCGCCGGCGGCGCTGCTGGCGCTCATGGTTGACCGGGCCATCGAGTCGGTGGGGGCTGAGCGGGGGCTGCTCTTCAGCCGCTCCGAGACGGGGCGTCCCGTGCTGGTCGTGGCGCGCACGCTCCAGCGCGGCGCTGGAGCGAAAGAAGGGCAGGACGTGGCACCCAAGGGGCTCAGTTTCTCCAGCGAGTGCGTGCTGCGTGTGCTCGAAGGCGGCGACGGTGAGTACCGCTCGGGCAACGACTCGGCCGACTTCGACCCCAGCCAGTCCATGATCCAGCTCGACATCCGCTCGCTCATCTGCGTGCCGCTGGACATGCAGGCCGAGGGCCGCGGCGTGCTGTACGTCGACGCCCGCGCCAGCGAGCGCCCCTTCGCACGGGCTGATCTGCGTTACTTCCAGGCCTTCGCCAACATGCTGGAGATCGTCTGGCGCCAGCGTCAGGCGGTGGCCGAGCGCCTGTCCGCCGAGCGCATGAAGCGCGACCTGGAACTGGCGCGCGAGATCCAGGCTGGCCTGCTGCCGGACGAGTCGGTCTCCACGGGGGGCTACCGCATCTGCGGGCGCGTCGTGCCGGCCGAAGAGGCGGGCGGTGACTACTACGACTACTACCCCACCCAAGGCGGCCGCGTGGCCGTGGCCGTGGGCGACGTATCGGGCCATGGCGCGGGGCCGGCGCTGATCATGGCCGGCGCGCGGGCCTACATGCGCTCGGCCTGTCGCAACGAGTCCTCTCCGGGCGCGGTGCTGGAGCAGCTCAACGGGCACCTGGTGGTGGACACCGACGACGACAAGTTCATGTCCATGTTCCTGGGTGTGCTCGACCTGGCGCTACACGGCTTCCGCTGGTCCAACGCCGGGCACCCGGCGCCGATCGTGCTGCGAGCCGACGGCAGCCACCAGGAGCTCAAGCGCACGGGCATGGCCCTGGGCGTGGCGGACGAGGGCGGCTTCGACGAGGGTGAGGCCGTGGCGATCCAGCCCGGCGACGCCATCGTGCTGTTCTCGGACGGCATCGTGGAACTGCGCGCGGGCGGCGACGAGCAGTACGGCACTGAGCGTTTGATCGAGTCGCTGCGTCGCGTGGCGGGGCAGCCCGCCGAGGACTTGCTGGAGGCGGTCTTCACCGACGCCTTCGCCTGGGCCGGCAGCGAGCACCCGGCCCAGGATGACCTGACCGTCGCGGTGCTGCGGCGCGACCCGTGACGGCCTGTCTGGTCACGGATGTCGTGCTGCCGGAGCGCGACGTCGCCGAGCGCTACGACGTGTTGATCGAGGGCGCGAGGATGGTGGCGGTGGAGCCCGCCGGCCGGCTGGCGGGCTCCGATGCCGCGCAGCGCCTCGACGGCCAAGGGCACTGGCTGCTGCCGGGTTTCATCGACGACCACGTGCACCTGCGCGAGCCCGGCGCGGCGGCCAAGGAGGGCTACGCCAGCGGCACCCGCGCGGCGGCCGCCGGCGGGGTCACCACGCTGCTTGAGATCCAGAACAACCAGCCGCTGATGATCAACCGCGCGGCGGTGGAGGCCAAGCTGGACCTGGTGCGCCCCCAGAGCGTGGTCAACGTGGGCGTCTACGGCAGCTTGGTGCCTGGCTCCGTGGGCCAGCTGTCCGACATGTCCGATCTGGTGGCTGGCTACAAGCTCTTCATGGGGCCCTCCACCGGAGGCATTGACGTGCAGGGCGAGCAGCGCCAGGCCTCCATGTTTGCCGAGGTGGCTCGCACCGGGCACTGGCTCTTTGTGCACGCAGAGGACGGCGACCTGGTGGCCGAGGGCCTGCGCCGCTACGGGCGGCAGGGGGCCGAGGCCTGGCACCTGGCGCGCTCCGCCGAGGCCGAGGCCGTGGCCACCGCCAACGCGCTGCGCCTGGGCGCCGCGCACGGAACGCGCGTGCACATCTTCCACGTCTCGGCGGGGCCCACCGTCGACCTGGTGAGCGAAGCCCGCGCCGCCGGTCAGCCGGTGGGCTGCGGCACCTGTCCGCACTACCTGTACTTCAGCCACGAGGACACCGCAGCCATGGGCAGCGTGCTGCGGGTCAACCCATCCATCAAGACCAAGGCGGACACCGAGCGCCTGATCGAGGGCCTGCGCACGGGCGAGGTGGACTGCCTCTCGTCGGACCACGCGCCGCACCCGGCGGCGGAGAAGGCGCGCCCGTTCCCCGACGCGCCCTCGGGCATCCCCTGCCTCGACATCTTCATGCCGCTCTGCCTGACGCTGGTCGACCGGGGCCTGCTCACGCTGGAGCAGGTGCTGGACCGCGCGGCGCGCACGCCGGCGCAGGTACACGGCTTCACGCGCAAGGGCCGGGTGCAGACCGGCTGGGACGCCGACCTGGTGCTGGTCGACCCTGAAGAACGCCGCGTGGTGCGCGGCGCCGAGCACTTCAGCAAGGCCAAGCTCACGCCCTACGAGGGCCTGGAGCTGTGGGGCTGGCCGCGACTCACCATGGTCATGGGCGAGGTCGTGCACCGGCGCTGAGCGCGGCGGCGGGAGCCGGTCGCGTGTCGGAGCCAGCGGGGGCGACTGGCTGCGAGGGCCAGGTGGGCCAGGTGGGCCAGCGCGACACGGCGGCGTGCGCAGGCACCGGCGCGGATGTCCTCAACGGTCGACCGCGGGCCGGCGCTGCCGCATCATGCGGCCATGCCTACCACACTGCTGCTGCTGCTGACCCTCGCCCTGCAGTCGGGCGACGAGACGTTCCCTTCCCACGACCCCGCCGCAGATCTGATCGTCCCGGCCGGGTTGGAGGTGAGCCTGGCGGCCGAGTCGCCGCTGTTCTTCAACCCGACGGCCATGGACGTGGACGAGCGCGGCCGCCTGTGGGTGACCGAGGCGGTGAACTACCGCAAGTGGGACGGCCGCAACCCCGGGCGCGAGCACAGCCAGGGCGACCGCGTGATGGTGCTGCACGACGACGACGGCGACGGCGTCTACGATCGCTCGACGGTCTTTGCGCAGGAGCCGCGGCTGGTGGCGCCGCTGGGCATCGCGGTGTTCGGCAACAAGGTGGTGGTGTCGTGCTCGCCGCACCTGATCGTCTACACCGACGACGACGGCGACGACGTGGCCGACCGCAGCGAGGTGCTGCTCACCGGCTTTGGCGGTCACGACCACGACCACGGCCTGCATTCGGTGGTGGCCGGGCCCGATGGGCGCTGGTGGTTCGCGGTGGGCAACGCCGGTCCGCACCTCGTTACCGACCGCTCGGGCTGGACCCTGCGCAGCGGCAGCCTCTACACCGGCGGCGGACCCGAGCGCGCCGACAACAAGCCCGGCCTGGTGAGCGACGACGGCCGCGTGTGGGTGGGCGGGCTGATCCTGTCGGTCAACCCCGACGGCACCGACCTGGCCGTGCACGCGCACAACTTCCGCAATCAGTACGAGGTGGCGATCGACTCCTTCGGCGAGATGTACACCGAAGACAACGATGACGACGGCAACCGCGGCTGCCGCACCCTGTGGGTCATGGAGGGCAGCGACAACGGCTACTTCTCCGCCGACGGCAGCCGCTACTGGAGCGCCGACCGCCGCCCGGGCCAGGACACCCAGACCGCGCACTGGCACCAGGACGACCCGGGCGTCTCGCCCGCCGGCACCATCAACGGCGCGGGCGGGCCCACGGGCGTGGCCGTGTACGAGGGCGCGCTCATGGCCGATTGGATCGACGGCGCCGTGCTCAACGCCGACGCAGGCGCGGGTCGCGTCTACGCCCACCGGCCGCGGGCACAGGGCGCCGGCATCGTGCTCGACCCCGGCGTGCTGATCAGCGCGCGTGACGACGAACAAGGCCGCGGCGCCAGGTGGTTCCGCCCCAGCGACGTGGTCGTGGCCAGCGACGGCTCGGTGCTGGTGGCCGACTGGTATGACCCGGGGGTCGGCGGGCACCAGGCCCGCGACGCCCAGGCCTACGGCCGCATCCTGCGCATCGCGCCGGTGGGGCACCGGGTGAGTGTGCCGAGCATCGACGTGAGCACGCCGGAGGGTGCGGTGGCCGCGCTGATGTCGCCCGCCGTGAACGTGCGGCAGCTGGGGCGGGACCTGTTGCTGCGCGAAACCGCTGAGCGGTGGGGCGAGGCCGTGCAGGCGTTGCTGGACGGACCCGACGAGCGGGCGGCCGCTACAGCGGTGTACCTCTTGCAGTCTCGCCAGCGGGAGGCGTTTGCAGGTGGGCTGGACCCCGCCATTCTGACGGACCCAGGGAACAACTCCCCGCTGAGCGTCATGGGAAGGCGGGTGGCTGGCGACGACCGGGACGCCGTGGAACTGGTCACAGCCCGTGGTCTGCTAGGCCTGATCGCAGGCGGGTTGCATCCTCTTCCCTTCAGCAGTCACGCTGATGGAGATCCGCTGGTGTCGGGCGTGGACTCGTTCTTCGGCAGTGAACGGTCGCTGGCAATCGCGCGCGAAGTGGCGCTCCGGAGTCTCCCAGCTCCCGCTGTGGATGGGACCTCTCGGCGCGAGGAGATGCGTGCTCTGTGGATGCGCAACTGGCTGGACCTCGCGCTGTCATACCCTGTCGGTGACCGCTACGCCCTGGAGGCCGTTGGGGCCATGGCGCGCGGCAACGAGGCGGCCTGCTTCGACGCGCTGCTCGAGCACTTCGGGGCGCCGATTCCGCTCGTGGAGATGGACGGGCCGCCGCGCGTGGTGGAACTCGCCTGGCGCCTGCACCCGCCCGCCGCCACCCCCGGGCTGATCACCCGCGCCCAAGACACGGCGCTGCCCCTGCCCGAGCGCCGGCGCATGCTCGACGCGCTCGGCTTCTGTCCGGAGTACGCGGCCGCCGAGGCCATGCTGGCGCTGGCGCTCACGGGTCCCGACGACACGCGCGAGCTGGCGCGCTTCTGGGTCGAGCACGGCGCGGGCGCGTTGTGGTCGGCGCATGGCCTGGGCGTGCCGGCCCTGGGTGGCACGCTGGCCGACACCACCCTGGCCTGGTCGAACGAGGGCGTGGCGCGGCGTGAGGTGTTCGAGGTCGAGATCGACGTGAGCGGCGCGCGCTCGCTCTGGATCGTCACGGGCGACGGCGACAACGGTAACGCCTGCGACTGGGCCGCCATCGTCGATCCGGTGGCGTACACGCCGAGCGGCCCGGTGTCGCTCGCCGGGCTGCCGACCCTCGCCAGCGAGATCGCCTGGGGGCGCGTCGGACACGACGTGGACTGCGAGGGCGGGGTGCTCAGCGTGGGCGGACAGGCGGTGACGGGCATCGGCACCCACGCGCCCAGCGTGCTGGCCTGGGAGCTGCCGGCGGGCAGCACCCGCTTCACGGCGCGGCTGGCGGCCGAGGACACCGGGCTCTCTCAGGGCGACCCGCCGCCCACCTCCATCACCTGGGAGCTGCGCCTGCACACGCCGCCGGACTACGCGGCCCTGCGCGCGCTGGAGGAGGTGTTGCGTGACACGCGCGCCGATCCCGATGACCGTGACGACGCGGCGCTGGCCCTGGCCGAGGACGCCGACGGCGGCATGGTCGTGGTGGACCTCGCGCGGCAGGGCGTGCTCGATGAGGAGCTGCTGGCCTCGGTGGGGGAGGTCATCTTTGCGCACCCCGACCCGGCCGTGCGCGCCCTGGCCCACGGGCTCTTTCCGCGCCCCGGCGGGCTCACGCCGCTGCCGCCGCTGGAGGAGCTGTTGTCCATGGCCGGCGACCCGTCGCGCGGGCGCGCGCTGTTCCTCTCCCAGCGCACGCAGTGCAACAGCTGTCACCGCATGGCTGGGCGCGGCACCGACGTGGGGCCCGACCTGACTGATGTGTCCGCCAAGCTGGACGGCGAGGCGCTGCTGGACGCCATCCTCAACCCCAGCGCGGGCATCGCCCACGGCTACGACGGTTGGCTCATCAGCACCGCCGACGGGCGCCGCATGACCGGCTTCGTGCTGGCCGACGGCGAGCAGCTGTTGTTCAAGGACAGCAGCGGCAAGCGCCACGTGCTCTCGGCCGACGAGGTCGTGGACCGCTACCCGCTGTCGCTGTCGATCATGCCCGAGGGCGTGGCCCTGGGCCTTGAGCCCCAGGAGCTGGCGGACCTGATGGCCTTCCTGCGCGAGGACCGACGCGCGCCGGGCAGCCCCCACGCCGCGGACCGCCTGGGCCAGCCCGTGGTGCTGTTCGACGGCTCCTCGCTCGACGCCTGGCGGGCCTTCCTGCCCGGCGGCGAGGACCCGGCCGAGACCTGGTCCATCGTGGGCGACGAGCTGATCTGCGAGGGGCGACCCATCGGCTACCTGCGCACGCGCGCGGCGTGGTCGGACTACGTGCTCGAGCTGGAGTGGCGCTTCCTGCCCGGTCGCGAGCTGGGCAACTCCGGCGTGCTGCTGCGGCTCAACGGCGACGACCAGGTCTGGCCGCGGTCCTTCGAGGCTCAGCTGCAGCACCGCAACGCCGGCGACATCTGGAACATCGAGGCCATGGGCGGGTTGATGGACGCCGCGCGCACCAGCGGGCGGCGCACTGTCAAGCTGCTGCCCAGCAACGAGCGGCCCCACGGCGAGTGGAACCGCTACCGCATCACCCTGCACCGCGACCGGCTCACCCTGGAGGTCAACGGCGAGGTGCAGAACAGTGCCAGCTGGTGCGAGGAGCTGTCCGGCCCGCTCGCGCTGCAGTCAGAGGGCGCGCCCATCGCGTTCCGGAACGTGGTGCTGACGCCCATCGTGCGCGGGCTGAGCCCGGGGGCCGGCGCCGCGGCCCGCTGAGGCCGCCTCGCGCTGCCCCGCTCGAACGCGGTGCGCGGATTGGGCGGGCGCCCCGCGCAGCGACTCAGGTTCGGACCCGCGCTGCCGGGCTACAGCGCCTTGACGGTCGGGGTGGCCCAGGCGACGTGTCCGAGGTCGTCGTTGACGACGATCATGCAGGTCCAGGTGCCGGGCGACAGGTTGTTCATGGTGTGCATCTGGAGCGCCCAGTGTGCGTTGCCCTGGGGCGTGAAGGGCAGCACGCCGACCCAGCTGCCGTGGGGATCGAACATGTGTCCGACCACGCTGTTCAGGTCGTTGTCTGGGTCCAGGATGCTCGCGTCGACCCGCAGGTCGCCGCCGCTGAACAGAGTCGGGGAGATGGCTGCGCTGACCACCGTCGGCGCCACGCCCAGCAGCTCCAACGACACGGCCCAGTCGTTGTTGGGACCCGCCGTGGGCGCGCTGAGATCGTGCGTCTGGCCCGGGACATGGAACAGCTGCGACGGGGCCACCGGCTCGCCTCCCGTGCGCGGGTTGAACCAGCGCACGCGCCAAGTGGACTGCGGCTCATCGGGCAGGTCCAGCGTGATCTCGCCGCCGGCGGGCAGATAGACCGCGTAGGCAGCCTCCGGCTTGTGCAGCGCCCAGGCCTGCCCGGCCAGCACGAGCTCATCGTCGGGCTGCATCTGCGCGAACGGCATCCGCGTCATGAACTCCCGCGCGTAGGACGAGATCCGGTACATCTTGTCGCGGCTGCGGAAGTCCTCGAGGTCGAGGTCGTGGTGATCCCAGCTGTAGCCGAAGTACCACTGCGCGCCGCCACCGCCTGCCATGAGGTTGCCCCACAGCGCCTGGATGCGCGGGCCGTCATGCGACGGGTCGATGGCGTCGGGCAGCACGCCGTGTTCGGGAGGTCCGATCTCGTCCAGGTTCACGACCCAGGGCACGCCGGCGTTGTCGCTCCACTTGCGGATGATGAGGCTGGCCAGGTGCACCTCGCTCAGCTGGGCCGACTGCAGCGACGCGCCCTCCAGCACGCCCGCGGCCAGCAGCGGCTGATAGATATTGGCGATGTCGGTGGGGAAGGTGTGCACCAGGATCGGGTGGCCATAGGCGTCCAGCTCGCGCAGGTTCTCGTAGAAAGCCACCTGCTGGGTGACGCTGTTCTGGTTCTCCTCGCCCAGGTTGATGATCAGGCCGAGGTGATGCCCGAAGCGCGCGATCAGTTCGCGGTGGAACAGCCTGCGCTCGATACCCAGATCGCCGCCGTCGAGGGCGTTGGGGCCCGTGTCGTTCTCCTGCTCCTGCAGGAACATCTGCAGCGAGATGCCGCGGTCGTCCATGTGCTCGAACACCCGCTCCCACTGGTCGAGCTTGCTCACGTCGTAGCGCAGGCGCTTGAAGATGCTGGTGAATGGCCACACGTCGTGACCGTCGCCGCCCACGTTGTAGACCAGCATGGACATGGCGTTGACGCCAACGGACTGCAGGTAGTTGAGCGCGCCGATGATGCCCTTGCCCTCGACCCCGTTGTGCCAGGTCGGGTCGCCCGGAGCCCAGTCGGCCAGGTGAGGCAGGTACTCGTGCTGCGCCAGGGGGCTCTGGTCAAAGCCCGTGTAGGCCAGGAAGTTCTCGGGGCTGTTGGTGCCGGTCTGCAGCCACGCTTCGTCATTGCCTTCGTGAAGCAGGTGATGCGCGCTGCCCATGCGCAGTCGGCCGTTCGCGCGCAGCGAGCTGCTGGGCGCAGCACCGATCGGTTGGACTTCGAAGTCGCCGCTGAGGCCGTGGTAGGGCGCGAGCGCGGTGCCGCTGCCGAAGGGCTTCAGCGCCACCAAGTCGCCCCAACGGAACGACACGCTCCAGGTCCAGGTGCCGCTCAGGCCGGGCGAGAGGTGGGCCTTCCAGATGTTCCCGGCGCTGGCGCCGGTCTCGCCAGCCTGGCCATCGGCGGCGAAGTACCCGGGGACCCGGTGGGTCAAGCCTGAGCTGACGTGCACGAAGGTCACGGCCATGGCCACCTCGAGGAAGGGGTTGCTGGGGGCGAGCTCGCTGGTGGCCGGTCCCTGGAGCGCGAGCGTGACGCGCCGGTACGGCTGGAGCACGCCGCTGATGTCGACCGGGACGCTGCCCGCCCAAGCTGCGCCGCCCGCTGCCATCCTCGGACGGGCGTGATGCGCGTCCTGAGTCGCCGCGGACGTCACGAGAAAGCACAGCAAGACACCGATCAAGCCCGGGATGCGGGCAACGTGTGGGGGAGAGATCATAGGGAGCCGCAGCGGGGTGCCAGGGGGAGAGCCGATGCGCAGTGCCGGGGAGAGTCGCAGCGCGGTGGCAGGGGGAGCCGATGCGCGCTGGCAGGGGGAGCCAATGCGCGGCGGCAGCGGGAACCGACACGCGGCGGCACGGGGAGCCGACACACGTGCAGTGATGGGGCAGAGAATCGTAACAGCCTCCCAGATGTTCGGTGCCCTGCTGAGCGTCCGGTGATCTGCAGCGGGTCTCGCACGGCAGAGGGCGCGGACGGCAGATCCATCGCCCAGGGCCCCCTCCACAGCCCCTGCGAGCCAAATCATGGGCTTGAGACGTCTGCTGGTTTGGTCGATATGGGTCGCGCTGATCGATCCGGCCGAGTGCCAGGCAGGCTGATCGCTGCGGTCGTTTCGGCCGGGGCGGGCAGGCGACTGGCGCCCCTCCGACGCTCCCATTATCGCCACCGGCAGGGTCGCGCATGTCATTCAACCCCCAGCGCATCGGGCGCCGCGAGGCCTGGCTCTTGGCCGCCTGCATGGCAGGGGCCGCGCTGCTGCGGGTGCTGGTGCTGGAGCAGCAGCCGCTCTGGTATGACGAGATCGCCACGCTGTACCGGGCCTCTGCGCCTGACCTGCCCGAACTGCTTGCGCGTTTGGCGGCGGACGTTCAGGCGCCGCTGTACGACTTGCTCATGCTGCCGTTGGTGGCACGCTTCGGCGATGGAGTCTGGGTGGCGCGCCTGCCGCCGTTGGTGGCGTCGGTGCTGCTGCTGCCCGCGGTGGCCGCTCTGGTCGGCGAACTGGGCGGCGGGCGCGGCGCGCGGTTGACGGCGGCGGCCTGGGTGGGGCTGGACGGCTACTTGATCCGCTACGGCGTCGAGGGACGGCCCTACTCCCTGCTGGCGCTGCTCGCTTGCGGGTTGGTGTGGGCGGCGCTGCGCTGCGTGCGGCGCGAGGGTCGGGGCGCGTGGCAGCTGGCGGCATGGGGCATGCCGCTGGTCATGTTGCATCCCTACGGTGTGCCTCTGATGCTGGCGGTGGCGCTCTGGCTGGCGTGCAACGGGAGCGCCCTGCGCGGCCGCGCAGGGGCGTTGCTCGGTGCGCTCTTGTTGCCGCTGCTGGCGCTGCTGGCCTGGTCTCCCTTGGCGCTGCATCAGCTGGCCACCAAGTCCATGGGCGACATCTACAGTGGCGTCTCCCCGCGGCAACTGGTGGTGCTTTGGGATGGCGTGACTCTGGCGGCACCGCGCGCCATCGGTGTCAGCGGCGACTCGGCCTGGATACTGGCAGGGCGTGTGGTGACCTTGTTGCTGGCCCTGCTGGGCCTGTTCGGTTGTCGCGCAGCCTGGCGCGCCGCGAATCGAACGCAGGCCGCGCAGCCTGCGTCGACGGCGCGAGCGCCCGCGGCCTCCCGTCCCGTGCGCGCGGCGCTCGCGGTCGGCGCGCTGGCCCTGGCCGCGTTGTCTCTGAGCGTGTTGCTGCCGGAACAGTCCCTGGCCGACCTCGCGTCTCGCCTGGCCAAGGCGGGGCGACCGCTCGACGAGAAGAACCTCGCCTTCCTGCGGACCCTGCGCGGTTTCGGTCGTCTGGCGGGCGCCGGTCTGTTGCTGGCGAGCGCGGCCCTGTTCTGGGTGCCGCGGTGGGCGCCTCGCTGGGGCGGACGGCCGTCACCGGTGACGCTGGTGTTGCTGGTGCTGGCGCTGCCCCTGGGGCTCGCCGCCGCCATGGGCGCGGCCGGCCATCCGACGTTTGCGCCGCGCAACGCCATCGGCTTGCTGCCCGTGGCCATCGCGTTGGTGGCGCTGGGGCTGTGGCGGCTGCCCCGCCCGCTCGGCCTGGTCATGGCAGGGCTGTTGCTCGCGCAGGCGCTCTGGGGCTGGGGCGCGCTGGAGCGATTCCACCGTCGCCAGGCCTGGCCCGAACTGTGTGAACTCCTGACGGCCAGCGCTGCCACGCCCTTGGCCCATCCGCCCTGGCTGGCGCGCTGCGTGGAGTACCACGCCGGCCTGCCGTGGAGATCGGTGGTCGGGCTGCGACGGCCCGCGCTTGTGGCCGCCTGGGCCGCGCGCCAGCGCTCGGTCGCTCTGGTGACAGGCTACGAGCATCTGGACGATCCAGCACCCGTGCGCGCGGCCCTGGCAGGGCTCATGCGTGGCGCCGAGCCCGTGCGCGTACGCGGCCTCAGCTTGCAGGTGTTCACAGCAGAGCACCCCGAGCACCCCGAGCACCCCGAGCACCCCGAGCGCCGCTGAGCTTGCCTGAGCCAGCACCTCGCCAGCGCTGCTGCGCATGCTGTGGGCGTCACATCGTCCCGTCTGTGCCTGAGCAGCCCTACTGCCGGTTGAAGCTATCGTTGCCGGCAGACTGACTGAAGCCGGCCGCCGTGCCGCCGCCGGGCAGGAACACGCGCCCTTGGAACAACACCGGGAAGGTCCCGTGTCGCGGCAGGATCATGGGTTGATCGAGGCGCCAGCTGCCCAAGTCGGGGCTGAAGACGTCGACGCGGTCGTACACATCATTCGCATTGGCGCCGGGCCCTGTCAGGGTCTCGCCGCCAAAGACGTAGAACTCGCCGTCCTTCCAGACGGCCTTGCCCATGCCGCCGCGGCCGATGGGTAGCGGCAGCAGCGACGAGCCCGGATCCGTGTGGACCTCCCAGGTACCAGCCACCGGGTCATAGACCTGCACGTGGTCGAAGCCGTTGGCCACCACGTTGGAGTCGCCGCTGCCCGGCCCGCGCCCGCCGAAGACCCACAGTCGGCTACCGTCCGTCCCCGACGCAGAGTGGTTGCGTGGCAGGGGCATGGGCGCCAAGGCCGTGTAGCTGTCGGCCTGCGGGTCGTACGCAACGGTGTCGCCCACGGTGAAGGCGCCGGTGACCATGCCGCCCGACAGGTAGACCAGGCCGTCAATCAGGGCCGAGGCCGATGAACTGGCGGCCCAGGGCATGTCGGCGCCCAGCGTCCAGACATCAAGCACCGGATCGTAGATCTGGCACCTGCCTGCCGATCCGCCGCCGATGCCGCCAAACAGGTACCACTTGCCGTTGAGCACCTCAGAGGCGCAGTGGTGGCCGGGCTTGGGCCGCGGCGCCACCGTGCTCCAGGTCTTGCTGGCGATGTGATAGGCGTAGGTGTTGTTGTTGCCTTCGCCGATCACGTAGATCTCGCCGTTGATGACGCCGGCGGAGACCTCGCCCAGCGCCGCGGGCATGGCGGGCAGGTCATCCCAGCGGCCGGGTTCGTTGCCGGCCGGCACGAACAACCAGCGGAAGGCGTCGGGGATCACTGATTGGCTGCCGCCCGAGTCGATCAACAGCGTGATGAAGCTGCCGTCGAACACCGTGGCGGGGGGCACCACGCCCGTGATGCGGCCGGGTGTCACGCTGGTGAGCATGGCCGGTACGCCATCGAAGAGCACCGCCGTGCTGCCCAAGGGGCCGAAGTTCTTGCCGCCGATGACGAAGTTGGCGCCGCCCGTGGCGGGCGCGCGCCAGGGAAAGATGTCCCACGCCACCATGCTGCTGGCCGAGGCGTCCACGGGCTCGAGCGCCCGGACCAGGTTCTTGGAGAAGTCCATCAGCACGACGGCGCCCCCGGGGCCGGTGCGCAGGCCGAGCGCCGGTGAGGTGGGGGACAGGGGCGTGCTGGCCAAGGCCTTGCGGCCGTCGTCGGACAGGAGCAGGCGATAGATGTCCCCGTTCCAGCGCTGCACCAGGATCTCGTCGCGCATCTGCGACTGGAAGGTGGTGGCGCGGTACTCGTCGATGCCGTTGACCGACGACGAGAGCAGCCCGATCGCCTGGCTGAACACCTCGGGCTGGTTGGCGTCGCCGATGCCGTGGTACAGGTTCTGGCGGTCGTCCGTGCGCCCGCGGTTGCGGTTGGGATGCCCGTAGTAGTTGCCCTTCTCCACCAACAGGAACTCGTCTGGGTCCGCGGCGTCGCCGCCGGTCTGGGTGCTGGCGCTGAGCGATGCCGGGCCGAAGGAGCTGTTGGGGCCGTTGTCCGTGGCGTACAGATGCCCGCTCGTGGTGAGCACCATGTCGAAGGAGTTGCGGATGCCGGGTGCGTGCACCTCCACGTCCATGCCGGGTGCCAGCTCCACGATCGCGCTGTCACCCTGGTCGTCGTTGGGCGCGCCGCCCAGCGTTTCGATGTAAGTGATGCTGCCGTCGAAGGTCGGGTCGGAGGTGTGCGCCTTGAGGATGGCGGCCGAGAGCGGCCCCTCATCCATGTCGCCCAGGGACGGCCAGACGACACCGGCGTTGGTGTTGGAGCCCACGCAGATCAGCAGGTCGCCGTTGTTGTCGAACGAGAGCCCGTTCACGGCGTGATCGTGGTTGCTGGTGGGCAGGCCGGTGATGTACGGGATCGGCGTGTCGAAGTCCGGGCCCACGAGGATGCTGACCTGACCAGGGTAGGGCGCGTGCTCCGAGAAGGGCCCGCCGCCCTGGGCGTAGAGCTGGCTGTGGGCCACGTAGAGCCGCACCGGGCTGGGCGGGTCGAATGGATTGGTGGTCAGGCCCATGATCTCGATGTTGCTCAAACCGGACACGGCGGGGTACTCGGTCTGAGAGACCACGTCGTAGTCGTCGTCGAAGCTCAGCGCCGTGATCAGGCCGAAGCGCTGTCCCACGTAGAGGCGGCCGTCGCTGCCCCAGGTCCCACTGGTGGGGCGGGGGATGCTGGCCACCGTGGTGAGCTCGAAGTTGATGGGCGGCGGCCCGCCTTCCAGATACATGAAGCTGCCGACGGGCGAGGCGCCGGCGGGGGCCTGAATGCTGACGTCGATCGGCCCGGCCGAGTGGGGTGGGCTCAGCAGCGTGATGCGCGTAGAGGACCAACTCGAGAAGTCCAGCTCGGTCAGCTCAGCCGCTCCCCAATGCAGCGTGAGCTGATCCTGCGGGAAGAAGCCGAAGCCCTCGATCACGATGCTGTCGCCGCCCAGGGTCGAGCCCTGGGCGGTCATGGCGTTGATCATCGGCGGATCGGTTGACTCATCGTGGGTCAGGTCGCCGCCGGAGACGCTCACGGGCGCGCCCACCGGGCCCATGAGCAGCTCGACCGGTAGATCGGGCAGGCCCGCCACCGCGAAGCGCGCCTCGACGGAGTGGCTGCCCAGGCCCAGGCTGATGGGGGCGGTGTAGGGAGTTCCATTGACGAACAGGCGCGCGTCCACGCCGCCGCTCAGCTCGAACTCGTAGCTGTCGGCCAGCGTGACGTCGATGTCGGCGCTGAGCCGCAGCACGGCGTTGCCTGAGAGGGCGCTGCCGCCGTAACCGTCGTCGCCTTCCTCGATGCGCAGGCTGCCGAGCGCCTCGGTCCAATCAGGATCGCTGAACGTGCCGTCCAGCAGGCTGGCCGGTGACGTGACGCCTGTGTCGTAGTACTGACCCATGACGCCCGGGATGGCGGTGACAGGCGACACCGTGAACTCCACGCAGTCGGCCAGCGTCTCTTGCGGCACGTTGTCGTCGCCGATGGTGAGGCAGATGGTGTGCTGGCCCACCGCGAAGGGCAGCGTGACCTGCTCGCTGTTGGCGAGCGTGGTCGCGCCCTCTGTCCAGTTCCAGTCCGTGAGCGCGTGCCCGGGCTCGTGAGTGTGGGAGAAGCTGCCGTCCAGGAAGACGTCGGCGTCGCCGTTCCCGTCCCAGTCGACGGTCTGCCCGAGGGGCTCGATGACCGTATGCAGGAAGGGGTGGCCCAGCGCGCTGCCGTTGGCGGAGACGGAGACGATGGCCTGTTCAAAGTTGCCGATGAAATGCAGCCTCAGATCGTAGGTGCCGTGCGCGGTCGGGCTGAACGTCAGCGTGGCCGGCGCGGACTGTCCCGCTGCCAGGCTCAGGCTGGCCGGCACGCTGATCTGGGTGTGGGGGCCGTTGTCCGGCCCGCCCACGTACTGTTGACCGTCCAGGTCCAACTCGAAGTCTGCTCCCGCGCCCATGTGGGTGTGGAACGTCAGGCTGGCCAGTTCCAGCGGGCCGGTGCTGGTGTTGGTCAGGGTCAGGGCCAGCGCTTCACTGGTGCCCTGGGACACGGCGCCGAAGTCATGGAAGCCTGGCGTGATGGAGAGCGCCGAGAACAGCAAGCGGATCTCCAGGGCGGACAGCAGCGCCGTGTCGGTCACGCCGTCGATCAGCAGATTGAGCTCGCCGTCGCCCACCACGACCAACACCGTCTCGCTGTGGGCCGTGTCGTGTCCCACCAGGGAATAGACGTCCAGGTCGTCCAACTGCTGGGCGCCCTCGACGCTCACGTCCATGACGCGCAGGCCAGCGCCGTTGTGCACGGTCTCGGCAAAGTGCAGCGTGACCTCATAGGTCGCGTTGGGCAGTGGCAGCGCGTACTCGATCTGGTCGCCTTGAGCCCAGGTCTGGTACAGCCCCGCCTCGCTGGTCCCCGCGACGGGGTCAGCCGTGCTCTGCTGTGTGATGTCCGTCAGGCCGAAGCCGGGCAGCCAGAGGTTGCCGCCGCCGTCGAAGTAGGGCGAGTCGCCGCCCACATCGATCAGCAGCTCCTGGCCCACGGCCTCGAGCGCCAAGCCACTGAGCGTCACGAGCGGTGGGTCCCACACGCCGGGCAGGCCGCTGTGTCCGACTTGCAGCAGGGTCTGTCGCGGACCTGCGCCGGTGGGCGAGAAGAAGACGTCCACATCCAGGGCCTGCCCGGGCGTCAGCAACACCGGCAGCGGGGAGCTGGGCAGCACCGAGAAGTCGGAGGCCTGCCCATCGAAGATGGTCAGCGTGTCGACGGTCATGTTGACCAGGCCGTCATTGCTCAGGGTCAGGGTCTGGGCGGGAGCTCCATCGCCCACGTAGGTCGTGGCGCTCACCAGCGGGTCAGGGCTGGGCGTGACCGTCAGGCGATTGGTGATGTTGAGCGCCGGCGAGATCGCGATGCTGGCGGGCGACAGGGACTCGTAAAATGCAAACTGGAAGTTGAGCTGCTCCCCGAACGAGGGCTTGAGCTTGAAGCTGAATTCGACCTCGCCGTTGACGTCGGCGGTGAAGTACAGCTCGGCCTCGACGCTCGTGTTGAGCGTGCACCCGGGCGAGACGTCCTGCAGGCCGGACAAGTCGATCGCGAGGGGGTTGCCCTGGCTGTCGGTGTTGTTGATGCCAATGATGCAGAGCACCTGCGAGAACGGCGGCATGCCGCCCATGTGGACCGTCTGCAGCATGTTGGGAGCGACGCTGCCGCTGTGCGCGATGAGCGGGATGGGGCCCGTCAATGCGCAACCTGACGAATACACCGTCGCCTGGCTGGCGGACGGGCTGGCGATCAGGCCGAGGAGGATGCAGCAGAGCAACAGGCCGGGGAGCGAGTTCGGGCGCTCGATAGTCATGGTGAAGTGTCGCGGTCGGGGTTCGGAGCAGAAAAGTCCCGGGTCGAAGATCGACCGATTCCCCAGAATACCCCAGGAAAAGGAAGCTGGGGGGGCTGGGCGAGCAGCTCAGAATCTGGATTGACCGCGCTGGGGACTGGGCTCAGTGAGCCTCCAGCCAGGTGCGCCCCGTGCCGGTATCCACCACCAGTGGTACATCCAGTTCCATGGCCCCCGACATGTGCTCAATCGCCAGGGCCCGCACGGGCTCCACCTGACTCTCCGGCAGCTCCAGCACCAACTCGTCGTGGACCTGCAGGATCATGCGGGCGCCCAGGTCCGAGTCGGCCAGGGCCCGGTGCAGGCGCACCATGGCGATCTTGATCAGGTCGGCCGCCGTGCCTTGGATGGGCGTGTTGACGGCCACGTTCATGAGCGCGGCCAGGGTGCGCTGGTCGGCGCTGGCGATGCCGTCCAGCTTGCGGCGGCGCCCCGACAGGGTGTTGACCAGGCCCTGTTCCTTGGCCTGGGCGCGGGTGCTGTCCAGCCAGGCCTTCACCTTGGGAAAGGTCTCGAAGTACTGTGCGATGAAGGCCGCGGCCTCCTTGATCGACACACCGATCTGGGCCCCGAGGCGCGGCGCGCCCATGCCGTAGAGGATGCCGAAGTTGATCGACTTGGCCGAACCGCGCATGTCGCTGTCGACCTGGCTCTCGTCCACGCCGAACACCAGCGCGGCCGTGCGGCGGTGGATGTCGTCGCCCGCGCGAAAGGCCTCGATCAGGGCCTCGTCCCCCGAGAGGTGCGCCATCAAGCGCAGCTCCACCTGGCTGTAGTCAGCGGCCAGCAGGACTTGCCCCTCGGGCGCGATGAAGGCCTCGCGGATGCGCCGCCCCTCCGCCGTGCGGATGGGGATGTTCTGCAGGTTGGGGTCGGCCGAAGAGAGCCGCCCGGTGGCCGCCACGGCCTGGTTGTAGCTGGTGTGGATGCGCCCGCTGTACGGGTGCACCAGGCTGGGCAGGGCGTCCACATAGGTGCCCTTGAGCTTGGTGAGCTGACGATGCTCCAGCACGGCGGCGGGCAGGGGGTGCGCCGAGAGCTGCTCGAGCACCGAGGCGTCGGTGCTGAAGCCGGTCTTGGTCTTCTTGAGGCGCTTGATGCCCAGCTCTTCGTGGATGGCCAGCTCGTCGAACATGACCTCGGCCAGCTGCTTGGGCGAGGCCGGGTTGAAGGCGCGACCCGCCAGCTCGTGCAGCCGCTCGAGCAGGCCCTCGATGCGCTCGCCCATCTCGCCCGAGAGGCGCCGCAGGTGGTCGACGTCCACCAGCACGCCGGCGGTCTCCATGTCGAGCAGCACGCGCAGCGTGGGCAGCTCGATGTCGCGGAAGACGGGCTGCACCTCGTCGCCGTCCAGCTTGGCGGCGAAGCGCTCGTACAGGCGCCAGGTGACCTCGGCGTCCTCGCAGGCGTACTCGCCGCAGCGCTGCACGGGCACGTCCCACATGGAGATCTGGCTCTTGCCCTTGCCGATCAGATCGGAGGTGGGGATCTTGGCCAGCCCCAGGTGCTTGAGCGCCAGGAAGTCGAGGCCGTGCTGTGACTGATGCGCGTCGAGGCAGTAGCTGGCCAGCATGGTGTCGAAGGCCACGTTGGCCACGGGCACGCCGTAGCGGCTCAGCACCAGCAGGTCGTACTTGAGGTTCTGGCCGGCCACCTCGACCGCGGCGTCGCCCAACACCGGCGCCACGTCCGCCAGGAAGCGCGACAGGTCGCTGCCGTCCGGGGGCAGCAGCGGGTCACCGGGCAGGCCCGTGCCGCGGGTGCCGCCCGAGGGTCCGGCGAACATGCCGTCGTCGCTGCCCACGCCGGCGGCGCGCTCGCGGGCCGTGCGGCCGTGGTCGCCGGTGCCGAAGAGGGGCGGCTCGAGGTTGGCCGGCAGGTACCACGCGGCGCCCTGTTCAAAGCAGAAGGCCAGCCCCACGATCTCGGCCTCCAGCGCCTTGATGGAGGTGGTCTCCAGGTCGAACACCAGCCGCTTGGCCCCGCGCAGCAGCTTCAGGAACTCGTCGTACCGCTCGCGTGTGGTGACGACGTGCGCGTCGCGCCTGGCGGCCGGCGGCGGCGCGTCGCTGGCCACGCGCGCGACCAGCGAGGGAAAGTCGAGCTCGACGAACAGCTCCCGTGCCACGTCGCCGTCGGGGCCGCCGTAGTTCAGGTCTTCGAGCGCGATCTCGATCGGTGAGTCCGTGCGGATGGTGACCAGGTCGCGGCTCAGGTAGGCCGACTCCTTGCCGTCCCGCAGACGCGCCTGCAGCGAGGGCGGCTTGATGCCGTCCAGCTGGGCGTAGATGTCGTCCAATCCCTCGAACTGCGCGATCAGCTTGTGTGCCGTCTTCTCGCCGATGCCGGGCACGCCGGGCACGTTGTCGCTGGAGTCACCCATCAGCGCCAGCACGTCGATGACCTGCTCGGGCCGGCAGTTGAACTTGGCGCGCACGGCCTCGGCCCGCTGCAGCTCGGGCTCCCCCGGGCGAGAGGGGTTGAGGATCTCCACGCGCTCGTTGACGCACTGCATGAAGTCCTTGTCGCCCGACACGATCAGCACCTGGTGCCCCCGTTCGGCGGCCTGGGCGGCCAGGGTGCCGATGACGTCGTCGGCCTCCCAGCCCGGCAGGGCGTACACCTCGAACCCGAGCGCGTGGGCGATGCGGTCGAAAGTGGGCAGCTGCGCGATCAGCTCGGGCGGCGTCTTCTGGCGCGTGGCCTTGTAGTCCGGAAAGGTCTCGTGCCGGAAGGTCTTGGCCGGAGTGTCCATGGCCACCAGGGCAAAGTCTGGCCGCTGCGATTCGACCAGGGCCAGCAGCGACGCGGCGTAAGAGTAGGCGGGTCCGGGGCCGCGGGCATAGAAGGAGCGATAGGCCAGCGCGGAGCCGTCCACCAGGATCGTCTTGGGCATGGGCGGCATGGTAGCCCGGGCGACTCCCGGGACGAGCGTCCCGGCTGGGGCCTTCGGCGTGGTGGACATGGCCCCGACGGTGGCCGATGCTGGCCGCGCCCCGAGGGGGGCCAGTGTGGGTCGTGGCGGGTGCAGCTTCTGGCGCGGCTGCGAGCGCTGTTCGCCGAGAGGTTCTGTGAGAGGTCCCATGGCTCTGGAGATCGTCATGTCGCGTGTCCGTCGAGTGCTCTCTCGCGGAGTGCGCCGCGTGGTTCCGGGATGGCGGCGTCGCCGCGTCCGCGGCCTGTGCTCGCTGCCCGCGCTGGTGCTCTGCCTGGGACTGGGCCTGTCGAGCTGCGGCGAAGACGTCCCCGACGTGGCCCTCGAGGCTGAGGCCTCCGCGCAGCAACAGCTGCTCGACGGCGAGCCGTCCGCGGCCCTGGCCACCTGCCGCAAGGCCCTGGCGGGGGGCGCCGAGAGCCCCGGCCTGCGCTTGGCGGCCGCCACGGCCTGCCTCGATCTGAAGCGCTTGTCGGACGCCCTGAGTCACGCCCGCGTGGGCCTGAATGATCGGCGCACAAGCGGACCCATTCGCGCCGATCTGTCCTGGGCCGAGGGCAAGGCCGCGCTGCTGCGCTACCGCGAGCTGAGCGACGAGACCGACTGGCGTCGGGCCAACTCATCGCTGGAGACGGCCAGCGAGGCCGGCGAGCACAGGCTCGAGGCCGCGACCCTGCTGGTGATCATGCAGCACACCCATCCGCGCGGTGACGCCGCGCGCAAGGCGCGCTTCGCCGCGCTTGTGCGAGAGCTGGCGCCGGACTCCAAGGAGGCCGCCACCGTGGCCCGCCTGATGCAGTCCGAGGACGCCGGCGGATGAGCGAGCGAGCGGCATTCAGCTCGCGCTGGGGCCTGATCCTGGCGGCGCTCGGCATGGCCGTGGGCACCGGCAACGTGTGGCGCTTTCCACGCGTGCTCAGCCAGAACGGCGGCGGCACCTTCCTGATCCCCTGGGCCATCTTCCTGTTCACCTGGTCGATCCCGCTGCTGATGGCGGAGTTCGCCCTGGGCCGGGCCGCGGGGCGCGGGCCGGTGGGCGCCTTCGCGCGCATCTTCGGCCGCAACACGGCCTGGCGCGGCGGCTTCGTGGCCTTCTGCACCATTGCCATCATGTTCTATTACTCGGTCGTAGCCGGCTGGACCGCACGCTACGTCTGGCTGGCGGTGGGCAGCGGCTTCTCCGACCTGGGGGCGGACGGCGGGCTGGCACTGTTCACCGACTTCACCCACACCTCGGGGCCGGCGTTGGCGCACCTGGTCTCCATCGGCCTGGCCTGCGCGGTGGTGGCGGCAGGGGTCACCAAGGGCATCGAGCGCTCGGCCAAGCTGCTGGTGCCCACGCTGTTCGTGGTGCTGATCATCTCGCTGGTGCGCGGCGTCACGCTGGAGGGTGCGGGCGAGGGCATCCGCTTCCTGACCACGGTCGACTGGGCGCGCCTGGGCGACTACCGCCTGTGGCTGGAGGCGCTCTCGCAGTCGGCCTGGTCCACCGGCGCGGGCTGGGGCCTGATGATCGGCTACTCGGTCTACGCCACCAACTCCATGCGCGCCGGGCGCGAGTGCGTCGTCACCGGCGTGGGCAACAACCTGGCCTCGCTGCTGGCGGCCTTTGCCATCATCCCCGCGGTGTTCGCCCTGGCCCCCATGGCGGGGCAGGACCCGGCGCAGCTGGTGGAGCAGAGCGGCCCGGGCAGCACCGGCCTGACGTTCGTCTGGATCCCTGTGCTCTACCAGCAGATGCCGTGGGGCGGGGGCGCCCTGTCGATCTTGTTCTTCGTGGCGCTGTTCTTCGCCGCCCTGAGCTCGCTGATCGCCATGGTGGAGCTGGCGGTGCGCACGCTGCTCGACCTGGGCTGGCAGCGGCGGCGCGCCGTGGCGGCCGTGTTTGTGGGCGGCTTTGCGCTGGGGCTGCCCTCGGCCATCGACCTGCCCTTCATCGAGGGCCACGACGGCTTCGCGGTGTTCCAGAATCAGGACTGGGTCTGGGGCGTGGGGCTGATCGTCTCCGGCGCCATCACCGGCTGGGCCGTGCTGCGCTACGGCGTGAGCCGCTTCTACGCCGAGTTCATCGCTGGGCCAGAGGGCGGCAGCACGGGCGGCTTCACGGCGGGCCTGTTCCGCTGGAGCATCACGCTGCTGATTCCCGTGCAGGCGGTGGGGTTGCTGGGCTGGTGGTTCTGGCAGGCCTGGACCTGGACCGAGGCGCCCACAAACGAACCCGCGCGCAGCATCGCTGAGCGCCTGGGCGAGTGGCTCGACCCGAGCTCGCTCTTCAGCGTGGGCACCTGTCTGGCGCAGTGGGCCGTGGTGCTGCTGGTGCTGCGTCTGGTCAACCGCCGCCTGGGCCGCGCGGCGGACGGCTAGCGGATTGAGGCCGGCGGGCTCCGGCGCGGGGAGCCTGGTGAGCGGGCGCCGGAGGAGAGTCTGCGTCGAGCTCTCAGCGCGACCTACTCCGACAGGATGGCGAGGTCGTCGATGACCGCCTGCATGGACGGGTAGCGCTGGGCCGGGTCGCGCCGGCACATGCGCAGGATCACGTCTGCGGCGAGCTGGGGCGCGTCCATGCGGTTGATACTGTCGGGGTCGGAGAGCTCGGCCACCAGACGCTCGCGGTCGATGGGGATCTCGCCCGTCAGCTCGCGCACGTCGTCGTAGGGAGTGTGTCCCGTGAGCACCTCGTGGAACGAGATGCCCATGGAGAAGATGTCGCTGCGGGCGTCGGCGGCCTCGGGGTTGTCGTAGACCTCCGGCGCGGTGAAGGCCGGGTTGAGGCGCTGCATGAGCTTGCGCGGGCGCTGCACGTCCGGGTTGTCCCGGATCAACGCCAGGTCGAAGTTGACGAGCTTGACCGTGGGAGCGCCTCCGTCGGGAGCCGGCGCCACCACGATGTTCATGGGCCGCACGTCCCGGTGGATCACGCCGTGGGCGTGGCAGTGGGCCAGCCCTCGCGCCGCGCCCAGGAAGCCCTGGGCCTTCATGTGCCAGGTGCGGCGGTGCTTGGGGAACTGCTCGGCGTCCTCCTGCAACGCCACGCGCAGCGGGCGTCCGCCCTCGATGAACTCGGTCGGCAGCACGAACTGGTGGCTGCCCCAGGCGAACATGTCGCCGGTGCGGATCAGGTTGGGGTGCGCGCCCAGCATGCGCATGGCGTCCTGGTCGTGGAAGATGGACTCGATCTGCCGCCTGCGCTCGTCGCCGCCGGCGTACAGGTCGAAGTGAAACACTTTCAGGATCGTGCGCGGCCGCGTGCGGATGTAGCGATGCTTGGCCAGGAAGACTGTGCGTTCGCTGCGCTGGCTGATGCGTTCGACGATGTCGTACAGCCCGATGCGGTGCACGTGCTGGCGCGGGCTCATGCCCAGGATGACCGTGGCCACGGCGTCCTGCAGACGCCGGATGTCGTTGGTCTGCACCGGCAGCGAGGCCGGGTCTGTCAGGTGCTTGGCCGCGTCTGCCAGGGTCAGCACGCGCCCGGCCTGCTCGTCGTGCAGACGGACCCGCGCGCGGCTGTCGGTGAGCAGCACGGCCGTATCGACCCACACGTCCTCCAGCCGCCGGTCGTAGCGCCGCAGGGCGCCGGCCAGGATCTTGGACTTCTTGTTGGCCAGCGGGATCGGGCTGGGGCTGATGCCGCCGTTCTCGAACTCCCAGTGGTGCCGCGTGCCCTTGATGGTGCCGCGGTAGCCCTTGACCTCAACGTGCCAGAGCACGAAGTCGCCCAGTACGGCCAGGTCGTACTCATAGGGCAGGCCGTGGCCGGTGGTGAGCTCAAAGTTGTGGAACAGGAACCAGTCCTTGGGCAGGGCCGCGGCCAGGTGCCGGATGGCGGCGGCCTCGCTCTCGTTCTCGGGTTCGCCGATGGAGTGCACGTGTGCCATGAAATGCTCGCGTCGGGTCAGTGTCGGGCGTCGCGCCCCAGCAGTGCCGGGAGCTGAGCCAGGAGTTGGGGGTCGCCGATCAGGGCCACGTGGCCCCTGCGTAGGGTCGTGACGCTGCGCCAGCGGATGGGAGAGACCACGCGCTCCAGGTCGCTGCCGTCGCCCTGCTCGTCCAGCAGCGCCGAGCGGCGCAGCACGGTGCCGTCGCCGGGTGCCTGGTCGAGCACCTGGACGCTGTTCTCGCCCACCGGGATGGCCACGCGGGCGGCGGTCGGGTGCGCGTCGCCCAGAAACAGATGCAGCTTGAGGTGCGGCGGCGGGGGCGGCATGGGGCAGTCCATGGCGGCCTGGAACGCCGCGGCACGGGCCAGGCACTTGCGCAGGTGGTCCTCGGCCACGTCGCGCCGGGCGGCCACGCCCTCCACGCCCGGAAGCACCCGCGCGAGATCGGCGTCCAGCCGCGACGAGACCAGGCCCACGTCGCGCGCGATGAAGAAGTCCGGGTCGAGCGGATCGCTGGTGTGACCGCGCAGCGGCTGCACCGGGTCATGCCTGACGCGCGGCAACAGCTGGTAGCCCGACGGAAAACTGCTCATGAGCACAGGGCCGTACGGCCGGTGCAGCGGGTTGCCGGGCACGCCACCCAGCAGGCGCTCGAAGGCCAGGGCCGCGCCGCCACTGGGCGTGCCCACGATCACGGCCGTCTCGACCAACTCGGCGCCCTCCCAGCTGGGCTCGGGCAGGCCGTCCAGTGGCAGCAGGCGGCCGCCGTAGCGCAGCAGGTAGCGCAGCACCAGGCCGCCCTGGCTGTGGGCCACCAGGTCGAAGCGCACGGGGTCGTGATTGCCGCGTTGCAGCTGCACGAAGCGCGAGGCCTGGCGCAGGAACGCCGCCAGGCGGCAGGCCAGCTCGTCGATGCTGCGGCGGAAGTCGTAGGCAAACTCGAAGGCCATGCTGCCGGCGCCGGCGTCGGCCCGGGGCCCGGCGCCGAAGCTGCCGCCGTAGCTGGCCACGCCCAGGCTGCTGAGCACGTCGCTGTAGACGCGCACCCGCACCGGCACGCCGGCGATGCGGCCCTTGACCATGCCGACGGTGCCGTCGACGTCGGTGCTGGGTTGGAGCCGATGCAGGGGCACGCCGAGCTGCATGGGGAACGCGAACAACCCAGCGCCCTCCACCGTGCGGGGGTCGCTGGCGCCCTGTTCGAAGTCGCCCCAGACCGAGCGCCCGGTGCCCGGCACCACCAGCCGGCTGCCCAGCAGTCCGGGCACCACCACCACGGGATTGGGCTCGCGTCCGTCCGCGCGGTCGGCGGGGGCACAGCGGGGGGCAGGCTGCGAAGGCATGGCAGGGAGTGTCCGTGCGGCGTGGTGTGTGCCATTCTGCCACGGACCGCCCGCCGACCGTGACCCGCGTCATGGCGCTGGACTCCGGCCCGCTGGGGCCCCTCTCGACTGGAGCGCTCGCCCCGCATGTTCAAGCGCCGCGTGGTGACCTTGCGCACGAGCCTGCTGCTGAACCTGTGCGCCGGTGTGCTGCTGCTCGGGTTGGCGCTGATGGCGATCTCCGTGACCTCGACCAATGAGGCTGTCGAGACCCTCTCGGGCGCGCTCACGTCGCGCGTCATGGCGCTGGTGGAGGCCAAGCTCGAGGGCTTCTTCGACCCCGTGCTGGTCGCCCTCGAGATGGTGGCAGAGCGCGTAGACGACGGCGTCTTCGAGCATCTGCCCATTGACGCGATGGACCGTTTCTACGCGCCGATCCTGGCGAGCCTGCCCCAGCTCTCGTCGCTGATGCACGCCTACGTGGACGGGCGCGAGTACATGCTGCTGTCCCGGGCGGACGACGCCTGGCTCTCGCGCGTGACCGACCCGGCCGGCAAGCCCGGCGTGGCCCTGATGCGGCGCTGGCAGGGCCCACCCACCGACGCCGTGATGACCCAGGAGGAGCTGGTGTACGACGCGCGCACGCGGCCGTGGTTCCAGGGCGCCCAGACACGCGGGCAGGCGCTCGGCGAGGCCGCGGGCGTGCGTGAGCGCACCTTCTGGACGCCGCCCTATCGCTTCTTCACCACGCAGGAGCCCGGCATCAGCGCCAGCCTGGCGGTGCCCACGCGTGATGGGGCGCTGGCGCTGCTCGGCTTCGACATCCTGCTGTCGGACATCTCGCGCTTCACCATGGATCTGGTCGTGGGTCAGCGCGGCAAGGTCTTCGTCATGCGCGGCGATCCGTCCGACCCTGGAGAGATCGCCCTGATCGGTCTGCCTGACCATCCCGGGTCGGACGATCCGGAGGCGCTGGCCCGCATGGTGCTGAGCACGCCCTCTGAGCTGGGCGGGCCCGTGGCGGATCTGCTGAGCGGGCCCTTCCCCACGGACGGGGTGGCGCGTGCCTTCGAGAGCGGCGGCGAGCGCTGGTGGGGCGCGCTGCAGCCCTCGGGCCTGCGCGTGTCGGAGAACGTCTGGATCGGCGCGCTGATCCCCGAGTCGGAGCTGCTGGCCGACCTGCCGGACGTACGCACCTGGATCGCATTGGGCACGTCGCTGGTGGTGCTGGGGGCCTTCCTGCGGGCGCGCCGGCTGGCGCGGCTGTACGGCGGGCAGCTCGCGGGGCTGGCGCACCAGGGTGAGCGCCTGGAGCGGCTCGACTTCCAGGGCCAGCCGACGACCGAGAGCTCCATCCTCGAGATCCGCCAGCTCGGCAGCACGCTGGAGTCCATGCGCGAGTCCCTGGCCCGCTTCAGCGCCGAGCGCGAGGACTTGCGGGTGGCGCGCTCGCTGCGCCAGATGACGCTCCCCGGTCAGGACGTGGCGCCGCCCGGCTGGTCGCTGGCCTGCTGGCACGACCCGGCCGCCGAGGTCGAGGGCGAGCTGCTGGACGTGGTGGCCGCGCCCGAAGGCTGCCTGCACCTGCTGTTGGCGGACCTGAGCGGCGGGGGTGTGCGCGCTGCCGTGGATGGCGTGGCCCTGCGCGCTGCGTTCCGCGCGCTGCTGGGCGGCGCGCCCGCGCTCGAGCAGCTGGCGACGCGTCTGACCCATGTGGTGGCGCGGGACCTGGGCGCGGGCACCTCGCTCAAGGGCTGGCTGGCACGTGTGGACGTCTCCACCGCGACGCTGACCGCCGTGGACTTGGGCGGTGAGCCCTTCGCGCTGCTGGACGCCAGCGGGGGCGTGCAGTTCCGGGGCGAGCGCGGCGACGACCGCGCGCTTGACGTCCCGCCCGGCACGGCGCCCGGTCCGCTGCTGCGCGTGCAGCTGGCGCCCGGAGCGGCCGTGGTGTTCGTCTCCGATGGCGTGACGCGCGCGCTCGACGAGTCGCTGCGGCGCTTCGGCCTCGACGGCGTGGCCGCGGCCCTGCGGGGGATGGACACGCGGGGTGCCACGGCGCTCGCGGAGTCGCTGCGCGCGGCCCTTGCGGACTTCGACTGCGACACCGAACGCGACCGCAGCGTGCTGGTGCTGGCGCGCGCCGACGACGCCGCCCGCGACTGAGCGCCGCTTACTGCGGCTCAGAATGCGCTTGCGGCGGCGGCTCCTGACGCAGCTCCGGCTCCGGCGGGCTGCGCCCCAGCTCGCGGTGACGCCAGAAGAAGGCCGCCTCGAACCCGATGGCCAGCAGGTACAGGGCGATGGTGCCCAGCATGGGCAGCACGTAGCCGTCGCTGTCGGTGCTGACCCAGCCGCCCGAGCGCTCGATCAGCGTCCCGCCCAACACGTTGGAGCTGAGCCAGCCCAGGTTCCAGGCCAGCATGGCCACTCCGTTCACTGCCGCGCGCCAGCTGTTGGGCGTGAGCTCCATGATGAGCTGCCGCCAGACCGGGTGCGACAGGTTCATGAGCGCAGCGCGGAAGACGAAGGCCACCAGCGCCACGCCCATGTGCCCCGTGAAGGCCAGGACCAGAAAGAACGGCAACGAGAGCACTTCGGTGAGCAGCGTGGCCTTCAGCAGACCGATGCGCTCCACCAACCGCGGCTGGAACAGCACGCCCACCGTCATGGCAAACTGCGAGGTGGCCATGACCACACCCAGCCAGACCTTGGGCAGGCCGAAGCGGTCCGTGAAATAGAGGTTGATGAAGGGCACCGTCAGCCCGGCGCCCAGACCCACCAGCAGGTTGGGCACGGCCAGGCGCCACCACAGCCCCCAGTGCCGGGGCGCCAGGATGGAGAACACGCCGCGGCGCTCGCCGTCGCTGTCGTCGATGCCCGTGGCGTCCGGCAGTCGGCGATACACCAACACGCTCGACAGGCTCAGCATGGCGCCGAAGATCAAGGCTGCGCGCAGGGCGCCGGTCTCCGCGAACAGTCCGGCCTGCTCCAGGCTGCCGGCCACCCATCCGGCCAGGGCCAGCCCGACCGCGGCGGCCACGGTGTGCGCGGCCATCTCGGCGCCGAACAGGCGTGAGCGCAGCCCGGGCTCGCACACGCTGATCAGGAACGGCGCGGCCACCACTCTGTGCAGAGTGAACGCTGCGCCCTGCACGGCGGACCAGGCGCACAGGCTGAACAACGACGTGGCCGTGGTCAGCCCCAGCATGGCCAAGCCCGCGGCGCCCGCCGCCAGGGTCAGGCTGCGGCGCGGTCCGATGCGCTCGTAGACGCTGGCGGCCGGCAGGGTGGAGAGCACCACGCCGGCCGCGGCGCAGGTCAGCACCAGCCCCACGTCCGCCTCGCCAAAGCCCAGCGAGCGCACGTACAGATTCTCGAGCGCCCACAGGAACGCGTGGCTCAGCTCGAGCAGCACGGCGCCCGCCAGAAAGCGTCGCGCGGCCGGTGAGAAGCGCTGCAGCAGGGCCCGCATCAGCCGGCCCGCGGGGGCTCCATGCTGAGCTCGCCGGCCGCGGCGTCGCCTGGCGGGAGGGGCTCATCGACGGGGGGCTCCGGGGCCTTGCGTCCCACCAGCATGAGCAGCCCCAGCATGAGCACGAAGCCCGTGCTGAGCGCCATGGGTGAGGTCCAGAAGTCGAAGGCCACGGTGGGGATGTAGCCCACCGCGATGGCCAGCCCGGCCGTACACAGGGCGTAGGGAGCCTGGGTGCGCACGTGGTCCACGTGGTCGGAGGCGCTGCTCACCGAACTGAGCACGGTGGTGTCGCTGATGGGCGAGCAGTGGTCGCCGAAGATGGAGCCCTCGAGCACGGCGCCGATGCACAACACCACCATGGCCAGGGCGCCGAAGCCCGACTCGTCGCCCACCGAGGCGGCCAGCGCCACCACATTGGGCAGCAGGATCGACATGGTGGACCAGCTGCTGCCGGTGGCAAAGGCCACCATGCACGCGGCCACGAACAGCAGCACCGGCAGCAGCGTGGGGACGACCGAGCCCGACAAGAGCGCCACCAGGTAGTCGGCCGTCTTGAGGTCCTTGCAGACGTTGCCGATCATCCAGGCCTGGAACAGGATCAGCACCGCAAAGAGCAGCGCGCGCACGGACGACAGCGCCGCGCGCTGCACGTCGCCGAGGGGCAGGTGCGCGCGCGTGGTGCGGCTCTTGCCCGTGGCCAGGAGCGCGCCGCTGGTGAACAGCGCGCCTGCGGTGAAGCTCACGCTGTAGGCCACGTACGGGGCAAAGGACGCCACCAGCTTGCGCACAGGCTCGGCCTGGTTCTCGACCAAGCGGACAAACCAGCCTTCGAGCTCGGCCCGGTACGAGGCGTGCGGAGCGAGCCAGGCCAGGGCGCGCTCGTGCCAGGCACCACCCGCGTCGAAGCTGTTCAGCCAGGCCTGCAGTGACTCGAGGCTTCCCAGGGTGGCGAAGGCGATGCCGCCTACGATGGCCAGGCGCAGTACGCGGCTGCCGCCGAAGAACGTCGCCAGGGCCAGGCCCGCGCCGGCGCCGTAGAAGATGGGCCGGCCGCCGCTGCCGTTGAAGAGCACGTCGGTCACGCCCTTGAGCGTGAGCAGGCCGCCCGGCTCGCGGTTCCAGGCCAGCTCGAAGCCGCCGCCGTCGTGGAAGATCCAGAGCAGCGTGGCGCCCAGCACCAGCGCGATCGGCAGGCCCGCGTCGAACCAGCGCCGCGGCATGCCCTCGCGCGGCGTGATGCGTGTGGCCTCCTCCGACACCATGGGCACGCCGCCGTCACGCACCAGCTTGCCGGTGCTGCGGGCGCGGGCCTCCGCTCGGCGCATGGGACCGAAGTCACGGCCCGTCAGGATCGTGAGGCCCACAAACATGAGCGTGAACAGGCAGTAGTAACGGAACGGGATGGTCTGGATGAAGACCGCGTAGGCGTTGTCGGTGATGCCGGCCGCCGGCAGATGCGCCGCGTAGGTGGAGACCTCGAACGCGATCCAGGTGGAGAGCAGCGAGACGCCCGCGATGGGGGCCGCCGTACTGTCGACGATGTAGGCCAGCTTCTCGCGGCTGATGCGCAGGCGGTCGGTGAGCGGCCGCATGGTGTTGCCCACCAGCAGGCAGTTGGCGTAGTCGTCGAAGAAGATCAGCAGGCCCATGCCCCAGGTCACGAACAGCGTGGAGCGCACCGTCTTGGCAAAACCCACCAGCAGCTCGATCAGACCCTGCACGCCGCCGCTGCGGCTCATGACGCCCACCATGGCCACCAGCGCGATGACGAAGCCGATGATCTCGATGCGGAAGGTGTCCACCAGCTCGTTCATCAGGTAGATGCTGAACACGTCGCGCAGGCCCGGCAGCAGCGCGCCGCCCAGGCCGACGTCGTAGCGCGTCATGGCCATCAGCACCGCGCCGGACAGGATGCCCAGGAACAGGGCCAGCAGGGTCCGGCGCATGAGCAGCGCCACCAGGATGGCCAGCAGGGGTGGCAGCAGCGCGGTGCGGCCGGGGCTGCGCCAGCGCTGCTCTCCGGGGCCGAGGGTGCGCGTGCCGTCGGCCCCGGTGACGTGTGCGATCAACGACACACCGTCGGGGCCGCTGGCCACATCGAGCTGCACCTGCACGGCGCCGCGGTCGCCGGAGGGCAGCAGCACCAGCGGGGCCGCGCCCTCCGGTAGGCCCTCGCGTACGTTCCACAGGTTGAGCTGGCTGCCGAAGGCCCGCGCGAAGCCGGGGTGGTCCGTGGCGGCGCCCTCCAGTACGACATCCAGGCTGACGCGCGCATCGCCCTGCGCAGCCCGGGTCAAGTGCACGAAGAGGCCGTCGTCCTGCTCGCGCTGCTGCGCCAGCAGGTCGCCGACGCCCTGGCTGATCAGCGCGGTGCGATCGGCGCTCGGGATCAGCAGAACGCCCGCCAGAACGAGGCCCACGAGCGTGCTGAGCAGGACGGAGAGTCGGTTGTTCATGCGCCGCGCGCGTCCTGCCCCTGGGGTTCCGTAGCGCGATGGTAACAGGCCCGTTGAGCCCTCCGAAGGGCAGCCTGGGGCGCCGGAGGGACGCTTGAGGCGGGAATGGGGCGGAAATGAGGCAGGCCGGCGGCGAGCCGGGCGCGGCGACGAACGCTCTCCCGCACGGTGCTTGAAGCGGCCCCCGTCCGTGTCGGATCATGCTCGCGTGATCGAGGTCCTGCTCATCTGCTTCGCCGTGCTGGCCGCCCTGAGCGTGGGCGGAGTGGTGCTGCTCGATCGCCGCCTGCAGCAGCTGTCCGAACGTCTGGAGCCGCTGGAGCAGCTGGCGGGGTTGTCCGAGCGCGTGCGCGGGCTCTCTACCGAGCTGCATCGCAAGGAGCTCAACGAGCGCCTGGCTCAGCACCTGCACGAACTCGCCGACGCCCAGTCGCGGGTCACGGCAGCCCTCTCTGAGCTGCAGCAGCAGGTCAGCGATGTCTCGCGCTCTTTGGAGCGCAGCGCCCAGGCCGCGGCGGTCGCGCCGGCGGACGCGTTGAGCGACCGCGTGCGGCGGCACCTGGCGGCCCAGGGCTACGAGCAGGTGACCCTGCTCTCGGACCTGAGCGCCATCAAGGGTGGCAGCGGGCGGGTGGTGTTCGAGGCACGCCGCGACGGCGTGGTGCACAAGGGCCAGCTGTCCCTGGCCGAGGGCGAGATCGTGGACGCGGTCGTGCGCTCGGCCTACTCCGCCTTCCCCTGACCGCTAGCGCCGGCCTCGATCTCGGCCCCCTGGTTCTGCCGTCCGGTTGTGCCACGCCCCTGCATTCGTGCGCCCGCTGATCTCGGCGCCCGGATCCCGCCGCGGACCCGGCCAATGCGCCGTGCCTTCCGGGGCCTTCCAGTTCGTACACTGCACGATCGGTCGGCGCCTTCCGCCCGGCCAGCGCACACCGGAGATCAGCGCCCATGAGCACCGCCGGACCGCCCCCCGTGTCCCGCGTCCGTCGTCTATCCGAGCACGTCGGTGCCGTCGTGCGTGTGCAGGGCTGGCTCACCAATCGTCGCAGCTCCGGCAAGCTGCAGTTTCTGCAGCTGCGCGACGGCAGCGGCACGGTGCAGTGCGTGCTGCGCAAGGGCGCCGTGGACGACGCGCTCTTCAAGCGCCTCGACGCCCTGCCCCAGGAGTCGTCGCTCGAGGTGTCGGGTGAGGTCAAGGCCGACCCGCGCAGCCCCGGAGGGCATGAGCTGTCGGTGACCGACGTTTCGGTGGTGCATGAGGCCGAGCCCTATCCCATCAGCAACAAGGAGCACAACACGGGCTTCTTGATGCAGCACAGGCACCTGTGGCTGCGCTCCGCCAAGCAATCCGCCATCCTGCGCGTGCGCGCCCGCATCATCAAAGCCATCCGCGACTTCTTCGACTCGCGCGACTACGTGTGCATGGACGGCCCCATGTTCACGCCCAGCGCCTGCGAGGGCACTTCGACCCTGTTCGAGGTGGACTACTTCGGCGAGAAGGCCTACCTGACCCAGTCGAGCCAGCTCTACGCCGAGGCGGGCGCCATGGCGCTCGGTCGGGTCTACAGCTTTGGTCCCACTTTCCGCGCCGAGAAGAGCAAGACGCGTCGGCACCTGACCGAGTTCTGGATGGTGGAGCCTGAGGCGGCCTTCCTCGAGCTGGACGGCGTCATGCAACTGGCCGAGGACTTCCTGTGCGCGATCGTGTCGGCCGTGCTGAGTGATTGTCGCGCCGAGCTCGAGGTGCTCGAGCGTGACGTCTCCAAGCTGGAGGCCATCCAAGGGCCCTTCCCGCGTATCAGCTACACCGAAGCGGTCGAGCAGCTCAACGCGGCCGGGCACGCTTTCGAGTGGGGCGGCGACTTCGGCGCGCCCGACGAAGAGGTGCTCACCAAGCTGTACGACAAGCCGCTGCTGGTGCACCGTTTTCCGGCGGACGTGAAGGCCTTCTACATGAAGCGCGACCCGCAGGACGAGCGCGTGGCCCTGTGCGTGGATGTGCTGGCGCCCGAGGGCTACGGCGAGATCATCGGCGGGAGCGAGCGCGCGGCCGACCTCGATTACCTGCTCGAGCAGATCAAGCTGCATGACCTGCCCCAGTCGGCCTTCGAGTGGTACCTCGACCTGCGCCGCTTCGGCAGCGTGCCCCACGGCGGCTTTGGCCTGGGGCTGGAGCGCACGGTGTCCTGGCTCTGCGGCACCAAGCACATCCGCGAGTGCGCGCCCTTCCCGCGCATGCTCAACAAGATCTACCCGTAGCTGGCCGTGCGCGTGCGCAGCCGCCGCCCGCGCGGGGCCTCCAGGAGCCGATTCCCGTGACCACCGACCTGTCCGGACTCGAGCGCGCCGCCGAACGCGCGGGGCTGCCCGGTCTACGCGCGCGCCTGATGCCGCCCGACCGTCGGCGCGGCGCGTGGTTTCGCTTCGCGGAGAGGGAGCTGCTGGTGAGCGAGCGCGTGATCGAGCGCCTGTCGCCGGCCGAGGGCGAGGCGCTGCTGGCCCACGCCATCGTGGAGCGGCGACGCCTCGCGTTCGTGAACAAGCGCCTGTTGCTCTCGGCGGCGTTGCTGGCGTTGGCCTTCGGGGCCTTGGCCTGGCTGCTGCCGGGGCTGCGCGGGCTGTGGGTCCTCGGCTTCGTCGTGCTCTCGCTGGGTTCCCTGGGCGCGCGCACCCGCGCCCGCGAGATCGCTGACGACGAGACCATTGATCTGCTGGGTGAGCCCGAGACGCTGATCCGGGCGCTCAATCGCGTTCATCAGGACGAGCTGCACCTGGGTGGCGCCAAGCTCAAGGCGCGGCCCGACGTGCATCGCCGCTGCGAGCGCCTGGTGAGCAAGCACCAGCTGCGCCTGCCACCCGAACTCCGCGCGGGCGCGACGCCGCCGCTCGATGGCTGACGCCCTGCGCCTGCGCCGCCACCCACAGGCCGCGGCCGTGGTGCGGGCCCGGGCCCGGCTGCTGGCGGCCCTGCGCGAGCGCCTGGGGAGCTGGGGCCTGGTGGAGTGCGACCCCTCACCGCTGGCACCGGTGGCGGGCCCTGAGCCCTACCTGCATGCGCCGCTGGTCGAGCTGCCCGGTCTGGGCGCGCCGCTCTGGCTGCAGACGTCGCCCGAGCTGGGTCTCAAGCGCCTGCTGGCGGCGGGGGTGCCGGAGCTCTACGCCCTGGGCAAGAGTTTTCGGGGCGGTCGTGAGGAGCTGTCCCGCTGGCATCAGCCGGTCTTCAGCATGTTGGAATGGTACCGCCTGGGTCACAGCACCGACGCCCTGGAGGACGACTGCGTGCAGCTTGGAGAGGCCGCGGCCGCTGCCCTCGACGTGCCGTCGCCCACGGCCCGGCGTTCGCTCTCACTGACCGCAGCGCTGGCGGCACACGCTGGCCTCGAACTGGGTCCGCTGTTGGATGGCGACACCGCCGCCTTCGCCGCGGCCGCACGACGGACGGGCCTCACCCGCTGCCGTGACACAGACAACGCCACCGCTCTGCTGGGCCGTGTGCTGGTGGAGCGCGTGGAGCCTGCCCTGGCGGCCCTGCCTGGCTGGACTTTCCTGCATGGCTGGCCAGCCTGTGTGGCGGCCATGTCCCAGCTCGACCCCGCCGACCCGCGCCTGTGCCTGCGCGTGGAGGCCTACATGGGCGGGCTCGAGCTGGCCAACGGCTACGTGGAGCTGCTGGACGCCCAGGCCCTGGCGGCCCGCTGGGACGAGCTCACGGCCGAGCGCGATGGCCGCAGCCCCCCGCGTGACGAGGCCCTGTTGCAGGAGCTGGCCGCCCGCCCCCCCGCGCCCACGCTGGGCATGGCCCTGGGCGTGGATCGCCTGGCGGCCGCGCTCACGGGCAGCCGCTGCCTGGCGGACGTGCTGCCCCTGGCCCTGGAGCTGGCCGAGCCTGGCTCGGATCCCGCGTCGGAAGCGCCCTGCGACTGAGTCGCGCCTGCTGCCAGGCCCCGGGCTCGACGAGCACGTCCGGGCCTCGCGGCCTGCGCGGAGGTAACACGCCGCGCCGCGCGCCGACGATACCAGCGACCCGCAGGTCGGTGCGCAGCGTGCGCCCGCCCCGTGCGGGACGAGCTGGATCAAGGGAGGAAGAGATGACTACGAGTGTGATGTTGCGTCGTGTGACACCGAGTGCAGCAGGGGCGTCGGGAACGGAAGCAGCGACGGGCGCCGGACCTGTCGAGAAGCTGGCCGGGACCGCCGCGAGCGGGGGCGCGTCGGGTCCCAAGGCGCGTGCTGCCGTGGGGGCCGTGCGTGTCGCGCTGGTGTCGCTAGGACTGGCCCTGTCGGCCTCGCCGGCGTGGGCCCAGTCGCCCACGCTGTTGGTCTCCACCAGCAGCAACGAACTGCACCCCTCCGGCAGCGTGGGGGATGAAGAGATCGTCTGGCACACGCCCGGTGTGCCGCTGCGCACCGCCCTGCCGACGGAGACGCTCTCGCTGCTCCTGGGCCCCGCGTCCGGGGGCGAGCTGCACATCCTGCCCGGCGACGTGGACGCCCTGCACGATCCCGGCGAAGCGGCCCTGGGCGGCGGCCTGATGTTCTCCCTGGTGAGCAATCAGGGCGGCTGGGAGGACGGCGATGTGCTGCGCATCAGCGCGGCGGGCCTGGAGCTGGTCTGGAGCGAGGACGCGTTGGTGACGGCCCTGGGCGTGACGGACGGCAACCTCGACCTCGACGCGCTGCTGGTGGAGGACGGCATGCTGCTGTTCTCGCTGGCGGAGGACGAGGACAGCACACTGCTCTCGGGCGACATGCCCGGGGTGATCGAGGACGGAGACGTGGTCGGCTGGGATCCGGTGACGGGTGCCGTTTGGCACGTCCTCACCGAGAGCGCTGTGGACACTCTGGTGAGCAACGTGGTGGCGTCGGGCAGCCTCGCCGGGGACCTCAAGGGGCTGGCGCGCAACCACGAGGACGGGGGGCTGCTGTTCTGCGTGCAGAGCCCCTCGTCCCATGATGGCGCCGTGTTCAGCACGAGCATGGGTGGCTCGTTGCTCGACGGGCACGACGAACAGGACTTCGGCTTCCAGGGTGCCGGCGAGTTGGACGCCCTGGGGCTGGCGCGCAGCCACTGGAGCAGCCTGGGCGTCAGTGACGCCCAGCCGGCGGCTGGCACCACGCTGGTGATCACGCTGGAGGGCGCCAAGCCCAGTGAGCCCTGCCTGCTGCTGCTCTCCATGGCCAGCGAGCCCTCGTGGTTTGACATGGGCGGCTGGGGTGGGCTGGTGCTGGCTCAGGACACGTTGTTCAACCTGTCGCTGCAGGCTCTGCCTTCACTCTCGGTCATGGCCGATGGCATGGGCAGCGCGAACTGGTCGTTCGACGTGCCGCTGGCGCTGCAGCCTGTCGACGTGGTGGCACAGGTCTTCAGCTTCGCGAACCCGCATATGGCGACCAATCCGGTCCTGATCGAAGCGGGGCAGTAGGTTGCGGAGCGGTCGCCGCCCGGCGGGGTTCCGGGCGGCGGCCCCTCTTTTGTGGCCCGCGCTTCCGACTGCTACTATGCCTCTGGCGTCGGCGGCGTAGGCTGCCGTACCGTGACAGACCAGAGGCCAGACGGTCGTCCCCGCTCGGGGGGCGGGCGGCTTGGGCCCACCGACCGGAGCAAGCGGGGCATGACCGGCACGAGACTCGTTCACTGCACCTTCCCGAAGGGGCTCATCCGGGAACCCCTGCTCTACAACCTCGGCCGCGACTTCGAGGTGGTCCCCAACATCCGTGGGGCCACCATCAGCGACGACATCGGGCTGGTCTATCTCGAACTCGAGGGCATCGAGCCCGAGATCGAGAAGGCGCTGCAGTACCTGGCCGAGCGCGGCGTCTCCATCGCGGACGTGGCTGGCGACGTGCCTGCCGCGGAGCCTCCCAGCCAGCTCTGAAGCTCGCTCGGCGTCGCGTCCCGGGCTCTGGAGAGCGTCGGGCTGGACACCCGGGCGAGCCAGCGCAGGCCGGTGGCGGGCTGCGTCGTTCAGGCGCCCACCAACTCAGGCCCACAGCGGCTGTCGCGGGCCCACAGCGGGCTGTCGCGAGGCCACAGCGGCTGTCGGCGGCGGGGCCCCTCAGCGGCTGTCGCGCTTGCGGCGCTCTACCTCGACGCGCTCGCGGTAGTCCTCGAGCGTCAGCTCGTTCTTGATCGTCCCGGCCCACCAAGTGGGCCAGCCTGTGATGGTCTTGATGCGCAGGTTCTGTTGCTTGATCGACTTGTCCGTCACGTCGCCGCTGAAGTTGAAGTGCGGCTTGTAGGCCACGCGCTCCTGCCAGTAGCGCACCAGGTTGAAGGTGGCGTTGATGCCCTGGTCTTCGGACAAGTCGACGCCGATCAGGGCGTTGGCAAAGGCCGGGAAGGCGTCGATCGGGTCGACCTCGTCGATCTCCTGCATGAGCGCTCGGCGGCGACGGCCGGTGGCGCCGCCGTACTCCACGAACAGCTCCTTGATGATGACTGTCCAGGCCTCGTGGTCCTCCTGGCTGACGCTGTCGAGCGGCACGATGGGCTCGTAATCGATGATGGTCGGCAAGGGCTCGCTGTCGCTGATCTTGTTGCTCACTGCGGCGGGAGCCTGCTCCACGGGAGCGGGTGCAGGGGCAGGAGCCACGTCCCCCGAAGCCGCGCCGCTGGTGTCGTCGGAGCCTGAGGCCACGCCGCCGCCGCTGGCGTCCTGCACGTTGCCGGCGGCGTCGCTGGCCGCTGCGGGCGCCGTGTCGGGCGTCGTCGCAGCGCTGGAGTCGGGGCTGCTGTTCGTGTCGGGCGTCGTGTTGGCCGGCGGCGTGATGCCGTCGTCGGTGCTGGCCGAGCCCGGGGCCACGCTGGTCGTAGCGGCGCCCTGGTCCGGGGCGACTGTTTCGGGGGCGTCGTCGCCTCCAAACATGAAGAACGCGGCGCCGCCCAGCGCGAGCACGGCCGCGGCGATACCCACGATCAGGCCCACGGGCGCGCCTTGCTTGTCGTCGCGGCCTTGCGACCGGCCGCCCTTGCCCCCGGAGGACGACTTGCCGGCCGCCCTGCGGCGCGCCGACCCCGTGCCCTCGCCTGCTGCGGCCTGGCCTCCGCTGCCGGCACGGGCGCGGCGCGAGGGGGCGCCCGGCTTGCCGCCACTCGTCTTGGCGCTGCCGGCGCCCGCCTTGCGTGGGGCCCGGGCTGGGGCTGTTTTGGACGCTGCGGCCCGCTTGGGCGCGGATCCGGCGGCCTGCTTCGGTGCCGGACTGGACGCGGCGCTGGCGGCGGGCCTGGGCGCCTCGTCCGCAGCGACGGCGCCCGCGGCCGCGGGGATCTCCACGACGCCACCGCACTTGTTGCACTTGGCGCGGGTGGCCTGGGTCGTGTCGGGCACCTTGAAACGTGCTCCGCAGTCCTTGCAGGTGCCGACTCGGGCCATGATCGTGGGTCCGTGGTGGGGAAGAAGTGGGGAAGCGCCCGAGGCTACGGTCGATGCCGCCGGGGGGTCAAGCACAGAGCAGCCCAGCCCCTGGCGCCGCTCGGTTCCAGGACGGCCACGCCGGGGGCCGGGCGCCCGCTCAGGGTCGACCCTCGAGGTGCTCGAGCATGGCGTCCAGATTCAGCTCGCCCAGGCGCCAGGCCAGGGACGACTGCGTGCGCTCGGGGTCGCCGAGGTACTCCCGGACGCCACCTCGGGGAGCGGCCTCCTGCTGCAGTTCGCTCAGATCCTGCAGCAAGGCCACCAGATCATGGGCCCGATGCTGGTAGAGGAAGTCGAGGGCGCCCCAAGCCAGCATGGGGTTCTCCAGGCTGTTGCTGGGCTGGTCCGCCGACAGGACACGCTCCACCAGGGAGAAGTTGCGGCGCTTGGCGCGCTTGGCCAGGGCCTTGGCGGTCTGCTTGCCCCAGTCGAAGTGGTCCCCCGTGGCCACGAAGCCGTCCTTGTTGAAGGTGTAGACCGTGCCCTCCCGGCGCAGCTCGATGACGTGGCCGAGGGCCCACAGCAGCCACTCGGGCAGGGGGCCGCAGCGCTCGACGGCCGCGACCTGGGCGTACTTGTTGGCCAGCTCGTTGGCCATGCGGAACTCGTCGTCCCCGGTGGACGCGTTGCCGGCCATGTCCCACACCGGCTGCGTCATGACGGCTTGGGTGCGGGCCGTGAAGCCGCGCGGGTGGGAGCGCAGCTGCGTGGCGCTGTCGCTGGTGATGACCCCGCGTTGCAGCAGCTCGTCCACCAGCTGGCCCCAGGCCGCCGACCCTGAGAAGCCCTGGTCGAACACGATCACCAGCAGCGGACGCGAGGGGCCCTCGGGCAAGACCGGGTCCAGCAGCCCCGCGCTGGCATCGAGCTGCCGCACGGCGTCCTCGATCAGCTGCTCCCGTGCGTGGCCGAAGACCAGGTGATCGGTGCGCTCACCCAGGGCCACGCTCAGCCCGAACTGCTCGATGGGCTCGGCCCAGGACTTGAGCGTGGCCAGCAGCGGAGGCGAGAGCTGCTCGGCCACCTCCGCCAGGCTCAGGCGCATGCTGGGGCTGCCTTCGGGGCCCACGACCAGCAGCTCGATCGCCGGCACCGGCAGCGCCGCCGGGGGCGAGGCCGTCGGGGGCGCTGTGCGCAGCACCACGGCCGGGCGCGTGCGCGCAGGCGTTGTGGACGCGGCGCCCGGCGGCGGGGGGGGCTCGGCGCGCGCCGGGGCGCTGCCCGCCCTTGGTGCCGACTCGGCGGGGGAGCCGCTCCCCGCGCCGCCCGGCGTCGCGCTCGACGGCGTGCGGTCGGACACGGCGGGGGCCTCGTCGTCGTCGCTCGGGCGAGGGCCCGCGCGCGGCGCACGCTCGCCGAACACAGGCCGCAGCGGGTGCTCCACATCGGCCGCGACGAAGCTGCCGCCATGCTGCTCATGCCAGCGCACCCAGGACTCCACCTCGAGGTGGTTGCGCCGCTGCCACAGGCCCGCGTCCATGCCGAAGGGCGCGTGGGCCAGATAGTCGGACGAACGACCGGTGATGGTGGCGAGCGTCTCCACCAACACGGCGCCCAGGCCGGCGTCCGCTGCGGCCGACTGATCGATCAGCAGCAGCTCGCGTAGCAGGGCCGTGACGCCGGCCTGGGGAGACCGATGCAGGGCCTCGGCCGCCAGGGCGCGGTCGCGGCCGCTGTCGGCCTGCAGCAGGGCCTGCACCAGCTCCCTCGCGCTGGAGATCTCGTACTGATCGAGAGCGTCCGGCCAGTCCACGCTCAGCTCGCCGAGCTGGGGCAGGCCCACGGGTTGCAGGCCCGAGGCGCCGGCAGGGTTGGCGTCCACGGAGTAGATCGGCCCCATGATCAGGTCGAGCACGCGTCCGCCGGGGGTGGTGTAGAGCAGCAGGTCGCGTCGGCTGTCGTCGCGCACCGAGCGCAGCACGCCCAGCATGATGACCCGGTCGGGCACCGGCCCGAGGCCCGCGTCGGGGTCGCGCAACTCGCGGAAGTCATTCAGCAGCGCGCTGTGCAGGAAGCTGGACTCGTCCTCGAGCCAGTCATCGATGGTGAGCTGCACACGGAAGTACTGATCGGCCGCGTCGAGATCATCCCAGCCCACGACCTCGGTGGCGCGGAAGCGCGCCTCGGCTGAGCGCAGCGGAAAGTCGACCAGCTGCGCCAAGGCCTCTGCGTCCTCGTTGCGCAGGGCCTCGACCGTGCGCGACAGGGCGCCGAGCGCGGGCGTGTTGTCGGGCTGCTGCGGCGAGGCGGCAGGGGCTGGGCTCCGCGGCGCGGCAGCAGGGACTGGAGCCGGCGGCGCGGGGGCCGCGAGCAGCCGGGGGACAGCAGGGCTCGCGAGCGCGGGGCTCAACAGCGCGGCCAGGAGGGTCAAGGGCAGGGTCGTCACCGGCGGTTCCTCGGGCTCGGGTCAGGCGCCGCGCGGTCAGGAATGACGAGCGCGGCCAGGCGGGCGTGTGGGGAGCTGGCAGCGCCCCGCAGCGGCGCAAAGCGAATGTATATGCGAGAGCAGACAGCCGGGAATCGCATTGTCATCGCGATTCGCTGTCTCGCAACCTTATGCTCGCGTCGCGTCATCCGCTCGTCGCCGCCCGCGGACCGGCCAGCCCAGCTCAACCGGCCGATCACAGGCCGGGTTGCGCACTCGGCGGCGTTTCCGAGGTCCCGCCCGTTCCTCTCGCCCCCTTGCCTCTCCCCGCCCCATGAGCGAGCGCCGGTTCCGGATCCACACCGACCTGGAGCCCAAGGGAGACCAGCCCGCGGCCATCGAGGCCCTGGTCAAGGGCTTTCAGGGCGACGCGCCGCGGCAGGTGCTGCGGGGCGTCACGGGCTCGGGCAAGACCTTCACCATGGCGCACGTGGTGCAGCAGCTGCAGCGCCCCACGCTGGTGCTGGCGCACAACAAGACCCTGGCCGCCCAGCTCTACGATGAGTTCCGCACGCTCTTCCCGGACAACGCGGTGGAGTACTTCGTCAGCTACTACGACTACTACCAGCCGGAGGCCTACGTCGCGCGCACCGACACGTACATCGAGAAGGAGGCCTTCATCAACGAGCAGATCGAGCGCCTGCGTAACAGCGCTACGCGCTCGCTGTTGGAGCGCTCGGACGTGCTGATCGTGGCCAGCGTGTCGTGCATCTACGGTCTGGGATCGCCCGAGTGGTACGAGGGCCTGCGCGTCTCGCTGACGGTGGGGCAGACCGTCGACCGCGACGAGCTGCTGCGTGAGCTGGCCAACATCCAGTACCAACGCGCGGGGCTGGAGTTCCGCAACGGCACCTTCCGCGTGCGCGGCGACGTGGTGGAGATCTTCCCCGTCTATGAGGAGAAGCGCGTGGTGCGGGTGGAGTTCTTCGACGACGAGATCGAGGCCATCGCCATCGTCGACCCGCTGCGTGGCGAGGTGCTCGAGGAGCGGCAGGACGCCTCGATCTACCCGGCCAGCCACTACATCACGCCCAAGGAGCGCATGGCCGGCGCGCTGGAGACCATCCGCGAGGAGCTCGAGCAGCGCCTGGCCCAGCTGAAGGGCAACGCCCAACTGCTGGAGGCCCAGCGCCTGGAGCAGCGCACGCGCTTCGACCTCGAGGTGATGGAGGAGTCGGGCTTCTGCTCGGGCATCGAGAACTACAGCCGGCACCTGGACGGCCGCCTGCCCGGCGACCCGCCCGCCTCGCTGATCAACTACTTCCCCGATGACTTCCTGATGATCGTGGATGAGAGCCATCAGACCCTGCCCCAGGTGGGGGCCATGCGCAAAGGCGACTTCTCGCGCAAGACCACGCTGATCGAGCACGGCTTCCGGCTGCCGTCCGCGGTGGACAACCGGCCGCTCGACACGCCCGAGTTCAACGCGCTCCTGAGCCGCGTGCTGTACGTCTCGGCCACGCCGTCTGAGCGCGAGCTGGAGCTGGCCAAGCAGTGCGTGGTGGAGCAGGTCATCCGGCCCACGGGCCTGCTGGATCCGCACGTCATCGTGCGCCCCGCGCGGGGGCAAGTGGACGACCTGCTCTCGGAGATCCACGCCGTCAACGAGCGTGGCGAGCGCGTGCTGGTGACCACGCTCACCAAGCGCATGGCCGAGGAGCTCACCGATCACTACGCCTCGATGGGTGTGCGCGTGAAGTACATGCACAGCGACATCGACTCCATCGAGCGGGTGGAGATCATCCGCGGCCTGCGCCTGGGTGAGTTCGACGTGCTGGTCGGCATCAACCTGCTGCGCGAGGGCCTGGACCTGCCCGAGGTGGCGCTGGTAGCCGTGTTGGACGCGGACAAGGCAGGCTTCCTGCGCTCGGCCACCAGCCTGATCCAGATCATGGGGCGCGCCGCGCGCAACGTGAACGGGCGCGTGCTCTTCTACGCTGAGGAGACCACCGACGCCATGTCCCGGGCCATCGACGAGTCCGACCGGCGCCGGACCATCCAGCAGGCCTACAACGAGCAGCACGGCATCACGCCGCGGACGACGCAGCGAGCCGTGGATCGTTCGCTGGCCGTGGCCGAGGAGGACCTGACGGCGGAGGCCGGCCTGGACCTCCAGGACGTCAACCCGGGCAACATCGCCAAGCAGATCGATCACACGCGCAAGGCCATGCTGGCGGCGGCCGACGGCCTGGCGTTCGAGCAGGCGGCCAAGCTGCGCGACGAACTCTCCGCCCTGCAGCGTCTGCAGCTGAGGTACGGTTGAGATGACCGCACCCGCCGCGCGCCGCGACAAGCTGCTGGCGCTGGTGGAGCGCCTGCCCGACGGCCCCGGCGTGTACCTGTTCAAGGACGTGGCCGGCGCCGTGGCCTATGTCGGCAAGGCGCGCCGGCTGCGCGAGCGCGTGCGCAGCTACTTCCGCAGCAGCCAGGACGGGCGCCGGGCGGTGCGTTTCGTCGACCGCTACGTGCACGACATCGGCTTCGTCTCCACCAAGTCGGAGCACGCCGCGTTCCTGCTGGAGAACCAGCTCGTCAAGCGGCACAACCCCGCCTACAACGTCAAGCTGCGCGACGACAAGGACTTCCTCTACGTGCGTGTGGACCGGCGCCACCCGTTCCCTGACCTGGCGCTGGTGCGTCGGCCGCGCGGGCGCAGCCAGGGCGTGACCCATCACGGGCCCTTCGCCAGCGCCGGCTCGCTGCGACGCACGCTGCGCACGCTGAGCGCCATCGTGCCCCTGCGCGACTGCTCCGATCGCGAGCTGGCCTCGCGCACGCGACCCTGCCTCAAGCACGAGATGGGCCGCTGCTGCGCGCCCTGCGTCGAGCTGGTGACCCCCGAACACTACGCCGAGCTGCTGGCCGATGCCGTGGATGTGCTGGAGGGTCGCTGTGAACCCACCGTGGAGCGGCTCGAGCAGGAGATGGCGCGGGCCTCCGACGCGACGCAGTACGAGCTGGCCGCTCGCAAGCGCGACGCCATCACGGCCCTGCGCACCATGACCTCGCGCCAACAGGTCGAGAACACGGGCGTACCCGACGCCGACGTGCTCGGCCTGCATCGCGCCGGCGAGCTGGCGGAGGTGGTGGTGCTGGCCTTTCGCCGTGGCTCGCTGGTCTCCAGCGCCAACCACACCCTGGAGAGCGTGCTCCCGGATGACGAGCTGCTGGCGGGCTTCGTGCTCGAGTTCTACGGCAGCGAGCGGCCCGTGCCCAAGGAGGTGCTGGTGCCGCTGGCCCTGCCCGATCAGGAGGGCCTCGCCGCGTGGCTGGGCGATCAGCGCGGCCACGCCGTGCGCCTGGCCGACTCCCTGCGGGGAGCGCGGCGCGGGCTGCTGGACCTGGCTCGCCGCAACGCCGAGGACGCCCTGGTGCTGGCGGTGGAGCAGCGCGGTCACCAGCGGCGCCTGCTGGAGGCCCTGGCCCAGCGCCTGGAGCTGCCGGCGCCGCCGGAGGTGATCGAGTGCTACGACGTGTCGAACACAGGCCGCAGCGCCATCGTGGCCTCGCGCGTGGTCTTCCGTCACGGCGAGCCCGACCGCTCGAGCTACCGCCACTACCGCATACGCACCACCGACGGGCAGGACGACTACGGCGCCATGCGCGAGGTGCTGCAGCGGCGGCTGGCGCGGGCCGGCAGCGACCCCCTGCCCGACCTGCTGCTGGTGGATGGTGGCCGCACGCACCTGCAGGTGGCCCTGGACGCCATGCAGCGCGCCGGCGTGCAGCGGCCTGCCGCGGCCCTGGCCAAGGGCGCCCGCCGCGGCCGCAGCCTGAGCCTGGCCCCCGGAGAGCAGGAGCGCGTGTTCCTGCCGGGGCGCGAGCAGCCCGTCGTGCTCTCCGAAGGCTCGCCCGAGGAGTACCTGCTGCAACGCGTGCGCGACGAGGCGCACCGCTTCGCCATCGGGCACCACCGCAAGGCGCGCAGCAAAGAGAGCATGGCCTCAGGGCTGGACGGGGTGCCGGGCGTGGGGGCCGTGCTCAAACGCCGGCTGTTGTCGCGCTTTGGCGGGACACGCGCGCTGGCCCGTGCCTCGGCGGAGGAGCTGAGCGCCGTGCCGGGCATCTCACACGCGTTGGCGCAGCGCATCCTCGAGCACCTGCACGAGCTGCGCGCCTGAGTCGTGCGTCGGCGTCGTGCGTCTGCGTCGCCCGGCGTGGCTCGACGTCCACGTTGCGCTCAACCGCGCGGGTGGAAGCGCTCGTGAGCGCCACGCAGGCGCGAGCGATCCACGTGGGTGTAGATCTCGGTGGTGCCGATGTCCGCGTGCCCCAGCAGCTCCTGCACCGCGCGCAGATCGGCGCCGCCTTCGAGCAGGTGCGTGGCGAACGAGTGCCGCAGCACGTGGGGTGAGATGGGCGGCAGGCCCGCCGCCAGGGCGTGGTCGCGCACGATGCGCAGGATGCGCTCGCGCCCGAGCTGGCGCCCGCTGCGGCTCAGAAACAGCCAGGGCTCGGGGCGCTGCTCTCGCAGCAGCAGCGGCCGCTCCTGCCTCAGGTAGCGCGCCAGGGCCTGTTGCGCGCGGCGGCCCAGGGGCACCAGGCGCTGCTTGTCGCGCTTGCCATGGCAGCGCACCACACCGTGCTCCTGCAGCACATCCGTTCCCTTGAGCCCGGCCGCCTCGGAGACCCGGGCGCCGGTGGCATAGAGCAGCTCAAGCAGGGCCCGGTCGCGCAGGCCCAGCCGCCGGGTGGGGTCGGGGCTCTCCATCAGGCGCTCCACCTGCTCCGCCGACAGCAGGTGCGGCAGCTTGCGGTGCAGGCGGGCACCGGGCAGCTCGTCGCTGGGGTCGATCTCGATCAGCCCCTCGGCCGCCAGGAACCGAAAGAAGCCCCGCAGCGCCGCCTGAGCCCTGGCCAGGGAGGCCGGCGCCAGCCCGCGCGTGCGTTCGGCCGCCAGGAAGCTCAGCAGCTCGTGGGTGCCGATCTCCGTCAGGGGCACCTGAAGGTCCCGGCAGTGGGCCTCGAAGCGCAAGACGTCGCGCCGATAGGCGGCCAAGGTGTGGCGCGAGAGGGCGGCTTCGGAGCCCAGCTGGGCCAGCCAGGCACGGATCGGGCGGGAGAGCCCGATTCCTGTTGATTCTGTAGCCTTGGACGCTATCTTTCGCCCCACGCCAGATTCCTCGGCAAAGGGCCTGTAAGGCCCGCTTTCCCAAGATCTTAGCGATTCAACCAAGCGCTTGGGAGCACGCGAGGAGCACACGACGAGCCCAAAGGGGACGACGCCTGCGTCATGGCCAAGAAGACGACCATGAAGAAGACCGCCAAGAAGACGAGAGCAGCGAAGCAGACGCTGGCAACCAAGGCCGCAGCACGAAAAAAGGCAGCCTCGGCCGCTCGTTCTTCGGCCAAGCCCGGCTCCAGATCCAAGGCGGCCAGCAAGGCCAAGCCGGCGAGTCGGAGGACGTCCGCCCGGAGAGCCGCTTCGAGCGCCGCCAAGCCGCGCAAGCCGGCCAAGAGCACCAAGGCGGTCAAGAGCACCAAAGCAGCCAAGGGCACCAAGGCGGCCAAGGGCACCAAGGCGGCCAGGGGCACCAAGGCGGCCAGGGGCACCAAGGCAGCCAGGGGCACCAAGGCAGCCAGGGGCACCAAGGCAGCCAGGGGCACCA
>QNBX01000008.1 GCA_003644265.1 Planctomycetota bacterium
AGGGCGCGGTGACGGCGCCCATGGGCACGGCGCGCAGCTGACCGCCGCGGGCCAGCTGGCGCAGGGCGCCCAGGCTGGCCAGTCCCGGCAGCGTGAAGGCGCCGCTGGTGTCGCCTGCCTTCCAGCCGGGCAGACCCTCGGTCAGGGTGCGCGGTACGGCCAGCACCTCGAGCTCGCCGGCCAGCACGCCTGCGGCCTCGCGCTCCAGCGCCAGGGAAGGGGAGACCACCACGGCGCTGGGTGCGTTGGCTTCGCCGTCATCACCGCCGGTGGCGGCGGAGGCCAGGGCCGGCGGCAGGGCCGAGCGCAGGGCACCGGGGCCGCTGGCGTCCAGGGTCTGGCTGCTCGCCACGGCGCCCGCGTTGAGCTGGATCAGTTCGGGTGCCAGGGGCGGCCCGTCCAGCACCAGCACGCGCGCCGGCAAGTCGTCCGGCAGCGCGGCCAGGAAGGCCTGCTCGCGCTGCATGATCGTGCCCACGGTCAGGTCGGGGTTGTCGATCAGCTCGGCCACCAGGCCCCCGCGCTCGACGCTGATCACGGCGAAGCGCGCGCTGCCCTTCTGCTCGGCCTTGCCCAGCCGGGTGCTGGCGTGCAGCACCTCGGCGTCCGCTCCGAAGCCCTCGCCCGCCACGCGCTGCAGCGCGGCCTCGCGCTCCGCGGCGGGTTGCTTCGGCAGGCAGGTCTCGTGCAGGTGGACCGCGCTCGCGGGCAGCAGCAGGTGCAGCTCGTGGTCGATGTGTCCGCGCTCGAACAGCCACTGCACCGGCGTGCTGGCGGGCGCGCCCTGCTTGTGGCACTCGATGACCACGAAGCCCTGCTTGGTGAGCTCGGCCACGGTGGCCGTGAAGGCCGGGCCGTCGACCTCCAGCAGCACCACGCGCCGGGGGCCAGCGCCGCCCGACCCGCCCGGGCCAGCGCCGCCGCCGCTGCCTGACGCCGCAGCACCCGAAGCGCGGCCTGGAAGCCTGAGCCCCTTGGGCAGGCTCAGCCCCTTGGGCAGGCTCAGCCCCTTGGGCAGACTCAGCCCGCTGGGCAGCTTGAGCCCCTTGGGCAGCTTGAAACCCTTGGGCAGGGTGACGGACATAGAAGCGGCTCTCACGTCATGGGCGGGGGGCAGAGGGGCCCCGCTTTGGACCGCATGACCTATCGGGCGCCCGCGGGCATCGGCTGAAGTCGATCTGGGGCTCAGAGGCCACGGCCTTCGGTCCGCGCCTGGCGCTGCTTATGCTCAGCCGGCACCTCGCCCGTGGAGCCCCGCCGATGGCCCGAATGACCCCGCTGCTGGCCCTGTGGGCCCTCGCCTGCCTGTCGGGCTGTGGGGGCGAGGCGTCCGGCCCGCGGCCGCCCAACCTGCTGCTGATCTCGCTCGACACGCTGCGGGCCGATCATCTGGGCTGCTACGGCTACGAGCGTCCCACCAGCCCGGTCCTGGACGCCCTGGCGGCCCGCTCGGTGCGCTTCGCCGCCGCCTCGAGCCACTCTCCCAAGACCGGGCCCTCGCACATGAGCATCCTGACCGGGCTGCTGCCCGATGCCCACGGCGTGCCCAACCTGGGGGACGAGGGCAACCGGCGCCTGTCGCCCCACGTGCCCACCTTGGCGCAGCTGTTGGCCGAGGCGGGCTGGCGCACGGGCGCCTGGCACGGCGGGGGGCACCTCTCGGAGCAGCTGGGCTTTGCGGCGGGCTTCGAGCAGTTCGAGGGGCCCGGCGGCGTGGTCACCAACGTGGACGCCGCCCTGGACGCCATGCAGCGCTGGGCCGATGAGCCCTGGTTCCTGTTTGTGCATACCTACGAGATCCACGACCCGTACCTGCCGCCGGAGCCGTTCCGCGGTCAGTTCATCGACGACGATTACGAGGGCCGCGTGACCTACACGCGCGAGGGCCTCAAGAGCGCCACCGGCAACGACTGGGAGCAGCAGCACGAGCTGTTCTGGCTGCGCGTCGACCGGGCGAGCGAGGACGACACGGCGCGGCTGATCGACCTCTACGACGCGGGCATCGCCTTCACCGATCAACAGGTGGGGCGTCTGCTGGAGGGGCTGGCGCAGCAGGGGCTCGACGACGAGACCATCGTGGTGCTGCTCTCCGACCACGGCGAGCAGTTCAACGAGCACGGCGACTACCTGCACAACGCCGTCTACGAGGAGCTGCTGCACGTGCCGCTGATCGTCAGCGTGCCGCCGGCCCTGGCGCCGTCCCTGCCGCCGGCGGCCCTGTCGGGCCACGCCATCGACGCGCCGGTGCAGCTGGTGGACGTGCTGCCCACCGTGCTCGAACTGCTCGACGTCGAGCGCCCCGCGCACGTGCAGGGGCGCTCGCTGCTGCCGCTCATGCGCGGGCAGCACGCGGGGGCCGTGGACGGCTATGCCAACTGGCCCCGGGCCCACGAGTGGGCGCTCAAGAGCGGGCGCTTCAAGCTGATCCGACGCGAGCACGCCGGCGGCGACGCGACCCACGAGCTGTTCGACCTCGAGGCCGATCCGCGCGAGCGGCACGACCTGGCGGTCGGCGATCCGCAGCGCGTGGCCGACTTGACCCAGCGCCTGCTGTCCCTGCGCGAGGTCTGCCGCGGCTACCTCTCGTCGCTGGAGGCGGGGCAGGAGGTCGTGCTCGACGAGGAGACGCGCCGCAACCTGGAGGCTCTGGGCTATCTGGGCGGGGGCAACTAGGGCGGGGCATCAGGGGCCCGGGGCAAGCCGGGCGGGGCCAGGTCGGTGAGACGGCAAGCCGGTGCGACGCGGCAGAGCAGGGGCGCCTGCCCGACGCTCACTCGGGCTGTGGCGTGATCGCTGGGACCGGCACGGGGGGCGCGGCCCACAGGCGTCCCAGCACATCCACCAGCAGCAGGGCGGCGGGTCCGGCGGCGTGGATCCAGAGCCGCGGCAGGGCCGTGTCCACGTGCCAGGCCAGCACGTTGGGCGAGGCCAGGAACAGCAGCGTCGTGCCGCTCAGATGAAACAGCGTGAACAGCGCCAGCACGCGGCTGGTCCCCGGGCGACCGAGGCCCAGCGGCAGCACCAGCAGCAGCAGCCCGGCGATGTGCACGGCCAGGCCGCGCTCCAGCAGGGTGCGCCCCACGGCGCTCAGCAGCGCGGGCAGGCGCGCGGCCAGGCTGGCGGGCGTGGCGGCCAGCAGCGCCGGCAGCCACTGCTCATCGAAAGGCGCCGAGGCGCCGAAGCGCCGTGCCAGCAGCACGGGCGCCAGCCCCAGGGCCGCGCCCGCCAGCAGCGCCAGGGCCACATGCGTGCGGCCGCGCGCAGGACCGGCCAGCACACACGCGGCGCCCAGCGAGAGCAGCAGCAGCAGGGCGTCGTTCTTGAGCGTCAGGGTCGCTGCCGTGAGCAGCACCAGCAGCAGCGCGCGCCCGCTGCTGGGGTGGCGCAGCAGGCGGCAGGCGCTGGCCGCCGCCGCCGTGGCCAGCAGCACCAGCGGGACGTCGGCGCCGGCCCAGCTCCAGCTGCGTCCCACGGCGAAGGGCATGACCATGGCCAGGGGCAGGGCCGTCAGCAGCAGCAGCCCGGCTCCCAACTCGCTGCGGACACGACGCCGCGCGGCGCCCGCCACCAGCGCCATGAGCCCGAGCACCCACAGCGTGGCCACGGGCACATAGGCCTCGATCTGATCGTGGCGCGCGTTCCAGGTCTCGGCGTCGGGCGCCGGCTGCGCGCCGCGCGGGTCCGGAGCGGCGCCAGCCACGACGCGACCGGAGAGGGCCATCAGCAGCGGCACGCCCAAGGGGTAGTCGCCGTGGTAGTGCACCACGTCCGGATTCTGGAACACGGGACCCAGCAGGTCGCCTTCGTGGTGCAGCGCCTTGGCCTTGATGCCGTAGATGGCCTTGGCGTCGTAGCCGCGCATGGGCGCCGAGTTCACGGTCTGCACCAGCAGGGCCAGGCCCAGGGTCAGGATCAGGTACAGCGGGCGAGGGCGCGCCGGCGCCGCGGTCAACAGGCGCGGCAGCTGGGCTGCGGCGCCCAGCAGCAACGCCAGGCTGACGGGGCCGGTGTGCAGACCGCCGTCCCGTGCCAGGGGCAGATAGAGCGCCAGGCAGGTGCCGGCCAGACCGGCGGCCAGGCCCATGCCCAGGGCGCTGGCGCGGCCGATGGGGCGGCAGCGCAACAGGTCAAGCAGAGTCAGTCCAGCCAGCGGCACGCACAGCATGAGCAGCGCCAGTCGCAGGGCGATCACGGCAGCGCCTCGGCAGCTGTCAGCAGGTCGCGGCCGCGCAGCACCAGCAGCTCAGCGCGTTGCGCGGCGGCGAAACTCGCGGAGGTCTCGAGCCCGGGCGCCGGCCCCGTCGGCGGCAGCACGGGGTCCGGCACGCCCAGCCGATCCATGCGCATGCGCGTGCTCCACGCGCGCCGGGCCGGCGCCATGAGCAGCAGGCGCGGGTAGGCGTAGTACGCGGCCACGTGTCCGCGCGGGTCCTCGTCTTCCAGGTGCACCACCACGGCGTCGGGGTTGCTGCGCGCCGCCACCGCGCCGAGCAGCGCGGGCAGGTGCGCGTTGTCGCCGTTGTGGGTCAGGCTGGGATACGTGCGCGAGGCCTGGAACACCCGCAGGCGCAGGGCCTCGATGGGCGCGGCCAGGGCGGAGTTGAGCGCGGCCAGGGTCAGGCACGTGGCCGCCAGCAGCTGCGCCCGGCGCAGGGGCGAGGCCGATGACAGCCGCACGCGGGCGGCGACCAGCGTGCGCGCCAACGTCGCGCGCGCCCCGAGGTGCTGCAGCACCAGCGCCGCGGCGCCCATGCCGAACAGCGGGGCCAGCACGTCGATCCAGCCCGGCGAGACGTGCAGCGTTCCCAGCGTCACGCCCGCCGGACCGCCCGCCCACAGCGCCGCCATGAGCAGCCCGTCCAGACCCAGCGCGACGGCCAGCGCCAGCGCCGGCAGAGGCACAGAGCGACCTCGAGCGGCGTCAGGTTGCGCGACTGTCATGAGGCTCTCCACCCGAACGGACCAGCGCTCGATCGCCCCCTCCTCGTCCAGGCGCGCCGCTCAGCTTGAGCCCCTCTCGGCCCGGGGCCCTCTGAGGGTGTGCCCGGAGCCGGTGCTGGCGTGATCACGAAGCGAACCAGCGCGGTCACCGACGCCACGCCCGCGATTGACAATACAGAGGACGGGGGGGTAGTATGATCAGCTGGAGTTCGGAAATACGCAACACAACGCGCTGAGGATTATGGAGATGATGAGGTCTTGTGTGCTCGTTGTTCTGGCTGCGGTCATGGCTGCACTTCCACTGAGAGCCGCTGACTTTGGGCCATGCTCACCTACAGCATCAAGCTGTTCCACGGGGAGCTGTGCGGGAATCACTCAGAGCGGAAGCTACAGCCCCCTGTCCCTTTCCATGGTAATCACTCTTAGTATGTCCGGCCCTCCGGGCCAGGTCACTGCTTCGCAGACCACCGTCCTCAACGGACGATCCGCTCCCGTGACACTCCAATGTCATAGCAATTGCAGCTACACTGTACAGCCGTGTAGTGGCAATTGGGGAAGTGTTAGTTCATGCGAGCAGATCTGCTCAGCATGTGGCTCATGTTGAGAAAGAAAGTATCATGACAATGCAATGGAATAACAAGCTGGCCCTTGCTGGGTCTCTTTCCCTGGCTCTTATTGCGGTGCCGGTCCTTCCGCAAGAGCAGTCGCAAGAGCAGTCGCAAGAACAAGAGATGGCGAGTGTGGCCTACCCATCTCCGGCCTTTATAGGGCACTATAGAAGCCAGCTCCCCGCCGGCATCAACGCCCGCACGATGGTCTCTGTCAGCGATGTCTTGTTCGACAACAACGGCAGTGCCGTGAGGGTTGTTGTCTGCGCAACGACGTATTCGCGCGGGCACGTCATCCTCTCGCAGGCGCAATGTCTGAGGACGCTATCAACAGGTTCTTCGGAGTTCATTGACATGGCTGCCGGCCCATTCGATCCAGGGCTGAGTAAGGCGCTTGCAGTCGAGCACCTTGGTGAATCGAATCCTCTTGTTCTCCAGGACTACGTCGATGCAGAGCCCATGACTCCTCCATTGGTGGTTCGAATCCGTCTACAAGACGGGATGCTCTGGGGGACCGTGCTGTCAAGCCAGGACCTCGTCATCGAGATCGACAGCGTGCCGTAGGTCAGGTGCGGAGCGAGGCCCGTCCGTCCGGGCACATCCTCACCCCGGCAGGTCGATGCGCAACAACGTGTGGTAGAGCATCAGTACGCAATACGCCACGAAGATGGCCTGCACGCAGCGCCGCACGCGCGTGAAGCGGATGTGCACCAGCAGCACGACGATGCCCATGGAGGTGATGCCCATCTTGGCGAAGGCGAAGGCGTGCCGACCGTGGGACAGGGCCCAGGCCATGATGGGGTTGGCCTCCTCGCCGCCGGCCTGGATGTAGAGCAGCGTGAGCACCATGTCGGCGATGGAGAGCACCAGGATGCCGAGCACCAGGACCCACTCGCCGGGGCGGTAGCGGTCAACGTAGATGCCGTCCGACTCGACGCCGCGGCGGCCGCCGCGACGGCGTCCCACCAGCCACCAGCGCGAGAAGGCTGACGTGGGTTGCTGGCGGCGATCGCGGCGGTCGCGGCGCTCGGGTTGTCCGGCCTGCTCGGGCGTGGTGTTCGGTGTGGCCGTGGCCGGGGCGCTGTCCGCGTGCTGTGGCAACGGGCTCTCCTTCGTCAGAACGTCAGGGGCATGGCGGGTAGGCTGAGCAACTCGGCCTCGCTGGCCAGGGCGGCGTCCAGGTCGTACTGCAGTGTGGTCAGCTTGGTGAACGTGACCTTCACGTCCCAGTCCACGCCGTCGTCGTCGGTCTGGGTGGCGATGCAAGCGAACGGATCGATGGGGGGCTCGCCCGTGCGCAGCAGGCTCACGCCGTCGGCCAGGCTGGCCGTGATGCTCACGGCGCGCTCGGCGCGGCGCCACTGCAGGCGCTCGCCCCGGATGGAGTCGTGCCCCGAACGGATGGCCACCGCGAACAGGCCCAGCGTGAGGAACCCGATCACCGCCGTGAGCACCAGGGCGATGCCGGCCTCTCGTCGCGCTCGTCGGGGAGTCCGCAGCATGTCGTGTCTCAGTAGGTCCACACGACCTCGACCGTACGCTCGGCGTCGTCGAGTCCCGTCACGAACGTGGCGCGGATGCCCACGGATGGTACGCGCGTGGCCACGAAGGACTGCACGTTGCGGGCCACGATGACGTCCGTGCCCGCCTCGTCATCTGCGCGATGCAGGTCCGTGCCGTCCAGCGAGTACACGATGCCCGCGTCGTTGCCGCCGGAGTACAGGCCCAGCGCCACGAGCACCTCGGTGTAGCGCTCGAGCTTGAGGTCGCCGGAGGGGGCCTTGACCTTCTCGGTGCCGCCCAGGTCAGCCAGTAGCGACTCCACCGCAAAGCGCAGCTCGGTGCTCGCGTAGTTGCGGTCGCGCAGCCGCAGCGTGCTGGCCGCCATGGGGGAGGCGGCCTGCATGACGATCATGGCCAGGATGGCCATGATCACGCCCACCACCATGAGCTCCACCATGGTGTGCCCGGCGGGCACGCGGCCGCGGGTGGCGGGGTCGCGATACGAGCGTGCGGGGCGGCTCATGGGTTGAGGGTCATGAGCACGTTGGCGCTGGCGCTGGGCGGGTAAAGGGTCTGGCTGGTGTTCAGGACCTCCACGTCGTACAGCTCGTCCGCGGGGGGGGCGGGCAGCGCGGCTGGGGGGCTGCTCACCAGCGCAGCGGGCATGCCCAGCGTGCGCTCGACCTCGTCGCCGGAGATCTGCACGTAGTAGGTGGGCTCGCCCTGGCACCAGCGGTCGGCGGCGGAGGCCAGCTCCTCGTGGTGCCAGACCAGCTTGAACACGGCCAGCACGAGCAGCGACAGCAGCAGCACCGCCGCCTCGACCTCGAGCAGGGTGAAGCCAGCCTGGTCAGTCCTGGTAGGGCGTGACGATGCCACCGTTGCCGTCCTCGATCTGTCCCGTGATGACGCCGCTCTCGTCGAGCGACAGGGCGCCGCTCCAGAGGCCGCTGCCGTTGCGCACCGCCTGGCACGAGAAGCTCTCCTCGTCGGCCAGCAGCAGGCTGTAGGTGAAGGGGTCGCTGGCGCTCTTCACGTCGGCGTCGATGAACTTGTGGCCGATCAGCTCGTCGATGTCGGCGGTGTAGAAGCGGTGCTCCAGCCAGTACATGCGCTCGGCGTTCCAGAGGCCGCGCAGGGTGCCGGCGGCGAGGTCGGCGCGGCCGCCCTCGAAGGCGCGTCCGAGACGCGGCACGCCGGCGGTGAGGATCGTGCCCATGATGGTCACCACCATCAGGATCTCGACCAGAGTGGTGCCGCGGTGATGTCGGGGGGCGGGGATCATGGGCCATCGGCTCCATCGACCCTCAGGGCGCGTGACTTGGGGTCTGAGCCGGGAGCAGCTCCACTAGCGGGCCGATGGTGGCGGGCGGGGCGCCGTTGAGCAGGGCCGTCTGCCAGCAGCGTCCGGCGCGCACGGCGTCGCCCGCCAGCCAGCGCACGTGGCCCAGCAGCACGAAGGCCTCGGCGGAGTTGGGCTCGAGGCCCAGGGCGGTCAGCAGGGCGTCCCGGGCGGCAGGCAGGTTGCGGCGCAGCAGCCGCGCGCGGCCCAGCTCGGTCCAGGGCTCGGCATCGGCGGGGCGGCGGCGCGCGGCCTCGGCGAAGCTGGCTTCGGCCGCCTCGAGCCGCTCGGCGATCATGGCGGAGCGCCCCACGGGCAGCAGCAGGTGGTCGGGCAGGTCGGCGGTGGCGCTGCCCGCCAGCTGCTCCACCGCGGCCTCATGATGGCCGGCGAGGATCAGCGCGGCCACGAGCTGGTGGTGCGTGTTGCGGGAGCTGGGCTGCAGCTGGCGGGCGCGGCTCAGGTGCTCCAGCGCGCGCACGTGCGAGCCCGCGGCCAGCAGCACCGAGCCGGTGGCGGCCAGCAGCTGGGGGTCGGGCTCGTTGCTGGCGTCCACGGCCGTCAGCAGGTCGGCCGCGTGGGCGGTCTTACCGGAGGCCAGCAGCGCGCGCGTGCGCGCCATGACGGCGCGCATGTTGGCCGGGTCGTGGGTGGCGACGGCGTGGTATGCCAGGCGCGCGGCCTCCCAGCGGCCGCTCGCTTCGGCCAGGGCGCCCGCGCCCAGGGCCGAGCCCACTGCGTCGTAGCGGCGCAGCGACGCGGCGTCATCCGCCAGCGATGAACCCTGGATGAAGAGCTCGTCCTCGGGCTCGTCGACGCCGCTCGTGACGCAGGCGGTGAGCCCGGCGCAGGCGGTCAGCAGCAGCTTCAGAGCGAGCTTCAATGGGTGCGTCAATGGGTGCGTCAATGGGTGCGTCAATGGGTGCGTCAATGGGTTCCCTCCATCTCGAGGCTGGACTCCACGACCATGCGCAGGATGCGCTCGTCCACCACGTCGCTGGCGGTGTCGGGCAGCCAGGCGGCGTAGGCTTCGCGGCGCAGGCTCAGCACGCCATCGGGGTCCGTGCCCAGGTAGTCGGCCACGTCGGCCAGCAGCGCCGCCGCGCCCGGGCGCCGCTCATCGAGCAGCGCGTGGCCCGCGTCCAGGTAGGTCTGCGTGAGCTCGTAGGTGTTGACGCCCGGCGGCAGCTCCCAGGGCTCCAGTCCCGCAGCGAGCTGACGCTCGAAGGGCAGGCCCAGGCCGCTGCTGAGGGCCGACGGATCCTTGGAGAAGTCGATCACGTGCGGCGTCACCAGCACGATGATCTCCTCGCGGATGAGCGCCTGCTTGGTGCTCTTGAAGAGCCAGCCCAGCAGGGGGATGTCGCCCAGGAACGGCACCTGCTCCGTGATGCTCTTGGTGCGCTCGCGGAACAGGCCGCCGATGGCCACGGTCTGGCCGTCGCGCACCATGATGTTGGTGGTGACCTCGGCCGTCTCCTTGAAGGGCAGGCCGTCTTCGTTGATGCCGCCGTCGCTGTCCTCGGGGTGGATTTCGATGCGTACATAGCCGTCGTCCAGCACGAAGGGTCGGAACACGAGCCGCGTGCCCGTCTCCAGGAACTCGATCTTCTGGGTGCTGCTGGTCTCGTTCACGATGGTGGTCAGGAAGCCGTCGCGGCGTCCCAGCAGCACCTCGCCGCGCTGCTTGTTGACCGTGAGGATCTTGGGGTTGGCAAGCACGGTGGTGTTGGTGCTGGCCTGCACCGCGCGGATGAAGGCCGAGACGCCGTTCTTCACCAGCGCCAGGTTGAGGCCCTCGTTGCTGATGCCCTGGGCCAGGGCCGTGCCGAGCTTGCCCAGGCCGTCGTCCAGCGTGTCGCCACCGATGGGGCCGATGCCGATGTCGTTGCCGTCATCGCTGACGCCGTTCACGTCCTCGAAGTTCTGGCCCGTCATGATCAGCAGGTCCACGCCCGCCGCCATGCCCTCGGTCAGCTCGGCCGTCATGATGGTGGTCTCGATCAGCACCTGCAGCGGCATGGCGTCCACCGTGGCGACGATCTGATCGACCACGTCGAGCACGGACGGGTAGTCGCTCACCACGATCACGTCGTGGCTGGCGAAGTCGTCGCCGCCGGCCTCCTCCTGGGTGGACTTGATGCCCTGCTTGGACGGCTCGGTGCCGGAGACGGTGCCGTCGGGCTTGGTCAGGATGGGCTTGATCAGCTCGATCAGATCTTCGGAGCGGCTGTGCTTGAGCTCGTAGATGCGCATCTCGAGCAGCGCCGGCTCCACGTAGATGAAGCTGCCCTGGTCGCTGTAGACCAGGTTCCGGCTGCGGCAGATGGCGTCGATGGCGTCCATGACCTCCACGTCGAAGAGGTCGCCGGTGAAGGTCTCGAGCACATCGGGCGAGACCACGATGTTGCGCTTGACCAGCAGGCGCAGCTGGCCCAGCGCGTCGACCACCAGCAGGTCGCGGGCGTGCAGATCCAGGCGCTGGTTCGCGTTGATGCTGAAGCCGGTGTTGTCGCCCTCGCCCAGGGGTGTGTTCTTGATGGGCTCGGGCGGGGGCGGCTCGCCAAAGGGGGAGGCGTCGCCCTGGCCCTGCTGGGCGGCGTTGAGCAGCTCGCTCAGGGCGTCGAGCTGCGCCTCGGCGCCGGGCGCCAGCAGCGCTGCCAGGGCCAGGGCCAGCGGCAGTGTGCGTGCCCGGGTGCTCAACCCACGCCTCCCGCCATGGAGAACATGGGCAGGTAGACGGACGTCAGGATCACGGCCACGGCCACGCCCATGAACAGGATCACGCCCGTCTCCATGGTGCTCGTGAGGCGGTCCACCAGCACTTCGATCTTGCGGCGGTAGTAGGTCTCGACCTCGTCGAGGCAGGCCGGAAGGGTGCCGGACTGCTCGCCGATGCGGGTCATGCTCACCGCGAAGGACGTGAAGACCTTGGTGCGCTCCACGCCGTCCGCCAGACCGCCGCCCTGGGCCACGTAACGCGAGACGCTCTCCATGGCGTCCTCGTAGACCGAGTTGCTCTTGTAGATGCCCTTCATGGAGTGGATGCAGTCGAGCAGCGGCAGGCCCGCGGTGAGCAGCACCGAGACGTTGTTGGCGTACTTCTGCATGCACGACTGCACGATCACCTCGCCGATCAGCGGTACGCCCACCAGGAAGCGGTCCTTGGCCTTGCGGCCCTCGGGTGTGCTGACGTAGCGCTTGACCGAGTACCAGATGGTGATCAGGCCGCCCAGGATGTAGGGGCCCTTGGTCTGCAGGAACTCGGAGGCCGCCATGACGTACTGGGTGATGGCGGGCAGCTCCATCTCCATGGCCACGAACATGGTGGCGAAGGTGGGCACCACCTTGACCAACATGACCGACACGGCGCCCACCGCCACGACCAGGCAGATGATCGGGTACATCATCGAGCTGACGAGCTTGGACTGCAGCTGGTTGGCGTTGTCGATCTGCGTCTGCAGGCGCACCAGCACCTCGCCCAGCAGTCCGGACGACTCGCCGCTCTTGATGACCTCGATCCACTCCTGCTTGAAGTGCTTGTCGTGCTTGCCCAGGGCCGCCCAGAGCGAGTTGCCGCTGGCCACCTTGCGGCTCACGTCGAGGATCAGGCGCTGCAGTTCCGCGCTCTGGCTCTGCCCCGCGGCGATGATGAGTGCGTCATAGATCGGCGTCCCCGCCCGGAAGAGCGTCGCAAGCTGCTGGAAGAACGCCAGGATGTCGGCGCTCTCCACTTTCGGGTGCATCTTGCTGCTGACGCGGGGCTTCACGGAGTGCGTCCAGAGGTTGGGTGTCGATCAGAGCTGCAGCGCCCCTATCGGCACATCGGGCCGTTGGGCTTGGGGGGCGATCAGGGATCATTCACCCGGCGGATCGGGCCCGAACTGGCCCATGGGGTGCTGATCGAGGTCCAAGGTCAGTTCTGCGCCCCGGTATTCGATCACCACAGAGAGGCCGCGCACGGACCGCAGGCGGGGGGCGCTGAGCGGGTCGAAGCCGGGGATCTCGTCGCCCACGCGCACGTCGCGGCCGCTGATGCGGGCCAGGCCACCGCCGTCGGAGAACGCCACCAGGGACTCGAGCGTGAGGGTGAAGCTGGGCACCATGCCGCCGCCGGGCAGCTCGACCTCGTCCAGCAGCTGATCGAAGTCGGAGCACCGCTCGAGCGCGCGGGAGCCCACCAGTCCCTGGCGCCAGGCCATGGCCGTCAAGACGTGCAGGGGGCCGCCGTCGCTGTGGGTGACCTCCCAGGCCTGCCGCGCCGAGGCGAGCGGATCCACCAGCCAGGCGCCCGCGGGGGGCAGCTCGCTGCGGCGACCGGGCTCGGGTGGCGTGTCGTCCAGCACGAACGGGCTGAGCACCGTCGCCGCCCGGGCGCCGGCGGGGCGGGTGGCCATGAAGACCGGGTCGATCGACTCCGGCTTCTTGCCTGCCTTGGCGGCCTCCATCTCGGCGCTGTAGGGGCCGTAGGTGAAGTACATCAGCAGCAGCACGACCAGCAAGCCCGGGTGATTGCGGATCAGGTTACCCATGTCCGCCCTCAGGGTCGTCCTGCATCAGGGGGGCGCCGGCGGGGGCCAGCGTCGCGGAGCCTTCGTCGTCCGGGCCGCTCTCGTCGTGGCCGAGCACAGACTGGTCGACGTCCGCGTCGTCTCGCTCGTCTCCGTCGTCTCCGTCGTCTCCGTCGTCGTTCGACGCGACGGGCTTGTTCCCGGCCAGCTTGAGGCTGGGCTTCACCAGGCACTGCAGCATGCAGGTGAAGAGCAGGTCGTCGGTGGTCTCGTCGATGGCGATGGTCTCGACTCGCACAGCCAGTTCGCCGTGCTCGACGCGGTCGATGAAGTCGACGATGTCCTGATAGTGGTTGGCACGCGCCGTGAGCATCATGCGCACGATCTTGAACTGGAACTTGGATATGGAGGCGCTCGGCTCCAGCGAGCTCAGCACCGCGCCGGCGGCGTCCAGCTTGTGCATGACGTAGGCCTGCCAGAAGACCACATCGGGACGGTTGGTGAGCTTGGGCTCGTAGAGCTTGCGCTGGCCCACGTAGTGCGCCGCAGCGCCCGCGCGCCGCGCGGTGGTCTTTGACTTCTTCAGGTCGGTCTGTGCAACGGCCAGGCGCTGCCCGAGCGGGCGCACCACGCCCAGCCAGCCGACGGCCAGCAGCAGCAGGCAGATGTAGAGGCGCAACCTGACGGGGTCGGCCACCAGGTTGGCCAGCCACTTCTTGACGTCTTCGATCTGTTGTTTGTCGAGACCGTTCTCCATGCCGTGGTGTCAGCTTCCCTTGGCCTGGGTGCAGGTCACGATCATCTTGACCTGGGCGCTGCCGTCACGCAGCTCGACGATCTTCACGTTGGCGCCGGAGATGTTGGGGAAGGAGCCGCTGAAGGTCTCTGAGTCGCGCAGGGCCGCGATGAACTCATGCATGGCGGGCGGTGTGCCGGAGGTGTTGTCCGGGATGATCATCTCGGTCGAGATCTGGATCTTGGACTTCTTGGCCTGGGCCGAGACCTTGGTCGACAGGCGCAGCGCGTTGTAGCCCTCGATACGCACGATGCGCATGCCCTTGGGCATGAGCAGCGGCAGCTCGCGCAGGAAGTCCTCCCAGAAGACGCGCTTGGCCACGAAGTTGCGCGCGATGATGAACTCGTTCTGCAGGACCTCGTGCTCCTTCTTCACCTTGCTGAGCTGGATGCGCGCCCTGTTGGCGTCGGTCTTGGCGGCGGCCCGAATGCGCGCAACCTTGTCCTCGAGCGTGGTGGCCTCGTCCCACAGCAGGAAGCCGCAGGCCAGGATGGCGGCCATCGCGGCCGCGCAGGCCTGGCGCGGGAAGTTCTCCGACAGCCCGAGCTGCGGCTGCATGCCGCGGAACAGATCGAGCTCGTGCACCGTCGCTTTCATGCCCCACTTGGCCAGGGCCTGGCTCAGGCCCAGCGGATCCACCTGGTACGCCTTGGCCCGGCGCACGTCGAGGTCGAGGTTGCTCGAGAGTCCGCTGGCCATCTGCTCGTAGGCCGCGGCGTCGGTGCCCACCTGCAGCAGGCAGCCGTCGACCCGCTCGAGCAGCAGGTCCTTCTTGGCGTGGGACAGCAGCCCCAGCAGGGCCTGCTCTACGCCGGCCTTGGACAGCCTGCCGTTGCGGCCGGGCATGAACATGCGCCAGGCCACCAGCGCGTCGCCCACGGTGAGCAGGGCCATGCCGTAGGCCTCGCCGGGCAGCACCCGCAGGCAGACGTTCCAGCGCCGCGGCTTCTTGGCGGCGGCGGCGGCTTGGCTCAGGATGATGCCGGCCATGGGGGGCAGCTGCAGCTTGTGGGACTTGATGCCCTCCAGCCCGGCCAGCAGCTGCTTGGCGCGCCACATGCTGACGGCGGTGATGGTGCGGAAGGTGCCGGCCGCCAGCTTGGCGGGCACCATGGACGCGGCCAGGCCGCCCTCCATGGTGCCGATCTGCGCCGACACGATCTCGGCCGCCGGGATGTCCTTCTCGTCCTCGGTGATCTGCTTGGTGACCGAGTAGATGCCGCGGGGGTCGATGCCGCAGATGACCGGGGCCGGCAGGCGCCCGTCTTCCTGCAGCTTCTGCAGGGCGGCGATGATCGGGTCGCGCTGCTCCGAGAAGTCGGAGAGCTGCACCACCTCGGTGGTGCTGACGGTCTGGCCCAGCTTGCCCATCACCGAGCGGGTGATGATCAACGTGTCGTCGGTGTGCAGCAGACCGGTGGCGCGCTTCCAGGCGAAGTCTGCGATGAGCTTTCTGGCGTTGAACTTGGCCATCGACCTGATCCGCTCCGCTGCGCTCCTCGCCGTGTGCTACCGCCCCGGGAGCTGCGTCCGTGGCGCGCTGGCCGGCGGCCGCTCCTGGCTGCTGCGCCTCGGAGGGCAGGGACGGCGTGCGGCTTTCTGGGCGCGCGCCACTCCGAGAACTGAGAGGGCCCAGTCCTCGTCCCCGGCGACTCCGGGAGACGAGGCTGGGCCCCTCAGCCGATCAGAACCAGCCCGGATCAGCTGGTGGTCTGCAGCGGGCTGATCTCGGAGTCGATGGTCGAGCCCGAGGAATCGAAGCCCTCGTGCGTCCACACCACGGTGTAAGCACCGTAACCAGCGGACGCGCCGGTACGGGTCATGGTGATCTCCCAACCGTCCTCCAAGCTGGAGGCGGTGCTCGGGACCTCGACCGTACCGACACTGAAGTACTGGGCGGACTCCATCTCGGTGTCGAGGTTGGTGATGTCGTCGGCGTACGTACCCTGACGCGCCTGGTAGCGCTCCTGGGCCGAGTGGATCGTCGACAGGTAGTTGAAGGCCTCAGCAGCCTTCGACCGCTCGACCGAGCTGAGGAAACGGGGCACGGCGAACGCCGCGAGAACACCGATGATCACGACCACGACGGCCAGCTCCACCAGGGTGAAACCGCTGTTCCGCGTGTTCCGCTTGAACGTTGAAGTCATTTCTTTTGGAACTCCTAGAACCAAATCGAACTGGCCTGCTCTCCGATCGGAGCCACACGGCACCCGCTGGACTGGCCAAAACCGAGCGACCCATCGGCCTCGAAGCAGGCACAGGTTGAGAAGACTTTGAAATCTCTTGGGTCGCGGGGTGGGGCCGCTGCGCCCCCGGGTGTCGTAGGGGGCGCGACACGAGCGGCTGCTGCGGCCCGCAGAGGGCGATTGGAGGCCCATCCGAGGGGCGCCTGCGCCCTGGGCCCCTACCTCTATTGAGAGGCTCCCCCGAGGAGTCACTTGGCGGCACTCCGATCCAGCCCCCATTGGCGCGCTCCGATCGCGCTCAGGCCCCGGCCCCCAGGCGACCGAAGTAGGGGGTTGGAGCTTGCGCCCCTCGGGGTGCAGTGAGCGTTCTGTCAGGAGAGACTCGTGAGCCGTGGCCCTGATGAGGGAGCACAGCGGCGTCCGGCCCAGCGGCCGCGACGGCTGCTGGTCGTGACCGCCTGGCTGAGCGCCCTGCTGCTGGGCAACGAGCTGTACACCGCCGGCGCCGGCATGGCTGAGCGGTTCGTGGGCGCCAAGGTCATGATCTCGCTCACGGACGAGATGTCGGCCGTGGGGCTGCTGCTGGTGGGCGAGGCCCTGCGCATGCTGGCGCTGGCGGTGGTCCTCTCGCTGCTGCCCTGCTTGGCCTGGGGCGCCGTCTGCCTGGCCGCCCGCGCGAGCCTGGCGCGGCTGCTGGCCAAGCAGCGCTGGCGCCGCTGGCTCTTCTGGTCTCTGTCGAGTCTGTGTTTCTTCAACCTCTGGTATGGGCTGCACTCCTTCTTCTTGCCCGGCAGCGCCCTGGCCACGTCCTGGCTGGCCAGCGCGGTGGGGGCGCCGCGCTTCGCTGTGGGCGGCAGCGCCTGGGAGGCCGAGCGTCTGGGTGTGCTGGTGCTGAGCCTGCCCCTGGCCAGCGCGCTGCTGGGCACGGCGCTGGTGCGCAGCCGCTCGCTGCGGCGTGGTCTGCTGGCCTTGGGCGCAGGCGGCTGGTCCCTGCTGGCGCTGGTGGGTTCGTCGCACGCCCCGGGTGCCCCCGAGCCTTTCACGGCGGACGGCAGCGTGGTGCTGCTGGGCCTGGACAGCTTCCAGGCCAACCGCCTGGCCGTGGGGGGCGGGGACCCCGCCCTGGCCCCGCACATCAACGCGTTCCTGGGCCAGGCCCACCGCTTCGACAACGCCTGGACGCCCTTTGCGCGCACCTACCCGAGCTGGGTCTCGATCCTCACCGGCCGCTTCCCCGCGCATCACGGCGTGCGTTTCAACCTGGAGCCGGATCAGGACCTGGCGCCCGACAACAGCTGGCTGCCCCAACTCCTGGGCGACAACGGCTACACCACCCTGCACGCCACCGACGAGTGCCGCTTCAGCCTGATCCGCCCCGAGCACGGCTTTCAGCGCATGCTGCACCCGCCCATGGGCACGGTCGACTTCATGCTGGGATCGATGTTCGACTTCTCGGCCGCCAACCTGGCTCGGCTCACGCGCCTGGGGCACGAGCTGTTTCCGGCCGTGGCCCACAACCGGGCCTCGCGCAGCTACTCGGGCGATCTGTTCGCCGAGGACGTGATCGCGGTGCTCGACGCCCTGCCCCGGGACGAGCCGGTCTTCGCGGTGCTGCACCTGTGCGGCAACCACTACCCGTTCACGACGCCCTGGCCTTACGCGCGCCAGGGCCGCGATCCGGTCGAGTCCTCCATCGCCATGGTGGATGCGCAGGTGGGCGCCATCCTGGGCTGGATGGACGCAGCCGGCCTGAGCCAGCGCGCCACCACGGTCCTGCTGAGCGACCACGGCGACGGCTGGTCCGGCGACGACGAGGACGCCACCAACAAGCACGGCGACGATCTCGACCAGGCCGTGGCCAACAAGGTGCTGCTGGCCGTGCGCGGGCCCGGTGTGAGCCCCGGCGTCAGCCACGACCTGGTGCGCACCATCGACCTGTTTCCGACGGTGCTGGGCTGGGCCGGGCTGGGCTGGGCCGAGCAGCCCATCGACGGCCGCCCGCTGCAGCCCTGGCTGGCGGGGGGCGGGGGCTCCGAGCCGGCGCGGACGCTGTTCGCCGAGTCGGGCATCGGTCGCAAGGTCTTCGGCATGAAGCGCCTGGTGCAGGAACACATCGACTGGTACGCCATGGACCCCAGCACGGGCCTGGTCTTCCTGCGCCCCGAGGGCGTGGACGAGTTCATGCCCCACAAGAGCTACATGCTCATGGAGCAGGGGCTGCGCATGGTGGTCACGCCGTCGCTGGGCCGCTTCCGCCTGCACGCCGTGGATCCGGCCACTGGCCTCGACCACGAGACGGCGCCCGAGCTGCCGCTGGCTCAGCGCCGGGACATGCTCGAGCGCCTGTTGGCCCACAACGGCCTGGACGCAACCAGCCTCGTGGCGCGGGCCGAACAGCGCGGCTTCCTCGACTGACGGCTGACGATCGCGGCGCGGGCGGCCCGGGGCGCGCCTGTCGGTATCATCCGCTGCAGCTCGGGGGGCGGGCGGCGCGCTCGAGCGCCGGCCGTGGTCGCCCGGGCGCACTCGAGGCTCCACCATGTCTGCCCCGCGCGCTCTGCTGGTCGTGCTCGCCTTCGCCCTGCTGTCTCCTGCGCCCGCTGCCCAGACCGGCGCGCGGTCGCTGCGCTTCGGGGACCCGGCCGACGAGCAGCTGCAGCCGTTCTTCGACGGGCCCCACGCGCCGGGCGTGCCCTCGCCGCGGTCGTTGTTGGGGCAGCCGGTGGGCACGCGCCTGGCGCACCACGCGGAGATCGTCGCGCTGTGGCGCCTGTGGGAGGCGAGCAGCGAGCGCGTGCGCGTCGAGGTCGCCGGCCGCACGCACGAGGGCCGCGAGATGTTGCGGGTGATCATCACGTCGCCCGCCAACCACGCGCGGCTGGGCGAGATCCGCGCCGGGCTGCAGCAACTGACCGACCCGCGCGACCTGAGCGGGCCCGAGGCCGAGCGCCTGCTGGACGAGCTGCCCGCCGTGGCCTGGCTGGGCTACTCGATCCATGGCGACGAGCTCTCGGGCGCGGACGCGGGCCTGGCCGTGGGCTGGCACCTGGCGGCGGGCAGCGGCGCCGACGTGACCGAGCTGATGGAACAGCTGGTGGTGGTGATCGACCCCTGCATGAACCCCGACGGCCGCGAGCGCAGCGTGGCCCAGGTCGAGCAGCTCACGGGCTACGTGCCCAACCTCGACCACGCGTCGATGCAGCGCGGGCGCTGGCCCTGGGGCCGCGGCAACCACTACCTGTTCGACATGAACCGCGACTGGATGACAGCCACCCAGCCCGAGACCCGCGCGCGCTGGGCCAGCGCGCGCGACCTGCCGCCGCAGCTGTTCGTGGACGCGCACGAGATGGGCAGCCTGGACAGCTTCCTCATGTATCCGCAGGCCGCGCCCCACAACCCGTACCTGCCCGCCCGGCTCGAGCGCTGGCATCAGGTCTTCGCGCGCGACGCCGCCGAGGCCTTCGACCGCCAGGGCTGGAGCTACTACACACGCGAGTGGGCCGACGCCTGGGGGCCTTTCTATTCTGACGCCTGGGCCTCGCTGTCCGGAGCCGTAGGCATCCTCTACGAGCAGGCCCGCACCAGCGGTTTTCCGCTACGCAACGCCCAGGGCCGCGTGCTCACCTACCGCGAGGCGGTGCAGCACCAGGTCACCGCAAGCATGGCCAACCTGACCACGGCGGCGTCGCACCGGCGCGAGCTGCTGTCCGACTACCTCGAGAACTTCCGCGCGGCGGTGGACACAGGAGCGCCCGGGCACGGCCGCATGCTGGCGCTGCTGCCCGGCCGTCACCCCAGCCGCGAGCGCGAGCTGCTCTCCGTGTTGCTGGGCCAGAGCATCGAGGTGCGCGTGCTCGACGAGCACCTGCAGGTGACCGACGCCGTGGATGTGCTGGGCCAGACCCAGCCCACGCTCGACCTGCCGCCCGGCACCTGGCTGGTGCCCGTGGCCCAGCCCTACGGCGCGCTGGTGCGCAGCTTCCTCTCCTTTGATGTGCGCATGGACCTGGACACGCTGCGCGCCGAGCGCGAGGACCTGGAGCGCACCGGCGTCTCGCGCATGTACGACACGACGGCCTGGTCCGTGCCGCTGCAGTACGACCTCGAGGCCTGGTGGTGCGACGACGTGCCCGGCGTCGGCCAGCTCGTCAGCGCGCTGCGCGAGCCCGTGGGCGAGCTGGTGCCCGCGGCCGACGCTGCCGCTCGCCCGGTGGCCTGGGTGGTGGACGGCGGCGACGACGCCAGCGTGGTCTTCGCCACGCGCGCCATGGAGCGCGGCCTGGTGTTGAGCGTGGCTGACGAGGCCTTTGAGAGCGCGGGGCGCTCGTTCGCCCGCGGCAGCGTGGTGGTGCGCGTGGGCGACAACGACAACGACGACGGGGACATCGCCCGGCGCGTCGCGGCCGCTGCCCGTGAGGCCAGGGTCAGCGTCTTTGCCAGCGGCTCGGGCCGGGCCCCGGGCGACGGCGCCGACCTGGGCGGCGGTCACTTCGGTCTGCTCACCCGCCCGCGCGTGGCCATGGTCTCCGGCGATCCCGTGCACACCGACGCCTTCGGGCACCTGTGGCATGTGCTCGACACGCGCCTGGGTGTGCCGGTGTCGTTCCTGGAGGCGGGCGAGCTGTCCTACACCGACCTGCGGCCCTACAACGTGCTGGTGCTCCCGCCGGGCAGCCCCGTGGGTCGCCACGCAGAGGCCCTCGGTCGCTGGGTCGATGGCGGCGGGACCCTGATCGCGGTGGGAGGTGCGGCGGGCGCCGTGGCCTCCAGTGAGCTGTCCGAGGTGACCCGGCGCCGCGACGCCCTCGACGAACTGGACGGCTACGCGGTGGCCGCCCGGCGCGAGGCCTCCGCGCGCGACGTGCAGCTGGACCTGGCCGCGCTCTGGGGCGACCCGGCGGGCGCCCCCGACGCCCGCTCGGCTGCCGCTGACGAGGACACTGACGAGGACGAGGACGAGGACGAGGACGCGAGCGGCGACGAGTCCGCTGAACACCAAGGCGGCGACCGAGGCAGCGAGCACGCTGAACGCCACGGCGACACCGGCGACAGCGGCGACGCCGGCAAGCACCACGGCGACCAGCCCGATACCGGCGAGCACGGCGAGCGGGCCGATGCTGACGACGATGCGCCCGGCGGCGACGCCATGATCGACCCGGACGACGAGCGCCAGGACGCCTGGATGCGGCGCTTCTCACCGGCGGGCGTGCTGCTGCGCGGGCTCGCCGATCAGCGGCACTGGCTCACGGCAGGCATGGGGCCGGAGCTCCCGGTGCTGGTGTCCGGCAGCACGGCCCTGCTGTCCCGGCAGCCGGTGGACACGCTGGTGCGGCTCTCTGGCCCCGAGCGCTTGCGCCTGGCCGGCCTGCTCTGGCCCGAGGCCAGCGAGCGCCTGGCCCACAGCGCCTGGGCCACGGTGGAGTCGCGCGGTCAGGGTCAGGTGATCCTGATGGCGCAGGTGCCGGGCTTCCGCGGCCAGTTCCTGTCCGGCGCGCGCATGTTCTCCAACGCGGTGATCTACGGCCCCGGTCTCGGCGCGCGCCAGCCCGTGGGCTGGTAGCGCGCGCGGGCTAGCCGTCCAGGTCGGCCACGCGTAGCTGGCACCCGCTGGGGTGAGCCGCCTCGCGCACGATCAGCTCGTGTTGCGGGTCGACGATCACCAACAGGTCGAGCTCAGGCAACTGCAGCCCGGTCAGGTACGAGAAGGCCTCCTCCACCACCCGGGCCGTCTTGGCGCTGCCTCCGCCGGCCACCGAGACGGTGACGCCGGGAGGCGTCGCGCCGCGCCGCAGGATTGCGGCCAGGTCGTCGGCCAGGCGGTCCGTGGGGGCTCCGGCCTTGGAGGCCTCGACGTATTGCCGATCGCGCAGCAGCCCGTGGGTCGGCACGTGGAACAGCGTGAAGTCCACGGCGCCCAGCACGGCGCGCGACTGTCGTACGAAGTGCTCGGGAGGACGCGACTCCTCGAAGGGTGTGTAGCAGGACATCACCAGCGGCAAGGCCAACGCAGCGGCCAGCAGTGGGCTCCACGCGCGTGCGCCGCGGGTGGTGACGGAGTGGGAAGGGCGAGCGCGGATCACGGGCGCGGCTCCACTGGGTCTGTGTTCGCGTCGCCGCTGCTGCTCGCGTCGCCGCGGCCGCCAGCTTGCTCGGCGTCGCCTGTGCCTTCGCCCTGAGTTCCGGCGTGGCGCTGGCGCTCGGCGTCCCGGCGCGCCTGTTCCTGGCGCTCGGCGGCGCTGGGCGGCAACGGGAAGGGTGCGTGCCGACGCTCGATGCCGTCGTCACCCGCCGGATCCCAGCCGAAGATCCCCGCGCCGAAGTCGAAGATCTCCACGAAGTCGACGCCCAGCGACGCGCCGACCACCAGCAGGTGCAGCCCCAGCTCGGCCCGGCGCAGCGAGAGCGCCTGGGCCTCGCTGCCGATGCGCTCGTCGGACACCACCAAGTTGAACAGCAGCAGCTGGGTCTGGGTGGCATAGGTCTGATACAGCGGGCGGTCGACGAAGCCCTCGACCGACTGGCCAAACTCGGCCCGCACCATCTCGCCGCCGATCAGCACGCCGTAGGCCGCCTGGTGCCAGCCCCAGGCGTAGCCGTAGTCGCTGCCGACCCAGGCGCTGTCTTGCATGTAGCCCAGGCTGGTGCCGAACAGCGGCGCCAGGGCCCAGGTGTGCAGGGACGGACCGAGCGACACGCCCAGGCCGACGTGCAGCATCTGCGAGGCGTCCCGGGCGCGATGGCCGGGCTCAGCCAGGCCGCAGCCGGGCAGGAATCCCACAGTGCTCAGGGCCAGACCACAGCCCAGCACCAGCGAAGCGAGCCGAGGGCGGCGCATGGGGGTCTCAGCCAGGAGCGAGGAGAGTGAATGGGGAGCGCTGGACGTGGCCGCCGTGGGCGTGACCGCGGAGCCGCTACGGGCCCGCGCCCACAGCGCGGTGGGCCCTGGGCGCGAGGATGACCGCCGCCGGGTCCCGGCTCAACCCTCGCAGGCCGGCTCGCCATGCTCCACCATCGGAGCGTGAGCCTCGCGCCCCTCCCGATCGACGCCGTGCTGCCCGAGCTGTTGCAGGCCCTGACCCAGGCTCGCGCGGCGGTGCTGGTGGCTCCCACGGGCGCCGGCAAGACCACCCGCGTGCCGCCCGCCCTGCTGGACGCCGGCTTGGCGGGGGAGGGCGCGGTGGTGGTGCTGGAGCCCCGACGCCTGGCGGCCCGGGCCGCCGCACGCCGCATGGCCGAGGAGCGCGGCCTGCCCCTGGGGGGCGAGGTGGGCTACCACGTGCGCTTCGACCGCCGCGCCAGCGACGCCACCCGCGTCGTGGTCATGACCGAGGGCATCTTCCTGCGCCGGCTGCAGGACGACCCGCTGCTGGAGGGCGTGGGCGCCGTCGTCTTCGACGAGTTCCATGAGCGCCACCTCGACTCCGATCTGGCCCTGGCCATGGTGCGTCGGGTGCGGCAGGAGCTGCGCCCCGAGCTGCCGCTGCTGGTCATGTCCGCCACCCTCGACGGCGAGGCGGTGGCCGCGGCCCTGGGCGGCTGCCCCGCCGTGCTGTCCGAGGGCCGCAGCTTCCCCGTGGAACTGGCCTGGGCCCCGGCGCCCATGCAGCAGCGCCTGCCCGAGCGGGTGCTGCTGGGTGTGCACGACGTGCTCAGCCGCAGCCCGGGCGACGTGCTCGTGTTCTTGCCCGGGCTGGGAGAGATCCGCGCCGCGGCCCGAGCCCTGGCCGGTCTGGTCGCAGAACGCGACCTGGCGCTGGTGGAGCTCTACGGCGAGCTGCCCGCCGACCAGCAGGACGCCGCCCTGCGCGCGGGCCCGCGCCGCAAGATCGTGCTGGCCACCAACGTGGCCGAGACCAGCGTGACCATCGAGGGCGTCACCGCGGTGGTCGACTCGGGCCTGGCGCGGGTGCTGCGCTTTGACCCGGACAGCGGGCTCAATCGGCTGCAGCTGGAGCCCGTGAGCCGCGCCAGCGCCGATCAACGCAGCGGCCGGGCGGGGCGCACCGAGCCCGGCGTGTGCGCGCGGCTCTGGACCCGCGGCGAGCACCTCAACCGCCCCGAGCGGGAGCTACCCGAGCTGCAGCGCGCCGATCTGTCCGGGACCGTGCTGCAGCTCCTGGCCTGGGGCGAGCGCGAGCCCGCCGAGCTGCCCTGGCTCGAGCCGCCCGAGCCCGCCGCCCTGGCCGTGGCCGTCGAGCTGTTGCAGCGTCTCGGCGCTATGCAGGACGGTCGCATCAGCGCGCGCGGTCGGGCCCTGGCGCGCCTGCCCGTGGCGCCCCGGCTGGGCAACTTGCTGCTCGAGGGCGCGAGCCTGGGGCTGCTGCGCGAGGCCGCCCTGGCCGCCGCCGTGCTGAGCGAGCGTGACCCCGTGGAGCGACTGCAGCGCGCCGAGCACGTCTCGCGCTGTGATCTGAGCGACCGGGTGGAGGCCTTGCTGGCGTTCTCCGCCCGCGGCAAGGCGCGCGCCGGGGCGCTCAGCTTGCGGCCGGGCGCCGCGCGGCAGGTGCTGGCCGCCGCCAAGCAGCTGCAGGCGCTGGTGAAGCGCTCCCCCGCGCAGGGGAAGTCGACCACGTCAGGCCGCTCCGCCACGGCGCACCTGAGCCTCGATCAGGTCCTGCCGCGGGCCCTGCTTGCGGGCTTCCCCGAGCGCGTGGCCTGCCGTCGCGAGCCCGGCAGCACGCGCCTGGCGCTGGTGGGCGGGCGCGGCGCTCGCATCGACCCGGCCAGCGCCGTGAGTGAGGGCCAGCTGCTGCTGTGCGTCGCCCTGGTGGGCAGCGGCCGGGGGGAGCCGCAGGCGCGCCTGGTGAGCCGCCTGGAGCGCTCGTGGCTGGACCCGGCCCGGCTGAACGAGGCCCACGAACACGTCTTCGAGCCCTCCCGGGAGGCCGTCGTGGCGCGGCGCGTCCGGCGCTACGACGACCTGCTGCTGGAGGCCGCCCCCACGGGCGAACTCGACCCGTCAGCCTGCGCCACGGTCCTGGCGGCGGCAGCCGCCGAACAGCCTGAGCGCGCCCTGAACCTGGGTTGCCCGCAGCTGGCGGCGTTCCGGTCGCGGGTGGCGTCGCTGGCGGCCTGGCATCCGGAGCTGGAGCTGCCGGCCTTCGACACGGATCAGCTGCTGGCGCTGCTCCCCGAGCTGTGCGTGGGGCGCCGCTCCTTCGCCGAGCTGGCGGCGGTGCCCCTGGCCTCGGAGCTGGCGCGACGGCTGTCTCAGCGCCAGGCGCGGGCCCTGGCCAGCCTGGCACCGGAGCGCCTGGAGCTGCCCAGCGGCAGCCGGCTGCGGCTCGACTACGACCCCGGTCGGGCCCCAGCGCTGCACGTGCGCATCCAGGAGTTGTTCGGCACGCTCAGGACGCCCTGCGTGGACGGCGGCCGGCTGCCTGTCGTGCTGCACCTGTTGGCCCCCAACATGCGCGCCGAACAGGTCACGGACGACCTGGCGTCGTTCTGGGACCACATCTACCCGGAGGTGCGGCGCAGGCTGTCTCGTCGCTACCCCAAGCATGCCTGGCCGGAGGACCCGCGGGGGGCCCGTCCCGTGCGGCGCGCAGGCAACCGTCGCCGAGGCTGAGCCTCGCGTTCCCCACCTCTTCTCCACAGCAACGCTGGCTGGGCGCTCGGGGACTTCACGGTCTTTTCATCGATCTGGCTTGATGGAAATCGAGATCTGCCGGATGATGGCGCAATCGGAACATCGATCTGGATGCATTCGGTCGCGACCGTATGGCGATCGTGCCTTCCTGCGCGCTCTCTGACGGAGCACGGCGGACCATGCAGGGGTCGTCTCTGCCGGGCCTTGGCCCTGTCCGGATCGTCCATCCTCTACCTCCCTCTCCCTCGTGGAATCCGAGCATGACTCTCGTTCATCGTTCTCTGGCGGCCCTGGTGGTCGCTGCCCTGCTGGCTCCGGTCGGTGTGGCTCAAGACAGCGTGGCCAAGTCGGCCTGCCTCGGTGGCGACGCCACGTCCCCCTGGGACCTGACCGAACAGGCCAACGACTTTGTCGTCGACCTGAACGCGTTCTCAACCAGCTGGGGCACGGAGTTCGGCATCGCGCCGCTGCTCAAGTCCAGCAAGACCGCGCTCGCCTTCACGGGCAGCCTGATCTCGGCGCAGGGCATCTCGTCGACGCAGACGGCTGTCACGGGCTCGGCCGCGTCCTACGCGGCCTGGGTGGGTGCGGGCCTCGGCATCAACGGTGACCCGAGCGTGAACGATGTGCCCGGCGTGGTCAGCGCTGTCTGCGATATGAGCCAGTTTGGTGTGGCCTTCGCGGAGTTCTCGACCACCGACGCGGGGCAGGACTACAGCGGCGTGATCGGCGCCACGGTGGCCTTCCAGCCCAGCAACCCGGGGCGGCTCTACGTCTCCAAGCGCATGGCGGCCGTCAACTCCTGTGATCCCAACAGCAAGCTGGCGTCCCTGGCGATGGGTTCCGTCAACGGTGACGGCCACGTGTTCATTCGCAGCGATGGTTTCGGCGCGGTGGGCGGCTGTGGTCTGACCATGTTCACGGGTGGCGCGGACAACAACATCTGGAGCGTGGACCTCGGCGCCCGCAGCACCTCCGCCCTGAACGTCATCAGCGATGACGCCATCGGCATGAAGGACACCGGCGCCCTGAGCAACTACATCAGCAACGAGGGCACGGCACATGGCCCTCCCGGCAACGTGGGCCTGGCGTCGGCGCCGACCTACATCGGCGGCAACTTCAACGCTGAGGAGCTGCACGGGACGGCGGGTTCGGTGGGCTTCTCCACCGGTCACCTGGCTTCCACCACCAACGCGCGCGGCAACGTGTCCTACACGCCGCAGAACTTCGCCCCGCTGAGCAGCACCCACGGTCTGGCCGGCATCCTGGGCTACGACAGCGGGTCTCCCATCCAGGCCACCTACCTGAACGTGTGGGGCCTGAGCAGCAACGGTTCCGTCACGGGCAACCGGGCCTGCAGTCTGCCCGGCAGCATCACGGACAACGACGACGGCTTCGTCACCCTCGGCCCCATGGGCACGCTGGAGTTCGATCACTACCACAGCCAGGTGGCCTTCCAGGGCGGCAACGGCCAGGTGGCCATGCGCGTGCTCGACAACGGCGACCTGATCACCGCCGCGGTGGTCGATCACCCGCTGGACAGCGGCCCCAACCACCCGATCAACGCCATCGCCGTGTGCAAGGTGGACGGCGTGACCGGAGCCGAGAGCTGGACCCTCGCGGGCTGGAACGACGGTGTGGCCGGCAAGGACATCCTGGATGGCCCTGGCGGCACGTCGATCGGCACCCTGGTGCCGCTCAACCTGGTCACCGGTGGTGCGCCCCTCGGTCCGTCGATGTCGTCTCCCATGATCGACTCCAAGGGCAACATCTACTTCATGTCGTCGCTGTTCACGGACGCGGACGCTGACTTCGCCACCGGCTTGGTGCGCGCGGTCTTTGATCCGGCCGGCTTCAGCTACCAGCTCGACCTGGTCATGAAGACCGGTCACATCTTCCACGGTGAGAACTCCACCAAGGATTACCTGGTGACGTTCCTGGGCATCGCGGACGGCAACTCGGTGTCCTCGGGTGCGGCCTGGTCCGGCAACATCTCGGGGGGTGCCCACGGTGGCATGGATCCGAGCACGCTCGGGCAGCTCGATCCGCGCGCCAACGGCGGGATCGTGATCTCGGCCGGCATCATCTACGACACGAACGATGACGGTGACTTCACGAGGTGCTTCGACGGCGGCGTCGATGAGGACTACAACGTCCTGCTCTACATCGGCCACTGCGCCTGGGGCGACGTGGGTCAGGGCAAGCCGGCCTTCAACGGTGTGACGCCCAAGCTGACGCTCAAGGGGATTCAGGTGCCCGGTTCGGCGGGTTCGGCTGTGGTGACGGACATGCTGCCCGGTCAGAACTACTTCATCGTGATCGGCCTGTCGGGCCTGTTCGCTCCGTTCAAGAACGGCACGCTGGTCCCGAACCCCGACTTCCTGTTCCCGCCGATCCCGACCGGTGGGGGCAGCTCGACGCTGCCCTTCGCCTGGCCGGCCGGTATTCCGTCCTGCTTCCCGCTGTACTACCAGGTGTGGGTCACAGGTCCGGGTCTGCCGGGGCCGTTCTCGGCCACGAACGGCGTGGTCACCGAGGGGCCGTAGGCCACCTCGATGTGTCATCGGCGTCGGCGCCCACAGGGGTTCCGGCGCCGATCACACCTGGAGCCGCTGGATTCGGGTTGTCCGAGTCCGGCGGCTCTCTGCGTCCAGGGGGAGGCCCTGGGTGTTTCCGGGGTCTGCAGCCCCAGGTGAGGGCTGGTTCGCCCGATCGCTCCAGGAGCTGTACCCTGAGCGACCTGCCATGGCCCTCGGCTGGCCGGGCTCCGTAGGCAAGCAGAGGCACTCAGATGACCATGGGGCTCTCCCCGGCGCGCGTCCCGATCGCGACCCTGTTGATCCTGCTGCTCAGCGCGTGTGGCGGCGGCGGCGGGGGAGGCGGAGGCGGCGGCGGGGGCGGCGGGGGCGGTGGCAACGCGGCCAACCAGGTGACGTTTGACGGCTTCGGCTTCGAACTGACCGACGGCCTCACGACGACCACCCCGCCCATGGAGGACCCCAACGGCACGCCGCCCAGCGTGGGCGCACCGCTGGCGACGACGGTCGTGTTCCACTTCTCTGGAATCCCCGCGGGGCCCTTCGACCAGGCCTCGCTGCCGGTGTACACGACGCCGGGGCAGGTGCCCGTGTCCACCAGGCCCCCGGTGGGCGCTGGCACCATTCCCGCCAAGGGCACCTACGCCCTGCATGAGCACGAGGACGGCACGGCCAGCGTGGCCTTCTCGCCCTTTGTCCCCACGGCGGCGCTCGAGGCCGACTACACCGCGGACCCAGCGGCGGTGCCGGGGCTCATGCCCGGGAGCGTGTACACCGCGGCGGTCTCCGAGACGCCCGGGTCGGCCATCGGCAATCTGCTGGGTGGCGGCGGCAGCGTGAGCTTCGGCACCACCAGCAACCCGGCGGCGTTCTACCCCAAGGGCGAGTCCGACACCGCACCTCCGTTGCTGGTGGGCACGGACCCTGCGGACTTCAGCGACAACTTCCAGCCGGGCACGTACGCCGGCGATGACCCGGTGGTTCCCGTGACGCAGTTCCCCGACGGGCCGTCCGAGATCCTGCTCACGTTCGCCCAGCCCGTGATGCCCACCGAGGCCAACCTGGCGGGCAGCGACCTGGACGGGGACGGTCTGATCGACGCTTCGTTTTTCTTCGAAGCGCGGGCCACGCAGCTGCTGATCGGGCACCGTGTGCCCGCCGGGGCGCTGGGCTCGCCGGATGGCTTCGTCGCCCTCTCCGCCGTGGAGGACGGGCCCGGTGTGGTCGTGGCGCCCGACGGCAGCGACATCCTGTTGGCCGACGATGCACCCGCGGGCCTGGGGGCGCGTGGGGCTTCGTTGCCCGCGCCCATCGCCAGCCTCACCAGCGGCATCGACGCCGGCCTGCTCTACGCCGTGCTGGACGTGGACGGCGACAGCGACCTGTTCGCGGCCTTCGACCACCTGCTGGGCGATCCTGACTTTGCGGAGCAGGCGCTGGACGAGGCCGACGCCCAGGTCACGTTCAACACGGGGCTGGACGAACTGGTGGGCCTGAGCACCCTGGTGGACGGGCGGCTGGTGGTCTACGACCGCAGCTCGCGCCGCATCCACGAGCTCATGCCGCAGGTCCAGCGCCGGCTGCCCACGGCGGGGTCTCCGCAACCCGAGGCGCCGAGGCTCTTGGCCCTGGGCGTGGGTGATGGCGACGTCGGTTTCCGCAGCGAGCCGCTCGAGCCTGCGGGTGTGGCCAGCGTGATGGATGTGCGTGACCTGGCGGTGGGCCCGGATGGGCACCTGTACGCCCTGGCCGTGATCGACGCCGACGGCACCCTGGCGTTGCTGCGTATGCAGCCCATCGATCCGGACGCGGACGGCATCTCCGAGCCGGGCGAGGGGCTCTTCAGTGGAGACGCCGAAGACCTGCTGCTGACCTTTGACGTGGATTACGTCGATGTGGTCTTCGATGGCGCCCAACGCCTGTTGGCGCTCAACGCCGACGACGACAGCGTGGACGAGATCGACCTGGAGCTGGGCAAGCTCGGTGTGGTGGCTCACGACGTGGGGCGCTTCGGGAGCGGCCTGACGCCCAGCCCGGCCCGTGCCCTGGCGCTGGGCTGCATGGAGATCCAGAGCACCGTGACGCTCACGGCCAACAACGACGACGGCGCGGTGGTGGTCCTGACCACGCCTACGTTGCTGCCCATCGGCACGGAGCTGCGCATCATGCAGCGCCACAGCTTCGCGACCCTGGTGGGGGTCAGCGAATGGAACGCCGACCCGACTCGCGCTGTACCCGCCCTGGGCGCCCAGCAGCTGCTCACGGTGACCACGGCGGCGCCTGAGAGCCCGGACCCGACGTCCTTCGTTGACGACGTCTTCTTCGAGGAGTTCGCCGACAAGTCATTCGAGTCGCCCTCGCCCTCCACGGTGAGCCCCACGGCGCTGTGGGCTGAGCCGAACTCCACGGGCACGCCGTCTGGCGGCCTGCGCGCCTCGGTGGGTGTGACCGGCGTGGGCGTCCTGGGCAACTTCCTGCCCCTGCCCGACGGAAGCTTCAACACGAGCTTTGCCTACAAGCGCACCAGCAAGGCGCCCGAGATCACCTACGAGTACGAGCTGGGCAGCTATACCGTGTACCTGCTCGACACGGACGTGCAGCCCATGCCGCTGGCCAACGGAGCCACGCCCGGCGTGACCCAGGCTCTGAACGTGTATGGCGGCACCTTCGCCTTTCACGACTTCATCGTGCCCGAGGGTGTGCGCCTGATCGTCCGCGGCACCCACCCGCTGCGCATCACGGCCACCGGACGGGTGGAGATTCGCGGGCTGATCGACATCGAGGGCACGGACGGCTTCAGCGACGACACCTTCGACTCGGGCTTCCTGCCGGTGCCCGGCGGCCCCGGTGGACCCAGCGGCGGCCGCGGCGGCGACGGTCACCCGACGCGCTTCGATCCGAGCGGACCCGGATCCATCGACCAGTACGTCACGCCCGAGACAGGGGAGCGCGGCTGGGGGCCGGTGTTCAACTCGTCGGGCTCCTTGCACTTTGCGCAGATCGGTGGATTTGGCGGGCTGTCGACCTTGGGCTACGACCCCTTCCCCAACGGCCTGCCCAAGGTGAACAACAGCGACAACAACGAGCACCATCGGCCTCCAGGGGGCGGCGGCGGCAGCTTCTATCAGCGCGGCATGCCGGCCCACGAGGGCTCGGGTGTCTACCTGGTGCAGTCCAGCAGCTCGTGGTACCCATTCAGCAACTGCACGCTGGACGACAAGATCTCCATGGCGCTCTACGGCAATGAAGAGAACCGTGTCGCTCAGTTGACGCCGAACACGCCGGTCCAGTGTGTCTACATGGTCGGAACGCCGTCGGAGCCCGAGCGCAAGAAGCCCGGTGGGCTGCCAGGTGATCTGGTCTTCGTGGACGGGGACGCGTCCAACGACTTCATCGGCGAGGGCGGCGAACTGCCGGTGCTCATGGGTGGGCAGGGCGGCGGCGGCGGCGGTACGCGCATCGACTCCATGCGCCACGCGCTCTGGGCGATGGATGGCTTCGGGAACCCCGTCAGCCCGTTCCGGCCGCACTACCCGAGCCTGTTCCTGGGCGTCTACGTGTCGCCCACGCTGTTCGACGCCAAGCCTGGTGGCGGCGGCGGCGGCGGTGGCGCCTTCATGCTGCGCTCGTTCGGTGACATCCTCATCGGCAGGACGGGCCGCATCTCCGCCCGCGGCGGTCACGGCGGCGGAGGCGAGGTGGTCACGAACAGCAACTTCTCCGGCGGCGGCGGCGGCGGGGCGGGCGGCGCGATCTTGCTCCAGGCCGCGGGCTCCATCATCGTCGAGGCCGACCCGGGCCATCGCTCTGCTGGCTACCTGGACGGCGACGGCGACATGGGCGCGTCGATCGACGTGACGGGTGGCTTTGGCCGCGACGCGCGCACGTCCCCCAGCGACATCGCCAACCTGCCCAAGTTCAGCTACGACTTCACACGCAGCGACGGTGGGCAGGGCGGCTTCGGGCTGATTCAGCTCCAGGTCGGAGACGGCAGCGGCCTGCCGCAGATCTCGGAGGGGGCGCACGTCTACGCGCGGCTGCGCCCTGTGCTCAAGCTGGGCAGTTGGACCGGCGACAGCACCTTCAAGCAGTCCGAGCACCTGTCGTTCAGCGGCAACAGCGGGCTTCCGAACAGCCTGCGCTACATCGAGATGCTGCACTATCGGGACTTCGAGCCCGAGGGCGGGCTGGTGCCGAGCGACAACTACTACGTGCTCAACGGCACCTACCCCCCGATCATCCCGAGCACCACCGGGGAGAACGGGCAGACGATCATCCACGAGTGGCCGGAAGGCTCGGGCGACCTCTGGTTCGATACGCCCATGATCTCGAGCCCCTTCAGCCAGGACAAGCTGGTGGTGGAGGAGCCGGAGCCAGCCAAGGTCATGAAGACCTACAACGGCTGGAACATCGCCTTCCAGGAGATCAACAACCCGTCGGATGATCCGGACTTCCCGAACACGCCGGGCACGACCTACCGGGACGAACGGATCCCGCTCAGCATCTACCTGAACGAGCCCGACGGGACGCCCATGATGGTGGAGGTCGAGGGCGAGGACGAGCCGGTGTTCGATCCTCAGAACATGGTGGATCGCCTGCCGCTGATCTCGCCGGCCATCACGCCGCCGCCCTTGGGGACCACCAGTGTGGGGACCAGCGCCTGGGTGGCGTTCAACGGCGCGGCGCTGCGGGCGCGGGATCTTCTGGGGCGCACTCCGCCCTTCTTTGAGCCCCTGCACGGAACCTACAACGCGGCCAACGGGGCGGTGCCGGCGGGCGCGGACGGCATGCTGGTGCTGGCAGGCGCGGTGGCCGGCAAGCCCGCGCGTTTTGTGGACAACGCGGGCTTCTCCGACCCGGGCCTGCTGAACGATCCGCCCGCCGGAACGGACAACCCTCCCTACAACGACGTGAAGGCCGATGCGCCTGACGAGGGCATCGCTACGGACGACGTCGTCACCAACAACGCCTCCGTGGTGGTGGTGTTTCAGGGCGCGCACCCGGTGCGCCCGGGCAGCCTGGTGCCGGACAACGACACCCTGACCCCCTGGGTCTCGGACCTGACGGAGATCGACGGCCACGCGCTGGTGCGCTTCGCCGTGCACTTCGACCTGGACCAGGATCCGATCAATCTGCCCTTCGGACCCGACAGCCTGCGGCCGCAGGTCGACTGGGTGCGGCTGCGCACGCGCTACTGAGCCGCGCGCCGGCCAGGCCCTGCGCGTGACTGAGCGACGGGGCTTCCTACGGCTGGGGCAGGGTCCAGTTCCAGAGTTCGGTTCCCGCGGCGTCGCGCACGCTCACGTGCAGCTGGCGCGCTCCAGAGGGACCGCTGATGTCGATGCGGGCGTAGTTGCGCTGACCGACCCAGGTGCCCGGCACGCGCGCGGGGTGGGGTCCGTCGATGTCGCGGCTGGCGGCGCCCGCGGTGAGGGGCGAGCAGGTCAGCTCGTACATCTCGCCGCTGGGGCGCTGCAGGCGCAGCAGCTCCGACTGGTGCCGGTCGCCGCTCACGAACAGCAGGCCCTCGATCTGCTCCTGATCCAGGAACTCCAGGAACTCGTCGCGCTCGCCGGGGAAGCGCTGCCAGGCCTCGTAGTTGGCCACGGGGTTGAGCATCTGCCCGCCGCCTACGACCAGCTTGAAGGTGGCACGTGAGGCCCGCAGCGCGTCCCTCAGCCAGGCCATCTGACGCGCGCCGTACATGACCTTGTCGGGTCCGGCCGGCGTGGCGTTGGGCGCCCGGAAGCTGCGGTTGTCCAACAGGAACAGGTCGAGGTCGAGGTACGTCACCTGGCGGAATACGCCCGGCGCGTCGGCTCGGCCCAGCGCGGGCGAGGGCCAGTAGTCGGCAAAGATGTCGCGCGCGGCGTCGGCCAGCCCGAAGCTGCGGTCGCTGTCGTTGGGCCCGTAGTCGTGGTCATCCCAGAGGGCCAGATGCGTGCCGGTGCCCAGCAGCCGCTGTAGCTCCGGCAGCGCGCGCGTGTGGGCGTAGCGCTGGCGCATGCCCGCCTCGCTGCCCCAGTCGTCACCGCGGTAGTAGACGTTGTCGCCCAGCCACAGCATGAGGTCGGCGCGTTCGTCCGCCATGCGCTGCAGGATCTCGTAGCCACCGCCGTAGGGAGCGCCCGGGCGGTCGAACGCGGGGTCGTTCACGTACAGGCAGCTCCCCAGCAGGAGCGAGATGGGGCGCGGCGCGTGGGGCTGCTCGGAGGAGCCACCGCGCCAGCGCCAGACGGGCAGGGTGTTCACGCGCAGGGGCCAGGGCGTGGCCACCCGCTCACCGTCCAGGAACAGCTCGTAGCCGTAGCTCGTGCCTGGGGTCAGGCCCTCCAGATCGATGCGCGCCACCAGATCATCGGCCCGGGAGGTGGAGGCGGGCCCCACCAGGCGCGCCTCCGAGCGTTGGCCCAGAGGCCAGTGGGCCAGGTGCACCCGGGCGGGGCGTGTGGTCTGGAGCCAGATCGTCGCGGCGGTGGTGGCGGTCCAGGCGCTCATGGGGCCCGAGCGCAGCAGCGGGTGCCGCGTGTTGCCGGAGTCCGCGCGCGCCGCGGTGACGGGCACTGCGGCGGCCTGAGTGTCGGCCTGAGTGTCGGCGTGGGTGTCGGCGTGGGTGTCGGCGTGGGTTGCGGCCGGTGTTGCGGCCGGTGTTGCGGCGTCAGCGCGGGGGGATCCCGACAGGCGCGCCGTGAGCCGTTGGCGTTGGGTCTTGGGGGTGCTGGACCAGTCGTTGTCGAGCAGCGCGCCCAGCCAGTCGCCGTACATCGGGTTGGGCAGCATGATCCAGCTCGTGCCCCAGCGTTGGGCGTGGGCAGCGCTCGCCGCCGCCCGCGCCTCGACGCTGTCGCGCCCGATGTCGCTGCTGAAGTCGCCGCCGTTGTCACCGATCAGCAGCAGCACGCGGTGCTCTGCGGCCACCCGCGCCCGGCGCGCGCTCTTGTCGGAGCTGGCGTCGCGCGGCAGCAGGTGTGAGCTGTCGGTCGCGAACGGAAACCCGTAGCGCTCCAGGTTGAGGCGCGTGGCCTCGGCCACCTCCGCGCGGCGGTTGGTGACGTAGAACACCTCGACCCCGAGCCGGGCAGCGTCCTGGCAGAACTCCAGGGCGCCCGGCACAGGCGTGGCCGCCGACTCGGCGCACCACGCGTTCCATTGCTCGATGTCGAACACGCGCTGTTGTTGCACCAGCCGCGCCTCGAACCAGTGGTTGTCGAGCACGGTCTCGTCCACGTCCAGGATCACGGCGGGGGGCAGACCGGGCGCCTCGAGCGGCGCGCCCGGCATGGCGTTCCAGCTCGGATCGTCGAGGGCCGCGCGCAGGCGCTCGCCGGCGGTGGTGTAGGCCTGCAGGCAGGCGGCTTGACGCTCGGCCGCGTGCTGCATCCAGAGCGTGGCGTCGAGCAACTCCAGCGAGCGCGGGGCGCTGGGGTTGCCGGGCGGCTCCGGCGTCTGCGACCGGAGCGTGGGGGCGCTCAGGGCGATGCTGACGAACCCGACGAGCAGCAGCCGGCAGAGCAAGGGATGGCGGGCGGGCATGGCGAGTCCTCGGGGGCGCAGGCGCCGATTCTGTCAAAGCGCGCCCGTCGGCGCCCGTGCTCCCCGGGCCGCCGGCGAGGTGCGATCGCGGTCCCCGTGATAACTTGCAGTCGCCTCGGCCCCGATCGCAGGAGCCTGTGCCTGCGCTTGGCTGTGCCGGCCTGTCCTGCAGCCACCGTCTCCAGCCCGCCCAGGGACCCTCACCATGATCACGCTCCGTCTGCCCCTGTGTGCCCTCGCCGCGCTGTTGCTGGCGCCCGTCACGAGCTCTCAATGGGATCCGGCCAACGGCGACTGGAGCAAGGAACAGTCCAGTGATCTGCGCGTCATGACCTGGAACGTGCAGGACGGGTTGTGCCGTTCCAACGCGAAGCAGAACAGCCTGGGTGACTGGCCCGGGCTGGTCACCATCGTGGCCTCCATGCAGCCCGACGTGCTGATCCTGCAGGAGTGCGCCGACAACAACGGCAACGGCACGGGCAGCGGCAGCGACTCGGTGAGTCAGCTCGAGGCCGTGCTCGAGATGTTCATGCACGGTGGCGCCGATACGTTCAACGGCGGCGTGCCCGTGACCTCGTATGTGCAGCTCTACGCGCCGGCCTACGACCTGCCCTACGTCTTTGTCAGCCCCACCAGCGATGGCTTCAACCGCGACGTGATCATGAGCCGCTATCCGTTTGGCGACGTGAACGGCGACGGCGCCGACGAGCACGCCGACTTCTTCCAGCTGGCCGATCTGTACGCGCCCGGTGGGGGCGGGGGCATCCGCGGTTTCCAGCACGCCGAGATCGATCTCCCGGACGGCATCTACGCCGGCGACCTGATCATGGGCAACAGCCACCTCAAGGCGGGCGGCGATGCCAGCGATCACGCCCAGCGCGTGGACGCGGCCATGAACATCGCCTACTACATCGACGCGCTGATGAACGGGCTCGGCAGCGGCGGTGCTGACCCTAACGGCAAGGTGTTCCAGCCCGCTGCCAGCGCGCTGCCGAGCGCCGAGACGCTGGTCATTCTGGGCGGCGACTGGAACGAGGACGAGCTCGGCAACGGCGCGACCAAGGGGCCGGCTGACTGGATCCGCTCGGCGGCGATCACCGGTGGCAGCGACGGCACCGACCGCGACCGCAGCGACATGACCTACGACGCGTCGGCCGACCTGTTCAACGGCTCCACCACCACGCAGGGCAGCGGCAGCAAGCTGGACTACCTCTGCTGGCAGGACTCCATCGCGAGCCTGCGGCGCAGCTGGGTCTTCAACAGCGCCACCGTGCCCGGCGGGGCCGTGCCGCAGGAGCTGGCGGGCTTCCCGATCAACCCCCAGCTGGCCAGCGGCTTCGCGTCCGATCACCGTCCGGTGGTGGCCGACTTCATCCTGCCTCTGGCGGGCGTGTGCAGCGACCCGACCACGGACGTGGGCTTCGCCAAGGCGGGCAGCAGCGCCCTGGTGCCCCGCTTCTCGGCCTGCGGCGGCCTGGACTCGGGCGAGACGGCGGACTTCTTGCTGGAGGACGCCCTGCCCGGCGCCCAGGCCTGGCTCGTGATCGGCTTCAGCTCGATCTTCGCGCCCTTCTCCGGCGGCACGCTGGTGCCCACGCCCGACCTGTTGCTGGGGCCGCTGCCCGTGAGCGGCGCCGGCGAGGTGTCCATTGCCGCTGTGCCGGGTGGGGGCGGCCCCGCCGACGCCTGGGTGCAGTTCATCGTGCTCGACCCCGGCGCCAGCTTCGGTCGCGCCTTCAGCAACGGCCTCGAGGTGCCCTTCGGCCCGTAGCTCTCGCCTGGGCGCTGCGGTCGCAGGGCGTCTGGTCTCGGTTCACGCCGGCCCGGCGTGGGGTCAGCGCCCGCGCTCGGTCGGCGTCGGGTCACGGATTCGACAGCGGGTCGTGGGCGCGTGGGGTCGTTGAATCGGCGATGATGCCCGCTCGTCCCGGGCAGGGCGGCGCCGTCGCGTACCCCGCCCGCGGAGACCTCTCCCGGCCTCGGCGGCGCACGCCCCGACGGCCAACCCGCCGTGGAGTTCGCCATGACTGTCCGCTCGCTGCTGTTGCTGGGTTGCCTCGCCGCGCTCATGATAAGCCTGCCCGCCGCCGCGCAGGCGTCCGACAGCGATGAGGGCAGCGTCACGCCGACCATCAAGCTGGTCGAGCTGGTCATCAGCGCCGATGGCGGCGAGGACCCGCGCCCCCAGAACCCGCTCGGGCCGAGCCAGCGCAACTTCCGACTGCGCCTCGAGCAGATCCGTGCCATCGCCGCCGACCCCAGCGTCAACGGCGTGCGGCTCAAGGTCGAGGGCATCCCCGGCCTGGCGCGCTCGCTCGATCTGCTGGATGAGATCGAGGGCCTCAAGGCCGCAGGCAAGCTCGTCGTCTGCTACAGCGAGGCCCTGGAGCGCGACGACCTGCTGTTCGCGTCGGCGGCCGACCATCTGTGCGTGCCGCCCTCGGGCATGATCATCCTGAACGGGCTGCTGGCCGAGTCGATGTACTTCAAGCAGCTGCTGGCGCGCTTCGACGCGTCGGTGGAGGTGCTGCACATCGGCGACTTCAAGACCGCCTTCGAGGAGCTGGCGCGCGACGGCATGAGCGACGGCCAGCGCACCACGCTGCAGAACATCCTGGATGAATTCTGGGAGCAGATCGTCTCCACGATCGCCGATCAGCGCGGCATGCAGCGCGCTGAGCTGGAGCAGCTGTTCGCCCAGCTGATCGTCTCGCCCGAGCTGGCGCAGACGGCCGGGCTGATCGATCAGGTGGGTTATCGCGACGCCTTCGACGCCAAGGTCGAGGCCCTGCTCGGCGGTGAGTACGAGCTGGTGGAGGACTACGGCGACCGCACCAAGGAAGACATCGAGAAGATGCTCGAGAGCCCCTTCGCGCTGTTTGCCCTGCTGCCCGCGTTGCTCGATCCGCCCACGCCGGAGGCGCCGGACCAGGACTACGTCGCCATCGTCTACGCCACCGGCGCCATCAACAGCGGCGAGAGCGCCGTCGACTGGCAGGGCAAGGTCTCCTCCATGGGCAGCGAGACCATCGTGGAGGCCCTGGAGGCCGCCGCGGACGACGAGCACTGCAAGGCCGTGGTGCTGCGCGTCAACAGCCCGGGCGGCAGCGCCCTGGCCAGCGACATGATCTGGCGCGCCGTGGAGCGCACCATGCAGCGCAAGCCGGTGGTCTCCTCCATGGGCTCGCTGGCCGCGTCCGGCGGCTACTGGATCTCCATGGGCTGCACCTCCATCGTGGCCCAGCCCTCCACCTTGACCGGTTCCATCGGCGTGGTGGGCATGCTGCCAGACGTGTCCAAGACCCTGGCCGCCAACGGCATCAAGGTGGAGACCGTGAGCGCCGGGCCCCTCGGCGACGCCCTCGCGCTCATGGCGCACGGACCCTCCGAGCCGCTCAAGGCCGCCATGATCGGCATGATGCAGGCGACCTACGACAGCTTCATCATCAAGGTGGCCGCGGGCCGCAAGCTCGCGCCCGAACAGGTCAGCGAGCTGGCCAAGGGGCGCGTCTGGACCGGACGCCAGGCCGAGGAGAACGGCCTGGTGGATGTCCTCGGCGGCCTCGTGGACTCGATCGATCTGGCCTGCGTCCTGGCCGGCCTCGACCCCGCCAGCACGCCCGTGTTCGAGCTGCCCGAGCCGCCCAACCCGCTCGAGCAGCTCCAGCAGAGCCTGGGCGTCATGACCCAGGCGCGCTCCCCGTTCGAGCAGTTGCTGCTCGGCCTCGGCTTCGGCGACGCCCTGGCCCTGGCCCAGCGCCTGGTCGCCGACCCGCGCCCGCTCCACGCCGACAGCGTCCAGGCCGTGATGCCCTTCACGTTCGTCATCCGCTGACACCGCGTGCTACGCGTTGCGCCCGGCGCTCGCGCTCGCCGAGCCCGTCCCGCGGCACCCCGCGATCGACCCCGCACGACCCGCCGGTCGTTCGAGCGAGCTGTGCTCTACGGCTGCTTGTTCGCCGCGTTCAGCGTCTCCCGCACGCGCCCGCTCCAGCTGCGCTGCGGCACGCCGTCGAGGCCGCCGCGATAGCCGACGCCGTCCTTGATGACCTCGAGCAGCGCGCCGTCTTCGAAGGCCGCCGGGTCGCTCAACACATCCTGGCTGCACACCAGCAGGTCCGCGCGCTGCCCGGCCACGAGCGTGCCGGCGTCGGCTTGGTCGATGGAGCGGGCGGCCAGTCCGGTCATGGCGTGGAACGCGCCCAGCACGCTCATGCCCTCCTTGACCAGGGCCTGGAGCTCGCGCCAGTTGCGGCCATGCATGCCGGGCAGCACGGGGTCGGTGCCGGCCAGGATGGGTAGCCCCCCAGCGATGGCAAACGCCGTGGCCTGGGCGTGCACTTCGCTCACCTGCTTGACCTTCTCCATCACGAAGTCGGACAGGCCGCTGGCGTGCAGCATCGACTGGAGGATCCAGGAGGTGGGGGTCACGCTGCAGCCGCGCTCGTGCGCCAGCTCGACCAGGCGTTCGTCCATGTAGCTGATGTGTTGGATGTCCTGCACGCCGTTGGCGATGGCCAGCTCGATGCCCGATCGGCTGTGGGCGTGGGCGGCCACCTTGAGACCGCGCGCGCCCGCCTCGTCACAGATGGCGGCCACCTCTTCGGCGGTGAACTCCCTGTGCTCGAGCGCATCGCCGGGCGAAGCCACGCCGGGGCTGGAGCAGATCTTGATCAGGTCGGCGCCACAGGCCACGATCTCGCGCACGCGCTTGCGGCACTCCCAGGGCCCGTCCACCAGGGATGAGGGGCGACCCGGGGCCTCGGGCCAGAGTCTGGAGAGCGACGCGTGGCAGCGATCCGGCCCGCGGAAGTCGGCGTGCCCACCCGTGCTGGAGAGCATGCAGATGGCGATCTTGAGCCGCGGCCCGATGAGCGTGCCGTCGTCCACCAGTCGCTTGATGTGGTCCGTCGCGCCGCCGATGTCGCGATAGGTCGTGACGCCGCCGTCCACCAGCGTGGCGTACAGCGCGCGCTCGACCCAGGTGTACTCCTCGGGCCCGAGCATGGTCTCCATGGAGGCGCTGTCGAGACCCATCACGGTGATGTGCCCGTGACAGTCCACCAGCCCCGGCAGCACCGTCAGTCCTGCGCAGTCCACCAGGCTGTGCCCAGCGCCCAGCGCCAGCTCCGGCTGGTGCGGCCGCAGCTCCGCAATGCGCCCCCCGTCCAGGTGCAGGTCCACCCCCGCATGCACGGCCGCCGCTTGACCAGAGGTGCCGTCAAACAGCTTTGCGACGTTCGACAAGATCAGCATGCAGAGCTCCCGGAGAGCCGCCGACCATACTCCAGCACCCGCAGTCTCGAGCGAGGTGTGCTACGCCCCGTCCCAATCGACGTCGTTGCGCATGTACAGTCCCTTGCGGAAGCCCCCGAAGTACCTGGGCACCAGCGGATGACGGACCCCCTCGCCCGAGTCGTTGGCCTCCAGGCTGCCCTGCCGTGCGGCGGTGACCCCATCGCTGCCGTGGACCAGCAGGTGGTACCAGGGCTCCTCGCGCGCGTCGGCGGATGGCCCTGCGCTCAGGTCGCAAGCCACGATCAGCGCCCGGTAGCCGAAGCGCCGGTGCCTGACGACCTGCCCCACGTCGAAGCGCGGACCCACCTGGTGATCGCGCCGGAAGAGGTCGACCACGGCCAGCACGCCGGTGAGCTGTTCGTCATCCAGGCTCGGGTCGAGCGTGCGCAGCGCCGGCTCCAGCCCGGCGCCAAAGCGCTCGAGGGCCGTGAGCACCGAGACCCGCACCGTGCGCGACGGGTCGTCGATGAGCCGCAGCAGGTGCGGGAGCTGAGCGGCGTCCGAGGCTAGGGGGGCAGGCATGGGGCGGCTCGCTGGGCCGGAAGAGGGGCTCTCTCTTCAGCCTACGTCACAGGAGCGGCGCGTCCAATCGAGCGGTGTTTCGCGCGTACGTTCGGGCTGGCTGGCTGGCACACTCTGCCCAGACAGCACGGCGGCATGGCCCAACCTACGCTGGTCGGCGCCCGGCTCCCCGACGACGGCCTCGCAAGCTGGCGCTGAGTCGCCGGCGCTGAGCTCCCGGCACGCGGGCCCCGTGGGGCGGGGCTGACCCGGACCTGCACGCCGGCCCGCCCTCAGCACACACGACGAGAGGACCCCGCATGCCCGTCGGTCGACCTGTTACGCGCAAGGTGCCGGCGGCGTTGCGCGCCCGGCTCGGCGAACTGTTCCGCGGCCGCGGGCAGCACTTGGCCACCAACCCCAAGAACAAGTACATCGCCTTCGAGGTTCGCACCGACGGGCGCTCCATCTTCACGCTGTACACCTCCGGCAAGCTGGTGAGCACCGTGCGGGCCGACGATGGAGACGGCGCGTTGTTGGAGCACGAGCTGTGCCGCCTGCTGGGCGCCGCGCCCGTCGCCCCCGCTCGTGAGGCGCCGGTGGCGGCCAGCGTGGGCGACGCCCAACGGCTGGCGGGTCTGGACGAGACCGGCACGGGCGAACTGCTGGGCCTGGCCATCGTGGCGGGCGCCGCGTTTCCGCGCGAGCTGGCGCCGGCTGTGGCCAAGGTGGCCGGGCACGTCGAGACCAAGACCTCGCGTGCTGCCTCGGGTTGGGAGCGCCTGGGCGAGGCCCTGGCCGCCCTGCGCCGCGACGGCCTGTCGATCACCGCGTTGCCCATCCCCAACCGGCTGTTCGACACCTACTCCAAGAACGGCCTGCTCGACCTGACCTATCTGCGCGTGGTGGCCAACCTGCTGGCGGCCTCGCAGTTCGAGCCCCAGGGGTTGCACCTTGCGCTGGACGACTACGGCGCGGGGCGACTGCTGCAGGGCGCCTGCCGGGGCTGGAGCGGCGTGGGCGCGGAGGTGGCCCTGGTGAACAAGGCCGACGACCGCTTCCTCGCGGCGCGCGTGGCCTCCGTCTGGGCCCGCTCGGCCCGCGCGCGCGAGCTGGCCGGCCTGGCGGGCGACGTGGACGACGGGCCCCTCGGCAGCGGCAACCCGGGCCACCCCGCCACCCGCGCCTGGCTGCGCGCTCGCGCGCGGGTCGGCGCGCCCTGGCCATCGTTCGTGAAGACGTCGTTCAGCACCGTGCGTCGGCTGCAACACCAGGAGCTCGTCACCAAGCTGCGCGTACCAGCGCTGGATCAACTGCTGGGTGAGGCGGGCGCGGCGGCGCTGTCCGCTGGGAGGCTGGAGCTGGAGGGCTTGAGCCTGCCGGCGGCCTCCGGAGGTCGCCTCTCCTCGCTCACGCTCTCGCCCCAGGGCGCCTGCGCGGAAGACTGCGCCGCAGCGGGCTTCCTGCCGCTGCTGTTCGGCGGCCTGGTGCTGGATGACGTGGGGGACGACCTGCCTCTGCTCGATCAGCTGCTCGAGCGCGAGTCGGGGCTGGCCAGCGCCTGGCGTGTGCTGGTGGGCCCGGAGCTCGACCCGGACGACCCCGAGGCGCGCGCGCTGCTGACCGCGCACCGGCGCGGCGTGATCCAGCTGGAGCCCACCCGTGAGGCAGACCCCAGCGAGCGCGCCCACGCCCACGGCGCCCTGCGCCTGACGCGCGGCGGCGAGCGCAGCGGTTTCTGCGCGCTGCTGAGCTGACGTCGGGCGAGGACATCGGGCGAGGACATCGGGCGAGGACATCGGGCGAGGACATCGGGCGAGGACATCGGGCAAGCACGTCGGGGACGCAGGGCGGCCCCGCCCGTCGCCTACCAGCCCTCGAGCAGCCGCTGCCCCAGCATGTCCGGCAGCTGGGGCTCATCAAAGATGGCCTGGGCGGCCTGGTCCACGTCGTATTCCACGCGTCGAAACGTCACCACGCGGCCGTCGAACAGCGCGTAGCTGGCGTCGATGTTGCCGTCGCGCGGCTGGCCCACCGAGCCCACGTTCACCAGGCATGGGAGCCCGCGCGAGTCATAGTTGTCGTCGCAGTCGATGGGCTCGGTCCAGTGCATGTCGGCGTCGATCACGCCCGGGACGTGGGTGTGTCCCACGAAGCAGGGCAGGTCCACTTTCTGGAAGCAGCGCACGAGCTTGGGGCTGAAATCGCGCCCGCGTGGCAGGTGCTCGACCGCGTCCTCCCGGAAGAGGTACTCGTCCAGGGGATGGCTGGGAGATCCGTGTACCAGCACCGCCTGCTCACCGTCGACGCGAACGCCAAGGGCGGAGATGTACTCCAGGCCGCCGGCCAGCTCGTCCGGGGCGGAGACCAGCGCCTGCCGCGTCCAGTGGATGGCCGCGCTCGCCAGGGGGTTGAAGCCCATCGGGCCTTCGATCACCGCCTGCTCGTGGTTGCCCTTGATGACCGCCGAGCAGGTCTCGCGCACCAGCGCCAGGCACTCCAGCGGTCGCGCGCCGTAGCCCACGATGTCGCCCAGGCACCAGAAGCGTGTGGCGCCCCGGGCGCGGGCGTCATCGAGGCACGCGCGCAGGGCGGGCAGGTTGCCGTGGATGTCGCTGATGATCGCGGTCAGGGCCATGCCTACAGGATGCTGCGCAGGGCACCCGCGATCAAACCTCGCCTGCGCGCTGCAAGGCCAGCCGGGCCACGGCACCCGCCACGTCCTCGCCACACACGGCTTCGATGGCCGTGAATCCGGGGCAGGCGTTGACCTCCAGGATCAGCGTCCGGCCCGCGTGCACCAGCAGGTCGACGCCGGCCACGTCGAGACCAAGAGTCTGCTGAGCCCGGCGCGCCAGGCTCAGCTGGCTCGCGTCCGGCTGCCACGCCGTGGCCTCGCCGCCCTGGGCCACGTTGCCGCGTCCGTCGGGCCCCGGACGCCGCTGCATGGCCGCCACGGCCCGTGAGCCCACCTGCAGCACGCGCCGATCCAGGCCCTGACCCAGCCAGGGCTGTACCAGGGCCCGGCCGCACAGCTCGGCGTAGGCCTGTGCGCGGGCAAAGGCCTCGTCCCGGGGCAGGCCCACCATCACCCCGCGCCCTGACTGGCCGGTGGGGGGCTTGACCACCAGGCGCTCGCCGGGCAGCGCGTCGCGCTCAGGCGGCACATCGCGCAGGACCAACAGGGTGGGCGGCACGGGCAGCCCGGCCGCGGACAGCCGCGCCAGGGCCAGGGGCTTGTCGTGGGTGAGGTGCAGGGAGCGGGGCCCGTTGAGCATGGGCCGCAGCCCGCGGGTCTCCAGCAGGTCGACCTCCGCGGGGGGCGTACCTGACCCCAGCCGGCTGAGCCACACATCCGCCGCGCCCCGCCGCGCAGCCCCCGAGAGCATGGGCAGCGGCGTGCCGCCCTGCGCCGACACGGCCTGAGCCAGCCGCGCCACCTGCGCAGACCCTGGCGTGCGGGAGAGGATTGCCACGCGGGTGGGTATGCTGGTCACGATGCGGCCCCTCGAGCGCGCACATGGTATCCCGTCGGTTGCTCTTGTTCTCGCTCCTGCTGCTCACCGGCGCTTGCTGGAGCGCGCCCCGTCGCGCCTACTATCGGCCGATGGGAGAGCCCGTGCAGCGCGCCATCGCGTCCTGGGGGGACGAGGGCCCGGGCTGGCGCATGGAGGCCCGCTGCCAGGGCAGCTACATGAACCAGGTGGACGGTCGCACGCTGTGCAGCATGCACCTGCAGCTCGTCATGGCGCGGCCGGCGCGTACGGAGCTGATGCTGCCCTTGGAGTTCGTCACCCTGGACCTGATCAGCGCCGACGGCGTGCGCACGCTCGCGCTGTCGGAGGCCTGGGCCGGCTCCGTTCAGCTGGAGGGTCTCATGGAGGTGGATGCGTGGTCGCGCCGGTCGCTGGACCTCTTCTTTGACGACGACGAGAGCGATGGGGAGCCGCCCTCGGCCGTGCGTCTGCGCTGGCGCCACGTGGCCGACGAGCGCAGCGGCATGCACGATTGCAGCTTCGCGCTGGTGCCTCTGGGCGAGGCGGCCGGGCCGCTGGATGTTCCACCCAGCGACTTCGAGTTCGGCTATCGCGACGGTTGGTACTTCCCGGGGCTGGGTGAGCTGGGTCCGCGAGCGTTGGTGGAATCTCCGATTCCTCGTCGCCACTTCGTCTTCCACTCGCCCTGAGGCTCTGCGTGCGCCTGCTCGTGTTCTTCGCCGTGGTGCTCTTGCTGCTGGGGGCGCTGCGTCTCGGGCTGGAGCTCGCCGTCGAGGACCTCGTGCGCAGGCAGATGGACGCCCTGAACCTGGGGCGCACGGCGCAGTTCGGATCGCTCGACGTGGACCTCCCCAACCGGCTGGGCCTGAGGGACCTGAAGCTGATCGACCCTGAGGACGGCGCCGTGCTGGCCACGGTCGACCGGCTGAACATCAACCTGGCGCTCGAGTGGGGCGCCGAGTACCCGGCGTACGTCAAGACCATCGAGGGGCGAGGCGGCCGGGTCGAGGTTCGCACCGGGACGCCCAGCGTCCTGGGTGTGCCCCTGGTGCGCGCCCTGGTCGATCTGGTGGGAGCCATCGTCGACCTGATCCCCGAGGACGAGCCGGGCCAGGCCGGCGCCGGCCCGCCGCCACCTCTGGTCCTGTTTCACGACGTCGAGGTGGTGGTGTGGTCTCCGAGCAAGCCGGTCATGCGCTACCCGTGCATGGAAGTGGACGTGCTCTACAACCGGGAGACCGGGGCCACCACCGCCAACGTCACGCCGCTGGAGACCGGCGGCAAGCTGACCATGGTCTTCCGCGACGGCGGGCTCGACGAGCTGCTGCTGGACGACATGTTGGTGGGGCCTGCGCTGGAGCTCATGGCCGGCGAGGGCTGGGGCGAGGACATCGCGTCGGTGTTTGCGCCGCTGGGGCGGGTCGACCTGCACGTCGTAGGCATCATGTCGGACCGAGCCTCCCTCGGCGGGGAGCTGCGCGACGCGGACCTGGACGCTCCCGGCGTGCCCTTCCCGCTGCACATCGAGCGGCTGACGTTCCAAGTCGACGGCGATCAGCTCAACATCGAGCCGACGCGGGTGGAGTTTCCGGGGGGCTCGGCCTCGGTGTTCCTCACCGGGAGCCTGGACAGCCTCGATATCAGCATCAACATCGAGGACAACGCCTTTCACCAGTCGTACCTCTCGCTGCTGCCGGGCTGGGATCAGCTGAGCGGTCTGCATTGCGAGGACGCCGGCTCGTTTGACTTGTCGTTACGGCTCGTGTTCGGCGCACCGGGTGGGCGCTTCAGGGAATCCGATCCGGAGCAGCGTCTGGCCCCGCGCGTCTCGGGTGGCGGCGGTTTCCACCTCGAGCACGCCTGGCTGGCCGATCCACGCATCGACGTCTACGACCTCATGGGGCGGCTGACCGTCAGCGACGATGCGCTGCGCATCGCGGAGGTGAGCGCCACCGTGGCCGGCGGCCGTGTGCGCGCGACGGGCGATGTGGGGCTGGAGGACGGGCACTTCTCGTTGGACTTGTTGGCCGAGGACATCGACATCGAGGCGGCGCACGACGTGATCCATCCTCTGGGCGCCTGCGGCAACGACTTCGCCGGCTGGCTCTCGGGGTCGCTTGAGGCCAGCGGCTCGATCGACGACATCATGGCCAGCAAGGCCAAGGGCAGCTTCCGCGTCTTCTCCGGTCAGTTCATGGAGAGCAACCTGATCACGTCCATCTTCCGGCGCGCCGCGGTGGATGGCGGGGAGCTGCGCGAAGACCAGCGGCTGGGAGCCGAGTTCAACATCAAGCAGGGCCACCTGAACCTGGAGACGCTGGCCGTCGACCTGGGCTCCCTGGGCCTGACCGGAACGGGTTGGATCGACCAGAACGGTCGCATCTCGCTCGAGCTCGTCCTGGTGCGCAGCCTCGACGGGGCCCTGGGCGACGTGATCGGCTTCCTCCAGAACAACCTGCTGGTGCAGGTGGAGGTGCGCGGGACCCTCAATCAACCGGACGTCCGGACCTATCCCGTGGCGGTCATCACGCGCAGCCTCTCGCAGGCCGTTGAGTTCTTCGCGCGGGCCTTCGGGGAGGGCGAGGACGGCTGACAGGGCCTGCGCACAGGGACGGCCGGAGCTTGGCCCTACGAATGGAATCTGCTACTCTGGGCGATCGACTTACCCGGTCTGTGACCGGAGCATCCCGACCGCGACGGAGCCGCCCGAACGATGGCCAAGCCGAAGAACTTCCTCTTCGTGTGCAAGGGCAATGACTCACGCAGCCAGATGGCCGAAGGCTTCGCCCGGAGCATGGCCAACAGCGGCATTCGCATCTACAGCGCCGGCGTTGAGCCCAATGGCATGAACGACAAGGCCGTGGACGTGATGGGCGAGGTGGGCATCGACATCTCCGAGCAGACGGTGCGGACCTACGACGACGTGCCGGTGGCCAAGATCGACACGATCGTCACGCTCAGCTCTGACTCCGATCCGCTGCCAAACAACCTCAAGAAGAAGGCCACCCAGATCCACTGGCCGCTGACCGATCCCGCCGCCGCCACCGGCAGCGACGCCGAGGTCAAGAAGGCCTTCCGTTCGGTGCGGGACGAGATCCGGAATCGCGTGCAGGTGCTGCTCGTCGGCTGACGTCGGGCGCTCACGGACGCTCGCGCCGCGCCAGCTCCGCGCGAGCCGCCGCCAGGTCCTCTGCGTCATCGATGTCACGCACCAGCCAGGGCGCAGCCCGCAGCACATGCTGGATGCGAGCGGGGTCGCGGCGGATCACCAGATGGGCGGGCTGATCGTCGCTCAGGGCCAGCAGCTCCTGCACCGCTGCGGCGCCCAGCACCACAGGGTGACCGCGCCGGCCGACCACGCTGGGCGCTACGATCTGGATGCCGGGCGCGCGCAGCCCCCAGGCGCTGAGCAGCGCGGCCACGTCCTCGGCGCGCGCCAGCGGATGGTCGACGGTGTGCAGCAGGCAGGCGCCGCCGGGCAGCGGTCCGGCGCCGAGCCCCAGCTTCAACGAGCTGGTCTGGCCGCGGTCCGGGTCCGGATTGACGCTGACCTCGCAGCCCGACAGGTCGACGCGGCGCTGGACCTCGTCTGCCTGGTGCCCGAGCACCACGCGCAGGCCCGTGGCGCCGCCCGCGCGCAGCAGCTCCATGCTGCGGGCCAGCGCGGTGTGGCCGCCCAGCTCGAGCAGGGCCTTGCAGCCGCCGATGCGACGTCCGGCGCCCGCGGCCAACAGCACGGCGATCACCGCAGGCCTCCCGTCTGGGGACGCGGCCCTTGCAGCGCGAGGGGTCGGGGCGAGACGCTCATCGCATGAGCCTCAGTCGTCGCGTCGCCAGCAACGCCGTCGGGCAGATCGCCGGGCGCTTGATCACGTCGACGCTGGCGTTCGTCATCACGGCCTTGCTCCTGCCTCGGCACCTGTCGGGTGAGGCCTTCGGCATCTTCGCCTTCCACCTGTCGCTGTACCAGCTGCTGGCGAACGTGATCGACTTCGGGGCCGGCACCATCGTCGTGCGCGAGGCCAGCCGTCGGCGCGCCGAGGCCGGTGTCCTGCTGGGCTCGCTGGTGCTGCTCAAGCTGGCGGTGGGGGTCGTGGGCGTGGCACTGTTGCTGGGCGTGGCCATGGTCTTCGAGGGCTGGGGGCTGCGGCTCGCGCTGCTGGCCGTGGCGGCCTTGCACCTGCTCTGCTACTCGCCGGGCGGCACCGCGGCCATCTTCCACGTGGACATGGACTTCAAGTGGGCGGTGCGCGCCAACGTGGCCGGCCAGAGCGGCTGGATGCTGGCCACGGCGGCGCTGCTGCTGGCGGACGTGACCGAGCCGGCGGCCTACCTGGTGGCGTTCGCGGTGGGTCCCGTCGTGACGAGCGCGCTGTCCTACGCATGGGCCCGGCGCCGCGTGCGGATCCGCTTTGACGGGGGGCGCGCGGCGCTCGCGGCGCTCTGGCACGAGGCCTGGCCGGCGGGTGTGTCCATGTCGCTGGCGTCGGTCTACTTCTTCATCGATACGGCCATGCTGCGCCCCTTGCGGGGCGAGCTCGAGGTGGGTCGCTATCGCGCCGCATACGCCATCATGACCTTCGCGCTGATGGTGCCGGTGCTCTTCAGTCAGGTCGTGTTTCCGGTCTACTCCCGGCTCTGGGCCAAGGGGCCCGCGGCGTTGCTGCCGTTTCATCAACGCAGCTTGCGACTGCTGTTCAGCCTGGGCCTGCTGGTGACGGTCACGGTGCCCCAGCTGCGGCACGAGATCATGGCCTTGGTGTACCCCGCCGGCTACGCCTCGGCGGCCGACACGATGGCGCTGCTGTTTGCCGCGGTGGTGCTGGTGTTCTGCGCCTACCCGCACGTGCTCGCGCTGCTGTCGTCGGGCAACCAGCGCGCCATGATGTACCTGTCGGGCTCGGCGGCCGCCTTCAATGTGCTGGCCAACCTGTGGGCCATCCCGCGCTACGGCATGCTGGGAGCGGCGGCCACCACCGTGGCCACCGAAGCCTGGGTGCTGCTGCTGGCGATGTGGGCCGGTCGACGGCTGGCCGGTGTGCGCCCGGAGCTCTCGCTGCTGCTGCGACCCGTGGCGGCCGCAGCGGCAGCGGCGGCGGCGCTGGCCTGGCTGCTGGGCCTGCTGCCGGGCGATGCCTCCGCCCTACGCGTCCTGGTGGGGGTGGCCGTCGGCGCGCTGGGCGCGTTGCTGGCCGGTGTGCTGCCGCTGGAGTTGGGCGGCGAGGCCGGGGCTCCCGATGTCCTCGATGCCGCTGACGTGCCCAGGGGAGCTGGCATGGGCGCGCGCGAGTCGGCCTGCAGCGAGCCCCCGCCGTGATCGTGGGCGTGGATCTGCGGCCCGCGTTGCTCAGCACAACCGGCGTGGCCCGCGCCGCGCGTCAGTGCTATCTGGCCCTCCGCGACCGGCCCGAACTGACCGTGCGCGGGTTCGGCGCCAGCTGGGCGCGCCCGCGCTACGGCGCCGATCTGCCGGACGTGGTGGCTCCGCGCTTGCCGGGACGGCTGGCCGCGTGGATGGCTCCGCTGGGCTTCTCGGTGGAGACGCTGATGGGGCGCTTGGATGTCTTCCAGCACACCGATCTGGTCTTTCCGCCCGTGCGTCGTGCGGCGCAGGTGCTGTTTGTGCACGACCTGCTGTTCCTGGGGCCGAGTCAGGGCGTCGCGTCGCGCGTCAGCACGAGCGGCGGAGCCGCCGCGAGCGCCGCGGGAGCGCCGCGCGAAGGGGCCGGCAGGGGTTGGCACGATCCGGGCTTCGCCGAGCGCGTGGGCCCGCGCCTGTTCGCGCGCGCCGCCGAGGCCGCCGCCGTGGTGGTGCCTCACACGCGCGTGGCCGACGACGCTCTGCGGCTGGGGCTGGTGGAGCCTGAGCGCCTGGTGGTGCTGCCCCTGGGCCTGGACCACGTGAGCCCTCGCCCTGAGCCGGATGACGAGCAGCGGGTGGCGGCCGTGATGGCGCGCGCGGGCCTGCCGCGTCGCTCAGGCGACGAGCTGTTGGTGCTGGTGCCCGGTACCCGTGAGCCGCGCAAGAACCAGCTGGCCTTGCTGCACGCCTTCATGCGGCTGCCGGTCGGGCTCGGGGCCCGACTGCTGCTGGTGGGGCCCGCGGGCTGGGGTTGCCCCGAGTTGGAGCGCGTCCTGCTGGATCGCGCCTGCCTGCGCGACGAGCGCGGCGAGGCGCGGGTAGCGGCGGCGGGCGAGGTCTCGGAGCCGGACCTCGCGGCCCTGATGCGCCGGGCCGACGTGGTGGCCTACCCGTCCCTGGCGGAAGGCTATGGCCTGCCCGCCCTGGAGGCCATGGCCCTGGGCCGCGCGGTGCTCACGTCGCGCGGCACCCCCATGGGCGACCTGGGCGGGGACGCGGCGCTGTGCATCGATCCGACCGACCCGAGCTCGCTGGAGCGCGGTCTCTCGGAGCTGCTGCGCGACGCGAGCCTGCGCGCCGTGCTATCGAACGCCGCTCCGGCCCGCGTCGCCGGCCTGACCTGGGCGTCTCACGCCGAGGGCCTGAGCCGCGTCTATCAAGCGGTCCTGGCATAGTCCGGACCTGCGTTCACCCCGGTTAGACTCTCCGCCATGCGCGCCGCCCTCCCCCTGCTGCTTGTCGCCCCGCTGGTCCTGGCCCTGGCTTGCCAACCCGACGACGGCAGCGACGACAGCCCCGCGCTCCTGGCCGAGGGCGGTACGCGCATGCCCACGGCGGTCGTGCGGCCTCCCGTGCCCTGGCCCAGCGATGACCGCGGGCAGGATCGCCCCTCGATCATGGCGCTGGCCGGCGGGCACGTCTGGCTCGCCATGCAGTCGTGGGACGGCACCAGCGACGGCGTGGTGCTCTCGCTGCTGGGTTCGGAGCAGGAGCCGCTGCTGGTGCATCGCGCCCAGGCCCACATCTACGGCACGGCGCTGGCACGCGACGCCGCCGGTCAGGTGCGCGTGCTCTGGAGCGAGCAGGTCGGTGACGGCTTCGCCCTGCGTCAGCGGCTCTATGCCCACGACCTCGAGAGCGGCGGGCTGAGCCCCCTCGGTCCGGCCCGCGACGTCGTCTCGCGGCCGGGTGCGCGTCTGCTGCAGCCGCTGCTGGCGGCGGACACGGAGGGCGGCCTGCTGCTCGTGAACACCCTGCTCGAGCACGGCGAGCTGCGCGTGCAGGCCCGCTCGTCCGCGCCCAACGGAGGTTGGAGCGAGCCCGTGGACGTCTCCGACCACGGCTTCAGCAACTGGTCGCCCGCGCTGGTTGCGGTCGGCCCCGGGCGCTTTGCCGTGGCCTGGGACCAGGCCGTCGATGGCGACTACGACGTGCTGTTGGCGCGGCTGAACGTGGGCGCCCAGGGCCCGCGCGTGAGCGAGCGGATGCGCCTGACAGACTCCCCGCGCTTCGAGGCCCACGCGTCGTTGGCCGTGGCGGGCGAGCGGCTCTACGTGGCCTTCGAAGTGGGCTCGGAGAACTGGGGCCGCGAGGGCTCGGTCAACAAGGTCGAGGAGGCGCTGCACTTCGAGCGTACGATCGAGATCCTGGCAGTGGAGGGCGGTCGTGTCGCCCGGCTCGATGAGCCCTTCATGCAAGGCTTCAAGCCCAACGCCAGCCTGGCCCGGGCCTGCGAGAAGCCCGTGATCCACGTGGACGGCTCGGGCAATCTGCTGCTGGGCTTCCGCGGTCTGCCCCTGCCGCCCGACCTCGGGGACGTCGAGTCGGAGGGCTACGCCGACCTGGAGCAGCAGCGCGGCGGCGGCGGCACGGGCTGGCGCTCGTCCATCTGGTTCACGTACCTGAGTCGTTACGACGGCATGCAGTGGTTGCTGCGCGGCAGCCATCACCAGGGCATGCCCGACTCCAACGGGCGCTCCGACATGCCGATCGTGTTCGGGGCCTTGCCCAAGGGCGGCGCGGCCTTCGCCACCGCGGGCGACGGGCGCGAGCGCAGCCCGGGCTGGCTGGGCCAGGAGCAGGTCATGACCGATGCGGTCATGTGGTGGCAGCCCATCACGCTGGCCGCGCCGCGCGTCTCAGCCCAGCTCGTGGGCAAGGGGCAGCCCGCGGGGGTGTTGCCCGTGGGCCCGTGGCGCGAGGCGCCGTCGTGGCGCCAGCCCTCGCCCGCCGATCAGCCGCCGCGCGTGCAGCGCACGCTCTCCGACGGTCGCACGCTGCACCTGGCGCTGGGCGACCTGCACCGTCACACCGACCTGTCGCGCTGCAGCAGCAACTGGGACGGCCCCTTCACCGACGCTGCGCGCTACGCCTTTGACGCGGGCGGGCTGCAGTTCATGGCGGTCACCGATCACTTTGAGCACATGACGGCCTGGGACTGGTGGCGCAACCTGGGGCTGATGGAGGCCTGGAACGCGCCCGGGCGCATGGTCAACCTGCGCGCCTACGAGCGCAGCGACAACCTCACCGGGCATCGCAACGTCATCGGCGGCGCGGGCGAGCTGCCCATCGTGGGCTACCGCAACCAGTACCACCCGCCGCGCGACCAGGGCCGCGCCGACGTGATCATGGAGCTCTGGCCGCAGCTCGAGGGCCTGGACGTCATCACCATTCCGCACACCACCGCCGGCATGTTCGGCAACGCGCTCTCGCTGCTCGACTGGCTCTCCTTTGACCCGGCCCACGATCGCCTGGTCGAGATCTTCCAGGGCTACCGCGGCGCCTCCGAGATGATCGGCGGGCCGCGCGCGCTGGACGTGCCCTACGGCCGCCGCATGGCGCGCGGCGGGCTGGACGGCGGGCTGCACTTCGGCTTCGTGGCCAGCTCCGACCATCAGTCCAGCTACGGTTCGTTCGCCGGCGCCTGGACCACGGGCCTGACCCGCGGCGAGGTCTTCGAGGCCCTGCACGATCGACGCACCTTCGCCTCGACCTGCCGCATGTCCCTGTGGACCGAGTGGAACGGCGTCGCCATGGGACACGCGGGGCGCGCGCCGGCGGGTCCCACCTCGGGCCTGCAGCTGGCCGTCGAGCTGTTCGACCGCGAGCTCTCCCACGTGGAGCTGCTGATCGACGGCGAGGTGGTGCGCACGGTGCCCCTGTCCGGGCGCAGCGCCAGCCATCACTTCGACCCGGTGGAGCTGGCGGTGCCGGCCACGGGCAGCCGCTACGCCTACGTGCGCGTCTACACCACGGACGGCGAGCTGGGCTGGAGCAGCCCCATCCGCCTCGGCACGGACGCCGACTACGGCGCCGACGGCCCCATGGGATTCGAGGCCTTCGAGGAGTTGGACGGCAAGGCGCTGGAGCGGCGCCCGACCTTCGACGGACCCGATCCGTACTTCCACCGCTGGCATGGTCACCAGGCCGAGGACCACGGGCCCGGCCATTGAGGATCGCGCTCGACGTCTCGATCCAGAGCACGTCGCAGCCCACGGGTGTCGAGCGCGCGCAGGCCGTCCTGATCGACGCGCTGCTGGCCCACGCGCCCGCGCTCGAGCTGCACCTGATGGGTGGCGAGCAGCTGCCGCCGCGCTGGGCCGGGCACGCGCGCGTGGTGCACCACGAGGGGCGGGGCGGCGCCTCCTGGCGCTACATGCAGCTGGCGCGGCAGGTCAACCGGCTCGGCCCCGCGCTGCTGCACCTGCCGGTGGCAGCGGCGCCCGCGCGTGTGCAGGTGCCCATGATCGCCACGCTGCACGAGCTGCCCTGGGCCGAGCCGGGGGCGCCCGGCGATCGCAGCCTGCGCCACCGCGTCGCGACCTGGCTCTCGGCACGGCGCGCCGCGCGCCTGGTGTGTCCCAGCGAGCGCACGGCCAGTCAGGCGCGCGCTCTGTTTCCCGCGTGCGCCGAGCGGCTGGTGGTCATGCCTCACGCTGTCGATCCGCGCTTCAGCGAAGACGCGCCGGATGACCGGGCCGCCCGGGTGGAGCTGGCGGCCCGGGGCATCCCCGACCCGGGCGACTACGTGCTGGCCCTCGGGCGCCTGCGCCACAAGAAGAACCTGGCGATGTTGATCGCGGCCTGGCGCGCGCTGCCCTGCGAGGGACGCCCCGCGGCGCTGGTGCTGGCGGGCCCCGACGGCGACGCCAGCTCCGCCCTGAGAGAGCAGCTCGCGCGTCCGGGCGCCCGCGTGCTCTGTCCCGGCTTCGTGCCCGACGCGTTGCTGCCCAGTCTGGTGCGCGGCGCGCGGGTGCTGGCGGCGCCCGCTCTGCTGGAGGGCTTCGGCCTGACGCCGCTGGAAGCCATGGCCGCGGGCGTGCCCGTGCTGGCCGCTCGTCAGGGCCCCGTGGATGAGGCCGTGGGCGAGGCCGCTCTGCGCGTGGACGGCGGCGATCCCGAGGCCCTGAGTCAGGCACTGGACGCGCTGCTGAACGACGGGGCGTTGCGCGCACGGCAGCGGGCCGCGGGACGACTGCAGGCCGCGCGCCGTTCGCCGGCGGCGCTGGCCCGGGCCACGTGCGCACTGTACGAGCAGCTGGCGTGAAGGTCGTGCTCGACGCCACGACCCTGGACGGCCTGCCCTCGGGCGCCGCCACGCGACTGGCCGGTCTGGGCGCTGCCCTGGCCGCCCGCACAGACGTGACCACGCTCTACCTGGTGCGCCCGGGGCTCGACCCACTGCCTGGCCTGCCCTGTCACCCGTGGTCCGACACGCACTCGCCCTGGGGGCGGCTGCGCGTCGGCCCGCGCCTCGACACGCTGCTGCGGCAGCAGGGCGCCGATCTGTTCCACGCGGCCGCCTTGCCCCTGGCGCGCGTAGGCGCCACGCCGCAGCTGCTGACCCTGCACGACCTGCGCTTTCTGCATCCAGGCGCTCACACCAGCCTCGCCCGGCGCCTCTGGGCCCGCTACCTGCTGGGCGCCAACCTGAAGCGCGCGGCCCGGCTGGTCGCGGTCTCCCAGAGCACGGCCGCTGAGCTGCGCTCGCGCGGGTTGGCTGGCCCAGACGCGCTGAGCGTGGTTCCCAACGCGCCCACCCCCGGCCTGGCGCCGGTCACGGACACCGATGCGCTGGCGGCCTTTCGGAGGCGCGCCGGGCTCAACTGCCGCTACCTGCTGACGATCGGTCCGCTGGCCGGGCACAAGCGCGTGGGGCAGGCGCTGGAGCTGCTGGCCGAGCTGCGCGCCGGGACGCAGGGCTCCGTTGGAGAAGGCTCTGACCTGGCGCTGGTGCTGGCCGGGCGCGCTGACCCCGAGACGGCGCTCACGGTGACGCGCCGCGCCGAGCGCCTGGGCCTGGCCCCGGCCGTGCGCCTGGTTGGAGTCTTGGCCGACGACGAGCTGGCCGCGGCCCTGTGCGGCGCCGAGGCGCTGTTGTCCCTGGGCCGAAGCGAGGGCTTCGCCATCCCTGTGGTGGACGCCCAGACCCTGGGCGTGCCGGTGGTGGCGGTCTCGGCCGGCGCCCTGCCTGAGGTGGGGGGGGACGCCGCCTGGATGGTGGCACCCGATGACCGCGCGGCGCTCGCGGCGGCGGTGTGCGAGGCCGTGCGCCCCGGCCCCGAGCGCGAGGCCCGGCTGAGCCGCGGCCGCGCCCTGGCGGCGCGCTGGTCCTGGGAGGCCTCCGCCGAGGCCCTGGTGCAGTGCTGGCGCGCCACGCTGGAGCGCGCGGGCTCGTCAGGCTGAGTGCGCGCTCATGGCGTCCGCGCTCAGCGAGCGTGCGTTCACGCAGCCCGCATTCAGCCCAGGGCCACCAGCTCTGACAGCCCCCAGGCCAGGCCGGCCGCCAGCAGCAGCAAGGCGACGCTGAGCAGCACCTTGGCCGTGGCCGAGATCTGCGACAAGTCGATGTGCAGCAGCCCGCGCTTGACCGGCTTGGAGTTGAAGCTGAGTGGCTGCCGGCCGCGTCGGCGCTCGGGCTGAGCTGCCGCTCGGGACGCGGCGCCTGGCTTGCGAGCGCCGCCCGCGGGCGTGCGCGCCGCCCCGGCCCCGGCCCTCGCGCCTGCACCTGAACCTACACCCGCACCCGC
>QNBX01000009.1 GCA_003644265.1 Planctomycetota bacterium
CGCGTGGATCACCCCGCCAAGCACAAGGGCTACTTCCCCTTCTTCCAGCAGCGCAGCCGGCCGGCGGGCGCCACCGAGATCGTGTCCAGCGCGCACCTGCCCGACGACATGCAGGGCGACTACCTGATCGCCAACGTGATCGGCTTCCAGGGTCTGTTCCGCGACCACATCCTGCGCGACGGCTCGGGCAAGGGCGCTGAGGCCCAGGAGCCGGTGCTGTTCAGCAAGGACCCCAACTTCCGCCCGGTCGACCTCGAGGTCGGACCCGACGGCGCCATCTGGCTGCTGGACTGGCACAACCCGCTGATCGGGCACATGCAGCATCACCTGCGCGACCCCAACCGCGACGGCACGCATGGGCGCGTTTACCGCGTCACGGCCAAGGGACGCCCGCTGTCGCTGCCGCCGGACATCAGCGGCGCGCCGGTCGACGCGCTGGTGTCCCTGCTCACCCACGCGGAGAACCGTGTGCGCGAGCGCGTGCGCGCCGAGCTCTCCGAGCGCGACAGCGCCGAGGTCGTGGCGGCGGCCCGGGCCTGGGTGGCGGCGCTGGACGGGGGTGGCGCCCCGCGCGGAGCACGGAGCCCGGCGAGCGCCGGCAACGACGACGGCGCAGGCGAGCGCACGGACGGCCCGGCCGCGCACGACCTGCCCCTGGCCGAGCGCGAGCGGCTGCTGCTCGAAGCGCTCTGGTTGCAGCAGCAGCACATGGCGCTCGACGAGACGTTGCTGCTGCGGCTGCTGGTCTCGCCCGAGCCGCGTGTGCGCGCGGCGGCCACCACGGTGTTGCGGCGCATGCGGCGACACCTCTCCACTGAGCGCGTGCTCGACCTGCTGGCCCCACGTGTGGGCGAGGCCGACAGCCGCGTGCGCCTGGCGGCGGTGGTGGCGCTGAGCGAGTTCGACCAGCCTCGCGCGGCTGAGCTGGCGCTGTCGGCTCTGAGCGCGGACAGCGACCGCTACCTCGACTACGCCCTGGGGGAGACGCTGGACGCGCTGGCGCCGGTGTGGCGCGCGGCCCTGGCGAGCGGGCAGCCGCTGGCGGCGGACGACCCCGTGGGTCTGGCCTGGGCCCTGTCCCGGCTCTCGCCTGACGAGCTGGACGGCGCGCGGCCGGGGCCCGCCATCTTCCGTGAGCGCCTGGCGCGACACGCCACCGACCGCGAGGGCCTGTTGGCCGCGGCCCGGGGGCTGGCCGACGCGCGCCACAGCTCCCCCGCTGTCGAGCTGCTGGCGGCCATCGACCGCGCCGACGCGCGCGAGGGCGGCCACGTGGACCACCTGCTCAGCAACCTGTTCAGCGCGCTGCACGCCCTGCCCGCCGCTGAGCGCGGCGCCGTGGCGGACGCCCTGCGCGCTCGTGCCGGCGACGCTCGCCGCGCCAGCACGCGCAAGCTGGCCACGGTGGAGCGCCTGCACACCGACGGCTCGGTGCAGCCCGCCTGGCAGGCGGCCCTGTCCTCCGTGAGCGCGCTGGTCGACCTGCTGGACGCCGCGCCTCGCGTGGACGATGAGTCCCTGGCCAACGAACTCTTCGCGCGGGCGCTGCCGCTGCTGGACGCCCCCCCGCCGGAGCTGGCGGAGGAGGCCTCGCGCCAGGGCATCGTCGGCCGCTTCGTGCGCATCGATCTGCCGGGCGATGCGCGCACGCTGACCCTGGCCGAGGTGCAGGTGCTCTCGCGCGGCGACAACCTCGCGCCCCGCGGCACGGCCTCGCAGTCGAGCACCAACTGGGGTGGAGTGGCCGCGCGCGCCATGGACGGCAACACCAGCGGGCGCTACGGCGACGGCGGCCAGACGCACACCATCGAGAACCGGGCGGACACCTGGTGGCAGCTCGACCTGGGCAGCGAGCAGCCCCTGGACGCCATCCGCATCCACAACCGCAGCGAGAGCGACGGCGCCTGGGTCTCGCGCCTGGACAACTACGTGTTGAAGGTGCTCGACGCCCAGGGCCGCACGGCCTGGGAGCAGCGCACCGGCCCCGCCCAGGCCGCGCCCGTGACCCACGCGCTGGCCTCGCCCGGCCTGCGCCTGCGCCGCGCCGCCGTGCGCTGCCTGGCCGAGCTGGGCGTGCGCCGGGACGAGGCCCTGGCCGCGCTGGCGGCGCGCTTCGACGACCCCGCGCTGCAGGCCAGCGTGGTCTCCGCCCTGCGCGGCGTGCCCAGCGAGCGCTGGCCCACCCCCCTGGCCGAGGCCCTGGGCCTGCGCCTGGCCGCCCTGCTGACCAGCGCCCCCGCGGGATCGCTGCAGGGCGAGTCCGGCGGCTCGCTGCTGGCCCTGGCCGACCACGTGGCCTCGCGCCTGGAGCCCGGCGCCGCGGCCAACCTGCGCCACCTCGCACGCCGCCACGGCCCCCAGGTCATCGTGCTGCGCCCCGTGCGTGACGCGCTGCTGTTCGACCGCGCCGACTTCACGGTGGTGGCCGGCCACCCCGTCGAGCTGCGTCTCGAGAACACCGACGTCATGCCGCACAATCTGGTGCTCACCACGCCGGGCGCCCTGGCCGAGGTGGGCCTGGCGGGCGAGGCCATGGCCGCCGACCCGGACGCCTGGGACGCGGGCTTCGTGCCCGACCTGCCGGCGGTGCTGCACGCCACGGGCCTGGTGCAGCCGGGCACGTCCCAGAGCATCCACTTCGACGCGCCGAGCGCTCCCGCCGATCACCCCTACGTGTGCACCTTCCCCGGGCACTGGGTGCGCATGAACGGCGTCATGCACGTGGTGCAGAGCTGGGATGAGCTGCTCGCCGCCGAGCTGACCGACGCGGTGGCACAGACGGACACGCCCCCGCAGGACGACGGCGACCGGCCCACGCGCCGCTTTGTGCAGGCCTGGACGCTGGAGGACTTCCGCGGCGAGCTGGATCAGCTCGCGAGCACAGCGGGTGACGCCGCGGGCAGCACACCCGATGACGCAACGCTCCAGCGCGGGCGCCAGCTGGCCGAGGCGGCGAGCTGCCTCCTGTGTCACAGCGTCGGGGGTGTGGGCGGGCGCACGGGCCCCGCCTTCGAGCAGGTCGTGACGCGCCACGACAGCGCGTCTCTGCTGGCACAGATGCTCGCGCCGTCCGAGCTCATCGCCGAGGGCTACGCCAGCGAGCTGGTGTTCACCAAGAATGGGCGCGTGCTGGCGGGACGCATCCTGGCCGAGGACGACGAGACCCTCTCGATTCAGGACGACCCCTACCGCGCCGAGCCCAGCGTGCTGCGCCTCGATGAGATCGACGAGCGCCGCAGATCCAGCCTGTCGGCCATGCCCGACGGGCTGCTCTGGACCTTTGAGCGCCAGGAGATCCTGGCGCTGCTGGCCTGGCTCGACGACCTGCGGGAGCCGTGAGCGTGGGCGCGCGGCGCGTCGCTCCGGTCCTGGTGCTGCTGTGCGCCTGCGCGCTGCCGGCGACGGCCCAGCTCTCGCTCGACGTGAACGCGGCCATCGCCCGGGGCGTGGAGGTGTTGCGCACCGCTCAGCGCGACGACGGCTCCTTCGCCGAGCTGGCCCGCAACCACGGCCACGTGATCCAGTACCCCATGGGCACCACGGCGCTGGCGCTCTACACCCTGCGCAAGTCGGGCCTGCGCGCCGATGACCCGGCCATCACCCGCGCGCTCTCGTACCTGGACGAGCTGCCGCTGCTCAAGACCTACTCGGTGGCCAGCTACGTCTTCGCGCTCGCTTCACTGCACGACCCGGCCCACGACGCGCGCATCACGCGGCTCGCCGGCTGGCTCGAGCAGCACTTCGACAAACGCAGGCAGCAGTGGGGCTATCCGGACCGCGAGCCCGAGCTGTCCAACACGCAGTTTGCCGTGCTGGCGCTGGCCGTGGCGGCGCGCCACGGCCACGAGACGGCGCCCAAGCTCTGGTCGCAGATCATCGACGGGGCGCTGACCCGACAGCAGGCCGACGGCGGCTTCAACTACCGCGCCAACCTGCACACGGCATCATCGGGCGGCATGGCCACGGCGGGCATCACGACCCTGCACGTGGCGCGCGAGCAGCTCGCGGCGGCCGGCAGCTACGACGCGCACCAGCGCAAGGCCCAGGCGGCCATCGAGCGCGCCTGGCGCTGGCTCGACCAGCGCTTCGCCAGCAGCGGCTGCCCGGCGGGCACGCACGGCCTGGCCGGCGACCGCTTCCCGTACTACGAGCGCGACCACCCGTTCCATTACTACTACCTTTACGGCATCGAGCGCGTGGCGGCGTTGAGCGGACGCAAGACCATCGGCGGGCTGCCGTGGTACCGCCTGGGCGCGCTGGACCTGTTGGCTCACGAGGCGGGCGGCGGCGGCTGGAGCTCGCTGCCCAACACCTGCCTGGCGCTGCTGTTCCTGCGGCGCGCCACCATCTCGGGCGGCGGCGCCACGGCGCATGCAGACGCTGACGAGGCTCCCGACCGGACCGCGACGCAAGCCGGAGAGCGCGCCGGGCCCGGCGACGGCGCGAGCGCTGGCGACCGCGCCAAGCCGAGCGCCCGCGCGAACGACGGCGACGGCGACGGCGACGCCCGCACCGGCTCCGACATCCACACGATCACGGACGACGGCGCCGACGTGCCCAGCTGGGCCTACACCACCGAGCCGCCGCCCAAGTCCTGGCTCAAGCTCGGCTTCGACGACGGCGACTGGGCGCGCGGCCGCGGCGGCTTCGGATCGGACGGCGCCGTGGGCCTGACGGTGCGCACGCCCTGGACCGGCTCCGATCTGTGGGTGCGGCGCAGCTTCCGCTGGTCGCCTGGTCAGGCGCTGGACGTGCACGCCATCCACGACGACTCCGTCAGCATCTGGATCAACGGCGTGCTGGCCGGCGTGGGCGAGCTGTGGAGCGGCAACAGCTACCGCGCCTTCCCGCTGTCCAAGTCCGTGCTGCGCACGCTGCGCGCTGGCGACAACGTCATCGCCGCCCACGTGCGGGACACCGGCGGCGCGCGCTCGCTCGACATCTCGCTGGACGGCCCGCCGAGCGAGGCCGGCACCTCGGCGCACTGGCGCGCCAGCCTGCCCCAGCCCGAGGTGCCGTTCGTGCGGCGCTGGCTCGTGTCGGGCCCCCACGCCGACAAGGACGGCGAGCGCATGCTGCAGAGCGCGGCGCCGGGCGAGGCCCCTGCCCGCGCCGGAGAGCGCCTGGACGGCAAGGTCTGGCGAGCAGCGAGCGGCCTCTCCGGGCGCCTGGATCTGGGCGCGCTGGTCGGTCTCAAGGCGCGCACGTTCGGCTACCTGGCCACGCAGGTGCACGTGGCTCAGGACTGGCAGGGCTACCTCTGGCTGGGAGCGGACGGCGGCGTGCGCGCGTGGCTCGACGATCAGGCCGTGGCCCACCTGCACGAGCACGTCCCCGCGCAACCGACGCGCCTGCGAGCGTCGCTGAAGCTGTCGGCGGGCTGGCACCGGTTGCTGATCGGCGTGGAGGCGCCGGAGGGCCCGCCGGAGTTGTTCGTGCGCCTGGCCGACCAGGACGGTGGTCTGCCCGCGGGCCTGAGCCTGTCGTTGCTTGGCCGAGCCGCCGACGCCGGAGCGACTCCGGGCGCGACCCCAGGCGAGACCTCGGGCGCGGCCCCAGGCGCGACCCCGGGCGCGGCCCCGGACCCGAGCGACACCATGGCGGCGGACGTTCAGGCTGAGCAGGCCGCACAGTCCGTGGCCCACGCGGCGCTGTTCGAGCTGCCCGACCTCGCGCAGTGGCTGCCCATCACCAACCCGCGCGCGCTGGAGCTGGCGAGCCTCGATGATCTCGCCGGCATCGCCATCACGCCGGCAGGCGCGGACACGCCGCGCTGGTTGGCCAAGCCCGACAAGCGCGCGCCCGGCCTCCAGCCGCCCCCGGGCGCCAAGGGCATGCTGGCCCTGCGCGCCCCCGGCGCCCGCACGCCCATGCGTCTGCTGGCGCGAGTCAGCCTGCCCGACGACACCGCCACGCTCACGGCGCGCGTGGCCCGCGTGCCCGGCAGCGACGGCGCGGCGCGCCTGCGCCTGGGCCTGTTCGACGGCGCGCTGCGCTGGCTGGGCGAGCCCACGTTGCTCAGCGGCGAGGCCCCCAAGCGCAAGCCCTGGCAGAACATCTCCGTCGCCCTGGGCCAGCCGGCGCGACGCGACGTGCTGCTGGTGCTGGAGCTGTCGGCCCTCGACGGCGCCCCGCGGGCCACGCTGTTCGTGGATCGCCTGCAGCTGCGTTGAGGAGCGCTGGCCGCCTCAACGAGCCGGCGGGTCGACCTCGCGGATGACCGCGCCGTCGCTGGTGCTCATGACCAGCAGGGCGAAGCGCTCGGGGTCGGGCACGTCGCTGGCGGTGATCGAGGCGTAGTCGAAGCGCCCGCGCAGGTCGGTGTAGCCGTCCTTGTGGAAGCGCGCGCGGCCGTTGCCATCGCGGGCGTAGACCTTCACGTAGGCCGCCGGGAGCAGTTCGCCCGTGCTGGCGCGGGTCACCCGCAGCTCGCCCTGGGACGCGAACAGGGCCACGGACAGGTTGTGGGCGTAGTGGGCCTGGCGCCGCACCAGCCCCCGGGCGCGCGCCTCGATCAGCACATTGCTGTTGGCAAAGCGGGCCGGCAACTCCACCCGGGTGGAGCCGTCCGGATCGAGCGGCAACTGATCGACCCGCGCCGGGCGCACCAGGCTGGAGCCGTCATCGGAGCGCTCCACGAAGGGCCGCGTGGAGAAGAGCAGCTCCACGTCCATGGGCGTGTAGCGCAGCTCCACCGAGGTGAGCTGCTCGTGGCGCAGCTCGATACGGCCGTCGCTCAGCTCGAGCTCGAGCCAGGGCCGCTCGTACTCGTCCACGCGGGCGCCGTCGTCGCCCTCGGAGGTCTGCGCCGCGTGCCCGGTGGCCTCGGCCACGTGCTCCAGGATCTGGGCGAAGCGCGCGCGCCAGCGTGGTACGGGGTGGTCGGCCCAGATCTCGGCCAGGGCCCGCGCCTCGGCCGGCGCCCCGCGCGACATGGCCAGCCAGGCTCCCAGGGCGTCGTAGGTCATGGGCGTGGTGACGCTCGCGGGCGACACCCGCGCGTAGGCCTCCACGGCCTCGGCGGTGCGCCCCTGCAGCAACAGGTAGTACGTCACCGCCATCCAGTCGGCGTCACTGAGCTGCGGCCGCGACACGAGCAGCTCCAGCAGCGCGCGCCATTGCCCGGCCAGCTCGCTGTTGAGCAGCTCGTGGCGCCCGCGCACGGCGTGCACGCGCTGGTTCACGTGGGGCATGAGCTCGACGTGCTCGTACAGCCGGCGCTCGTGCTCATCGATAGCCAGCAACGGCGAGCGCAGCGAGGGCCCGCAGCGCGACACGAAGCCGAGCTGGCCCTGCAGGTAGGCTCGCGCCGCGTCCGCGTCCTCGTGCTGCAAGGCGTAGGCCCACAGCGTCGGCGCCTGCACCTGACGCCGCCGCATCCAGGCCACGGCCTGATCGAAGAAGGCCCGCTCCCCCATGCGCCAGGCCATGCGCTCCAGGTCGAGCGTGGCCAGGTTGGCGTCGTCCAGGAAGGCCCACAGCGTCGCGGCGTCCGCCTGCTGCGAGATGAACTCCCAGGAGTCGGTGTCGGTCACGCTGGGCTGGTCGACCACGCGGCGCGTGGCGAACTCGCCCGCCGTGAGATGCTCGCCGTCCAGGGCCACCTGGGCCGGGTAGTGCCGGAAGCTGCCGGCCCGCGGGAAGTAGAACAGCAGCTCGTGGCGCTGGGTGGCGTAGGCCGCCAGCGAGAGGTCGAGCCCGCGTGTCGGCAAGCCGCCGTACACGGGCACGGCGCCCTCGGGCACCTGCAGCAGCAGCTCCAGCTCGAGCTGCGCGGAGGTCGGGTTGGTGACCACGACCTGGCAGCCGTAGACCGCGCCGGCCACGTACTCGTCCGTGACGAAGCGGTCGACGTAGCGACCGTTGACCCAGCGACGGCGGTCGTCCAGGCGGAAGACGCCCTGGCTCACCAACACGGGCGGAGCAGCCTGCGCGCGGGGCGCGTCCGTGATCTCCCGGCGCACCAGCAACAGCGGACCGCCGGCCTCCAGGCTGAAGCGCTGATCGTCGAGCGTGGTGAGGTGCTCGGCCGCCTCGAAGGGCAGGTCCAACAGCGCCAAGGCCAGCAGCATCTCGTTCACGTGGCTCGTGGCCTCGCCCAGGCGCGCCGACACGAACGGGCGCGCGCCGCGGGTGGCGGCCAGCTCGAGCCAGAAGCCGTTGGGACGCACCAGGGTCGCGTCCATCTCGTGCTGACGTCGATGCCAGTAGTCGTGCTCGACGTAGAGCCGCGTGTCGCCCGGGCCGGACCAGAGCTGGCGGCGAACCAGCGCGCGACGGGCGGCGTCCGCCGCGACGGTGCTCTCGAGGACTTCATCGACGCGGGGACCCGGTGCAGCCGCGCCGGCCGGGTTGGTGGGCGGAGGCACGGTGCCGCCACTGGGGGCTGAGTCGCCCGGCGCGCGGGAGTGCCCGCCATGCGAGCTCGTCGGCTTCTTGCCACGCCCGGTGAGCAGCCCTCGGCCCAGCTCCAGGGCCGCCGCCACGGCGCTGCCGCCCTGCAGTGCGCCGCCGTGCAGGGCGGTCTCAAAGCGCCGACGCTCGGCGGCGGGATCGGGCGCTCGCAACGCCAGGCTGTCGGACAACTCGCGCTCCACCGTCGATGCCAGCTCGGGCAGGCGCTGCGCCAGCAGAATGCGCTCCGCCACGTTGAGCTGGCCGAAGGCCCAGGGCTCCGCGAAGGCCGACAGATCCTGCTCCAGCAGCCAACGATCCACGAAGCTGAGCGCGCGCTTGTTGGTGAGGTACGGACGCACCACCTCGTCGAAGAAGGCCGGGTCCTTGTGGTGCAGGAACAGGTGCAGCTCGTGGCAGGCGTGCTCGTCGTAGAAGGCCAGCTGCTCCTCGCGCGAGAGCTGCGGCCAACGCGTGAGCGGTTCGAAGGGCGCCAAGCCGTCGCTGTCGCCCAGGGCGGACAGCAGGCTGAAGGCGCCGGCCAGGGTGTCGATGACCTCGACCGCGCTGGTGCTCACGTCCTCGAAGACCGCGCGTTCGCCCGGCGCCAGCACGTCGATGCGACGCTGCTCGGTGACCGTGCGGCCCTCGCTGAAGGGCACGGCGAGGCGCAGATCCTCGGGCTCCAGCGCGTGCTCGGGCAGGCTCAGCGAGCGCTGCAGCGTCTGCTGCCCATCGATCGCCAGCACCTGCACCAGGTGCCCGGGACCCAGGTCCGCGAGCGGCACGCGCAGCACGCCGTCCGCGTCGGGGCGCAGGTTGGTCAGGGTGCGTGCGGGCTCGGGCAGGAACGAGAGGTCGGGAAAGCCGCCGGCGGAGTTCGGGCCCTGAGGCCTGCCGCTCGCCATCCCACGGCCACTCAACCTGGAGCCGCCCCCGCCCACGCCCACGCCGATGACGCTGTTGGCGCCCAAGGCGTTGAAGTCCGTCGTACTCGTCGCCAGGGCCCACGGGTTGAGCAGCAGCGTGGGGCGATCCAGCATGTTGCCCGGGAAGGCCTGGGCCTGGCGCCGCTCCAGCACGTAGCGTTCCTCGTCAGAGAGCGCGCGCGACGGGGCGTAGAGGCTCTCGCCGCGGGGCAGGTCCACGCCCAGGGGGACCAGACTGCCCTGGGCCCGGAGCAACTCGAAGGGATCGAAGGCCGGCAGCCAGCGCGAGGACGTCACGTGCACGCGGGTGCTCTCGGTTGCGTTCTCCAGGCGCAACGTCAGGACGTCGCTGTCTGTGCTGAGCTGCGTGATCTGCAGCCGCCCGGTGCCCTGGGCCGGCAGGGCGCGCTCGCTGCCAACGATCCAGCCGCCGCGACGCGTCCCCGGCAACACCTCCAGCGTGAGCTCGTGCCAGAGCCCGGGCGGACGCAGCAGCATGCGATAGCTGCCCACAGGCAGATCGCGCGCCACCAGCAAGCCGTGGGACAGCTCGAGCCGCTCGAAGTGGTCGGCCAGCACGTGCGCCCCGCGCAGCTCGAGCAGGCTGACGTGCGCGCGCTGCAGCCGCAGCTCATCGACCGGCCAGGGCAGGCGCAGCAGCTCCTCGTGAGCCAGGTGCACGCGCTCGGGCCACTGCACGCGGTCGGGCATCAGGTTCCAGGTGTCGTGCCCGGTGACCACGTCGTGCAGCCGCAGCGACTCGATCTCGGGCAGCTCACCCAGGACCACGCGGCCGTGATCGTCCGTGCGCAGCCAGATGCTGTGGGGCTCGGACGCCAGGGCGTGCTGGAACGAGAGCTGGAGGGCGTGGCCCGCCAGGGCTTCGCCGCTGCGCCCGAGCACGTCGAGCACGTAACCCTCGCTGGTGCGTCCCAGCAGCGCCGCCTCCACCGCGGTGGTGGGCACGATGGCCGCGATGGGAAAGCGCACCTCGGTCGCGGCCACGTCTTGCTGCTCATCCCAGGCCAGGTTCGTGACGCGGCCGGTGAGCTGGACCGTGAGCAGCGAGAGCCGCTCGGGCACGCTGATCTCGTGCACCAGATCGGTGCCGTCGTCCAGCTCGAGGTCGCGCAGCTCCTGGCGCGTGGTGGTGCCCTCGAAGTCGGTGGCCTCCACCACCAGCAGCACATCGTCCAGCAAGCTGAGCGAGACGACGACGTTGTCGAGCAGGAGCTGCGGGCGCACGACGACGCGGGCCGTGGCGCGCGGCAGCAGGCTCTCGCGCTCAACGAACACGGCGGCGCGCAGGCTATAGCTCTCCTCCACGTGGTCGAGCTGGGCGAGCGACGCGCGCTCGCCGTGACGCAGCACCAGCGGCTTGAGGCCGGGGGAGTCGTGCGAGAAGGGGATCAGCACCTCGCCCTGGCTGTCCGGCAGGAACTCGTCGCGGCCGAACCACACGCGCGCGTCCGGCAGGTGCTGGCCGTCGTCGTCGAGCACGCGCAGCACGTGCCCCGCGGCGGAGATGCGCGTCAGCAGGGACAGGCGGCCCTTGTGGATCAGGGCGCGGCTGGCCACGCCGTTGCCCACGAACTCCAGCACCCACACGCCGGCGCCCGTCAGCTCGGGGAACTCGAAGCGCCGGCGCACGCGGCGCAGGGGCGGCGCGTCGATGGGATGCAGCTGCTCGTCGTTGGGCAGCAGGCCGTCGAGCACCACGTCGATGTCGATCTCCCGGCCCCGGTCGGCGTAGGCCGTGAAGGTGTCCAGCTCGAACACGCGCACCAGCAGCGAGCCCACGTTCTTGAGGTCGACCTCCAGGCTCACGCTGTCGTCGGGCGCAAAGCGCGCGCGACTGCCGGCGGCGAAGCGGATCTCGACCCGGTCCTTGAGCGCGGCCAGGGCCTCGGGGTCGTCCAGCAGCGCGTACCAGCGCTCGCCGTCGCCCACGCCGTGCAGCAGCTTGGTCTCGGCGAAGATGCGGCGCAGGGCGTCGCTGTCGAGGTAGGCGGCGTAGGCGTCCCAGCCGTCGGCGTCTCGCAGCAGCACGTCGAGGTAGGCCCGCAGCAAGGCCTGGTCATCGCCGATGGGCGGCAGGCCGGTGCCATGGTCCTGGTCGGGCTGCACCAGCCGGCCGCGGTGCTGATTGGTGAAGGCGTCCGAGCGCAGCGCGCCCTGGCGTGGCAGGCTCAGGTACTCCAGGAACAGCTCGCGATCGTGGACGCCCAGGGCGTGGTCGTGAACCAGCTGCTGGTGCAGCACCTGGGCCTTGAGCGACGAGAAGTTCGTCGACAGCCCGCGCGTGAACGCCAGCAGACGCTCCAGCCACTGCCCGCGCGCAGCCACGTCGTGACGCCAGTCCGCGTGGTCCGGAGCAGCCAGCCGCGCCACCCAGGCCTGCACGAAGCCGCCTTGATCGAGCAGCGCGGGCAGCAGCCGGGCGCACTCCTGCAGCTGCGCCAGGGTCAGCTCGGCGTGTACGCGCAGCGAGCCGAAGCTCTGGCTGCCACGCCGGGTCAGGTTACGCACCACCAGCTCGGGCAGGCCCGGATAGTCCGCGCGTCTGAGCGCATTCAGCACCAGCATGAGCTGGTCGTCGTCCAGGTCGTTGCCGAGCAGGCGCGCCAGGCCCTCGGGGTCCAGGTTGCGGCTCAGCCCGCCCGGGCGCTGCTCGGCGCGGGTCAGAAAGGCCGGCCAGTCCACCTCCGACGGGTCGAGGCGCGGGGGCAGTTCGGGCTGCTCGCCCGGGAGCTGGCGCCGGTGGTCGAGCCGGGGCTCCAGCCGAGCGCGCAGATACGCGAACGTGCGCGCCGGGTCGAGGTCGTAGCGCAGCAGCGCCTGTCGGTTCTGCATCAGCTCGACGTCGGCGCCGTGGCCGTGCCGGGCGATCCACTGCTCCAGCACGGCGTCGGCGTCGTGCAGGCGCCCCATGTGCTGCAGCGCCAAGCAGCGGTAGCGGTACCACTCGGGCGAGCCCGGCACCAGCTGGTCGAGCGCGACCTCGCGCTGACCGGAGAACGCGAAGGCCTCCAGGAACGCCAGCGACTCATCCTGGGCATGGGCGACGGGCGCGAGGCTCAACGCCGCCAGGAGCGTGAGCAGCCCGGGCACGGTCCTGACACTGCAGCGGTCGATCAGGCGGGCGATCATGGCGGGGTCCCTCCGTTGCGTTCGAGCGTCTCTCCCTATATGTAACTCGCAGTGAGGCAACAATCGGACGCAGAGACTCGCGCCTGCGCTCATCAGGAGCGGCGGCTGGGAGGGACCCTCAGACCGCGCCGTGAGCCAGCATGGCGTCGGCCACGCGCAGGAAACCGGCCAGGTTGGCACCCTTCACGTAGTCGATGGAGCCGTCGGCCTGGCAACCGTGCTCGACACACTGCGTGTGGATCGAGTGCATGATCTTGTGCAGGCGCTCGTCGACCTCCGCGCGCGTCCACGTGAGGCGCAGTGAGTTCTGGCTCTGCTCGAGCCCGGACACCGCCACGCCGCCGGCGTTGGAGGCCTTGCCCGGCGCGTAGGCCAGGCCCGCCTGCTGGAACAGCTGCACGGCCTCGCGGGTACAGGGCATGTTGGCACCCTCGGCCACGGCCCGGCAGCCGTTGGCCAGCAGCTCGCGGGCGTTGTCGGCGTCGAGCTCGTTCTGCAGCGCGCAGGGCAGGGCCAGATCAACGCGCACACCCCAGGGCCGCTGGCCCTCCACGAACTGGCAGCCGAAGTGCTCGGCGTACTCACGCACGCGACCCCGGCGCATGAACTTGAGCTCCTTGAGCCAGGCCAGGCGCTCGCCCCGAATGCCCTCGGGGTCGTAGATGAAGCCGTCACTGTCCGACGCCGTGACCGGCAGGGCGCCCAGCTCCGCCAGCTTCTCGATGGCAAACAGCGAGACGTTGCCGCTGCCGGAGACCGCCGCGGTCTTGCCGCTCACGTCGTCGCCAATCAGGTCCAGCATGTGCTGCAGGAAGTAGACCGTGCCGTAGCCGGTGGCCTCGGGACGCACGGCGCTGCCGCCGAACGACGGCCCCTTGCCGGTGAGCACGCCCACGAAGCGGTTCTGGATGCGCTTGTACTGCCCGAACAGGTAGCCGATCTCGCGCGCGCCCACGCCGATGTCACCGGCGGGCACGTCCACGTCCTCGCCGATGTGCCGCGACAGCTCGGTCATCATGGCCTGGCAGAAGCGCATGACCTCGTAGTCGCTCTTGCCCTTGGGGTTGAAGTTGCTGCCACCCTTGGCACCGCCCATGGGCAGCCCCGTCAGGCTGTTCTTGAAGACCTGCTCGAAGGCCAGGAACTTGAGCGTGTCCAGACGCAGCCCTTTCATGAAACGCAGGCCGCCCTTGTACGGGCCGATGGCGTTGTTCATCTGCACGCGCCAGGCGCGCTCGGCGCGGATGCGCTTGCGGTCGTCCTGCCAGGTGACCCGGAAGATGACGACCCGATCCGGCTCGGTCATGCGCTCCAGGATCTCCGCCTTGTGGTACTCGGGGTGGGCCAGCGTGAACGGCACCACCGCCTCGGCCACTTCGCGCACCGCCTGCTGGAACTCGCGCTCGTAGGGGTTGCGACGCTTGAAGCCGTTCATGAAGCGTTGCAGCTGACGTTCGGCCTCGGTTGCCTTGTGATCGGGCACGGCGGCTCTCACTTGTGCGAGGGGGAGCGGGCAGACACCGGAGCGAGGCCCCGGAGCGGGCCCCGGATCGTACCCACTGGAGGCGGCGCCCGGGCAGCCATCCCGGAGGCGCTCGTGCCCGCCTCCGGCACCCCTCGGCCCGGGCGAGCGCGCTCGCACGCTGTGGGATGAGCGGGCGCACTCGCCGGCCGGTGAGCGAGCGCACCGGCCGGCCGGGCGCTGGGCGAGCGGGCTCTTCGGCGCGTGATCCGAAGCGGGCTCGCGGGTACCCTCTTGGGTTGCTGGACCCGTCTCGTGGCCGCCGGCTGCAGCCCGCAACCGCCCGCCATGACCAGGAGAAGAGACCATGTCGTTGTGCCCCTCCCGAGAAGCCCTGCTGCTGTCGGCGCTCGCGCTGCTTCCCATCGCCTGTGAGGAGCCCAACGAGTACGTGGCTCCTCCCCCGCCCAGCGTGACCGTGGCCCAGCCGGAGCAGCGCGTCGTCACCGACTACCTGGAGTTCACGGGACGCATGGTGTCGTTTGCCGAGGCCGATCTGGTGGCTCGCGTCGAGGGCGTGCTGGAGACCGTCGACTTCAAGGACGGCGACCTGGTCCAGGCCGGTCAGCTCCTGTTCACCATCGATGACAGCGAGTACCTGGCGGACGTGCAGAGCGCCGAGGCCAAGCTGGCGGGCACCGTGGCCTCCCTGGCCCTGGCCGAGGCCACCTTGACCCGCAAGCAGAAGGCCGCCGAGACCAACGCGGTCAGCGAGATCGACGTGCTGGAGGCCCAGGCCGAGCAGGACGGCGCCGAGGCCGACAAGCTGGGCGCAGAGGCAGACCTGGTCCGCGCTCGGCTCGACCTGGAGTGGACCCGCGTGCTGGCGCCCTTCGACGGGCGCATGAGCCGCAGCCTGGTCGACCCGGGCAACCTGGTGGGCGCGAACGAGCGCACCGTGCTGGCGCGTATCGTCCAGGCCGACCCGATCTTCGCCGAGTTCGACATGAACGAACGCGACCTGCTGCGCCTGATCCGGCGCAAGTCGGAGCGGGGCGGCGGAGCCGACCTGAAGGCCGAGCTGGAGCAGTTCCGCACGCGGTCGCTCGAGTTGGGCCTCGCCAACAACGAGGACTACCCCTACTCCGGCACCATCCACTACGCCGACCCCGACGTCGACCCGGGCACGGGCACCTTGCTCCTGCGCGGCATCTTTGACAACCCGATCCCGCGCAAGCTCATCCCGGGTGTCTTCGCGCGGGTGCGCACGCCGCTCGACGAGCGCGAGGCCTTGCTGCTGCCTGAGTCCGCGCTGGGTACCGACCAGGCCGGCAAGTACGCCCTGATCGTGGGCAAGGACGGCATCGTCGAGCACCGCCCGGTGGTGCTGGGCATGGCCGAGCACGGCATGGTGGTCATCGAGAAGGGCCTCGGGCCCTACGACCAGGTGGTGGTCAAGGGCCTGCTCCGCGCTCGCCCCGGCAGCCAGGTCTCGGCTCACACCGAAGGTGGCAGCGCACCCGCCACCGACGCGCGCTGAAGATCGGAGGAACGCACCGTGCTTTCACGCTTCTTCATTGAGCGCCCGATCTTCGCCACCGTCCTGGCCATCATGATGGTCCTGGCCGGCTCCGTTTCGGTGTTCACCCTGCCCGTGGCGCAGTACCCGAACATCGCGCCTCCCACCGTCGAGGTCACCACCGTCTACCCGGGCGCCAACGCCCGCGTGGTCGCGGAGACCGTGGCCGCGCCCATCGAGCAGGAGGTCAACGGCGTCGAGAACATGCTCTACATGAGCTCGACCTGCACCAACGACGGCAACTACACGCTGACGATCACGTTCGACGTGGGCACCAACCTCGACATCGCGTCGGTGCTGGTGCAGAACCGCGTGGCCATCGCCATGGCCACGCTGCCCGATGACGTGACGCGCCAGGGCGTCGTGACCGAGAAGAAGTCCAGCGAGATCGTGCAGTTCATCGCGCTGACCAGCCAGGACGGCACGTACGACGAGGTCTTCCTTGCCAACTACCTGACGCTGCGCGTCACGGATGAGATCTCACGCATCGTGGGCGTGGGCGACGCCGTGGCCTTCGGCGGCGCCGACTACTCCATGCGCGTGTGGCTCGATCCGTTCAAGCTCAAGTCGCGCTCGCTCACCACCGAGGACGTGCTCGACGCCATCCGCGAGCAGAACGTGCAGGTGGCCGCGGGCCAGATCGGCGCCCCGCCGGCGCCCGACACTCAGGCCTTCCAGCTCACCATCAACACGCTGGGTCGCCTCGAGGACGTCTCCCAGTTCGAGGACATCATCGTCAAGACCGGCGAGAGCGGTCGGGTGACGCGCCTGTCGGACGTGGCCCGCCTCGAGTTGGGCGGCGAGAACTACGACATGTTCGCCCAGGTGAAGGGGAGGGTCTCGGCGGCCCTGGCCATCTACCTGTTGCCGGGGGCCAACTCCCTCGACATGGCCGACAACGTACGCGCCACCATGGAGCGCCTGGCCCTCGACTTCCCCGAGGGCATGGAATACGACATCCCGTTCGACACGACGCTGTTCGTGCGCTCGTCCATCGACGAGGTGTTCACCACGCTGTGGCAGGCGGCCCTGCTGGTGTTCCTGGTGATCTTCGTGTTCCTGGGCGACTGGCGCGCGTCGCTGGTGCCGGCGGCCACCATCCCCGTCTCGCTGATCGCGACCTTCGCGGTCATGGCGGGCCTGGGCTTCTCCATCAACCTGACCACGCTGTTCGGCCTGGTGCTGGTGATCGGCATCGTGGTGGACGACGCCATCGTGGTGGTGGAGAACACCAGCCGCCTGATCGAGAACGGCATGGCGCCGCGAGCCGCCGCCATCCAGGCCATGGAGGAGGTCACCGGCCCGGTCATCGCCACCACCCTGGTGCTGCTGGCGGTGTTCATCCCCACCGCCTTCCTGCCGGGCATCACGGGCGAGCTGTACCGCCAGTTCGGCCTGACCATCAGCGCGGCCACGGTCTTCAGCTCGATCAACGCGCTGACCCTGAGCCCCGCGCTGTGCGCCCTGCTGCTGCGCAAGGCACCCGACCAGAAGAACATCTTCTTCCGCACCTTCGACGCGTGCTTCGCATGGGTCGAGAGGGGCTACGGCGCCATCGTCGCCGCCATGATCCGCAAGTCGTTCTTCTCCATGCTGATCTTTGGCGGAGTGGTCTTCTTCGCCATCTCCGGCTTCGCGCGCCTGCCCACGGGCTTCCTGCCCGAAGAGGATCAAGGCTACGTCATCTCCGGCTTCCAGCTGCCTGACGCCGCGTCCCAGGGGCGCACGCGCGAGCTCATCTCGCAGGTCAACAACATCCTCAAGCGCGCCCCCGGCGTGGAGTCCTGGTTCACGCTGGGCGGCTTCTCGATCCTCGACAACGCCCAGGCCTCCAACGCCGCCGCGACCTGGATCATGCTCAAGCCCTTCGAAGAGCGCGATGTGGCCGCGCCCGAGGTCCTGACCTGGATCCGCCAGCAGTTCGCCGGCATCGAGGACGGCAACTCGTTCGCCTTCAACCCGCCGACCATCTCCGGCCTCGGTTCGGTGGGCGGCTTCCAGATGGAGCTGCAGGACAAGGGCGGCGTGGGCTTCGGCACCTTGCAGCAGGTCGCGCAGGAGATGGCGGCAGACGGCAACACCCAGTCAGAGCTGCAGGGTCTCAACTCGACCTTCCGCGCCAGCGTGCCCCAGCTCTTCGTGGACATCGACCGCACCCAGGCCAAGTCCATGGGCGTCCCGCTCAACTCGGTCTTCAGCACGTTGCAGGCCTACCTCGGCAGCGCCTACGTCAACGACTTCAACAAGTTCGGGCGCACCTACCAGGTGAAGGTCCAGGCCGACCACGCCTTCCGTCAGGAGCCGGAGTCCATCCGCCGGCTGGACGTGCGCAATGAGCAGGGCGACATGGTGCCCATGGGCGCCATCGCCAGCGTGCGCGGCGACTTCGGCCCGCAGATCGTGCGGCGCTACAACCTCTACCCGGCCGCTTCCATCAACGGCAACCCGGCGGCGGGTGTCTCGTCTGGTGAAGCCATGACGCTCATGGAAAACATGGGCGACGAGAAGCTGCCGGCCTCCATGGGCTACGACTGGACCGGACTCAGCTACCAGGAGAAGCAGGTGGGCAGCGAGTCCATCATGATCTTCGGCCTGGCGCTGATCATGGTCTTCCTGGTGCTGGCGGCGCAGTACGAGAGCTGGACCGCTCCCATCTCCATCGTGCTGTCCGTGCCCTGCGCCCTGATCGGCGTGGTGCTCGCCGTGGGCTCGCGCGGCATGAGCAACGACGTGTACACACAGATCGGCATCGTGCTGCTGATCGGCCTGGCCAGCAAGGCGTCCATCCTGATCGTCGAGTTCGCCCGCGAGCTGCGCGGCGAGGGCAAGACCATCATCGAGGCAGCCACCGAGGCGGCCAAGCTGCGCTTCCGCCCGCTGCTCATGACGACCATCTCGTTCGTGTTCGGCACCCTGCCGCTGCTGGTGGCATCAGGCGCCGGCGCCGGCAGTCGTCAGGCCGTGGGCACCGCGGTGTTCGGCGGCATGCTCAGCGCCACGTTCCTGGCCGTGATCTTCGTGCCCGTGTTCTTCCGCGTGTTCCAGGGCTTCGGCGAGAAGGTCTTCGGCGAGAAGGTGATCGGCGCGCGGGCGCCCGAGGACGTCGGCGAGCCCGCAAGCAGCGCGAGCTGAGGGCGCGGCGACACCGGGGCGGCGCGTGCCCCAGCGCAGGCTGATCGCTGATCAGGACGGCGCTCAGCGGGCGAGCAGCTCCCGGAAGTCGTCACGCAGCCTCGCGCTGGTGAAGTCGGTGTCGTCCTGTGCCATCTCGACGTAGGCCTCGTCGAACTCGATGCACACGCGCAGCGCCTCCAGCGACTGCTCGAAGCGCTCGCTCATGGCCAAAGAGCAGGCCAGGTTGTAGCCGCTCTGCGCGGCGGGTCCGCCCTGCTCCATGCTGTTGGCCAGCTCCACGGCGCGCCGCAACACGGGCACGCCCTGGTCGTCCTTGCGCTGAGCGATGAGCGAGAGGCCAAGCCCGTCGAGCGCGGCCCAGACCATGCCCGGACCGCCGGGGAGCAGGTCGGCGCCCTCATCATGCAGGGACATCGCGCGGGCATAGCCCTGCTCCGCCCGGGGCCAGTTCTGCTGACCTATGGCGAACTCCCCGGCGAGGTAGTTCGCCATCGAGTGTCCGGCGAAGGCCTCGGCGTTGGCGTCGATGACGGCCAGGGCGGCGGGCTCACCCTGCTCCTGCGCCGCCGCAAAGACCTCGCTGAGCAGCGGCGCCAGGGCGATCCACGTGTGCGGGATGTGAAGGCCGGACACCTCGTTCAGGGCGTCGCGCAGCCAGTCGCCGGTGGGATCGCCCCAGTCGAAGGACAGCAGCAGCAGGAACTCGCCCGACACGAGCATGTTCTCGGGGTGTCTCTCCGTGGGCTGGCCGTCCTCGCCCCACAGCAGACCGCCCAGCATTTCGCGCACGTCGTCGGGGACGCCGCGCTCGTAGCGCAGCACCGCGTAGCCGCCCTGGAACCTGGGTTCTCCCTCTCGGGCCGTGGACCAGACCTGCGTGACCACGGCGTCCGGCGCCGGCAACACGCTGTGGGTCGTCGGGTCCTTGATGAAGGTCCGGGCCTGCACGGAGATGGCGTGGAAGCCCTCTGCGCGCGTCACGCCCTCGGGCAGCGTGAGCCCGGGCAGGGTCCAGGCCTCCAGGGTGGTGGGCGCCTTCACGGCCGGACTCGCGCGGACAGGGGCCGGCTCGTCTTGGGGCGCGACGGTCAGCGCAGCGCCCCAGGTGGCGGCACACAGGGTCATCAGGATCGTTGCGATCACGGCTCTCCTCCTCGGGTGGTCTCGCTGCGTTCACAGCGCCGCCGAGCATACGCGGCCGTCCAGGATGGCGTCATGTGGCGGCGGCGTGCTCAGCCGTGGCTGTCGTCCGCCCTCCCGCTCAACATTGCGACGACACCGGGTGTCGCACGCTGCGCAGCCAGGCCGCGCTGAGCGGCGTCAGGGACGCCAGGCACACCAGCAACCAGTCCGCGGGTGACACGGCGGCGCAGCCGAGCACGCGCGCCAACGACGGCACGAGCACGGCCACCAGCATGAGCGCGATGCTCACGGCCGTCGCGCTCCAGAGCCAGGGCGTTCCGCGCAGCACCTGCCGCATGGGCACGCCCTCGCGACGCCGGACGCTGAACGTGTGCACGCACTGAGCCAGACCCAGCACCAGGAACGCCAGGGTGCCCGCCTCACGAGCATCGCCGCTCTGGAGCCGCCAGAGGAAGACGGCCAGCGCGGGCAGCCCCACCAACGACGAGTGGAAGGCCACGCCCCAGGCGAAGCGACGGGACAGCAGGCCCGTGCCCTCGGGCCGGGGCGGACGCCGCATGATGCCGGCTTCGGCGGGCTCCATGGACAGGGCCAGGGCGGGCGCCAGATCGCTCACCAGGTTGATCCACAGGATCTGCAGCGGGAGCAGGGGCAAGGGCAGCCCCACCAGGCCCGCCGCGAGCAGCACGGCCACCTCCGCCAGGTTGCCGGCGAAGAGGTAGAAGACGACCTTGCGGATGTTCTCGTCGATGACGCGGCCGCCCTCCACCGCCGCGGCGATGGTGTCGAAGCGGTCGTCCACCAGCACCACATCGGCCGTCTCCTTGGCCACGTCGGTGCCGCGGCCGCCCATGGCCACGCCGATGTCGGCGCCCTTGAGCGCGGCCGCGTCGTTCACGCCGTCACCGAGCATGCCCACCACCTCGCCGCGAGCCTGGAAGCCGCGCACGATGGCCAGCTTGTCCGCGGGTGACACGCGGCTGAAGGCCGAGGCGTGCTCGAGCAGCGCGGGCAGGCCGTGCTCGCCGGCGGCCGCGAGGCGCGCGCCGTCGATCACCTCGCCATCGTCCTCCAACAGACCCAGCTCGCGGGCCACGGCCTCGGCGGTGCTGGACTGATCGCCGGTGATCATGACCGTGCGGATGCCGGCCCCGTGCAGCGTGGCGATGGTCTGCTTCACGCCAGCAGCCGGCGGATCACGGAACCCGACCAGCCCCAGCAACGTGAGCTGCTCCAGCGACGTCTCGTCGAGGGCGACGCCCGCTGGAAGCGCCCGCTCCGCCAGAGCCAACACGCGCAGACCACTGCTCGCCAGGCGACGGTTGGCGTCCAGCCAGCGGGCGCGGGCGGGCTCGTCCATGGAGCGTGGGTGATCGAAATGCGCGCTGGCCGTGCTTCCGTCGCCGCCCGCAGCGAGCGCACCCTCGTGCGCAGCGCGCGCGTCCTCGTGCGCACCGTCGTGCGCGCCGCCGGCGATGGCCGTGCAGCGCGCCAGCACGCGCTCGGGTGCGCCCTTGACGCAGGCGCGCAGGCCAGCGCCCCCCACGCTGTGAAACGTGGCCATGAGCATGCGCTCGCTGTTGAAGGGCAGCTCCCCCACCTCGGCCTGCCCGTCGAGCAACTGCTCGCGGCGCTGGCCGGCCTTGGCGCCGAGGGTCAGCAGGGCGGCCTCGGTGGGATCGCCGACGATGGTCCAGCGCGAGCCGGCGTCGGCCCCCTCTTCGTCGCGGGATCCCGTCTCGGGCGGCACCAGCGCGGCGCGGTTGCAGAGCACGGCCACCTGGAGCGCCCGTTGCGCAGCTGAGCCTGGCGAAGGCACGTACGCAGATCCGTCTCGCAACAGCGCCCCATCGGGGGCGTAGCCCGCGCCCGAGACGCTCAACAGGACGCCGGGCAGCGGCTCGTCGCCCGGAGTGGCGAGGGGCAGCGCGTCGCCAATCGGCGCGTTCATCAGCGGCGCGTCGCCGGGCACCTCGCTGCCGGGCAACAGCAGCGCGGTGGCGGTCATCTCGCCGGCGGTGAGCGTGCCGGTCTTGTCGGTGCACACCACCGTGACGGAGCCCAGGGCCTCCACGGCCGGCAGTCGACGCACGAGGGCGCGGCGTCGCGCCATGCGCGCCATGCCCACCGCCAGGGTGATGGTGGCCACCACCGGCAGCCCCTCGGGCACGGCCGCCACCGCCAGGGCAATGCCGGTCTCCAACATGAGCCAGAGCTCGCCGCCGCGCAGCAGACCCAGCGCGCTCACCAGGGCCGCGACGCCAAGCGACACGCCGACCAGCCGGCGCCCCAAGGCGTCCAGGCGCTTCTCGAGCGGGGCCTCGTCCTCCTCCACCGTGGCCACCAGCTCGGAGATGGCGCCGATCTGCGTGCGCACGCCGGTGGCGACCACGAGCCCGACACCCGTGCCGACGGACAGCAGCGTGCCCTTGTGAAGCATGCCGGAGCGCTCGGCCAGCAGCGTCTGGGCGGGCACAGCCTGCGCGCGCTTGCGCACGGGCATGGACTCGCCCGTGAGCGGCGCCTCGTTGGCCGACAGCTCCACGGCGCGCAGCAAGCGCAGGTCCGCGGGCACGGCGTCACCCGGCTCCAGCAGCACGACGTCGCCGGCCACCAACTCGCGGGCGTCCAGCTGCGTCGGCTCACCATCGCGCAACGTCCGGGCGTGGCCGATGTCGAGTGAGCGCAGCGCCTCCATGCTGCGCCGGGCGCGCAGCTCGGTCGCGAAGCCGATGCCGATGTTGATCGCCAGCACCACGCCGATGGCGATGGCGTCGGCCACGTCTCCGGTGGCCAGAGAGAGTGCCGCCGCGGCGGCCAGCAGCAGCACGATCAGGCTGCGCACTTGATCGATCAGGATGGCGAGCGCGGGCACCGGCGGGGTGATGCGCAGAGCGTTGGGGCCGTCACGTACCAAGCGCCGCGCCGCCTCCGCGGAGGACAGCCCCTCGGCGCTGGCACCCAGATGTGCGAGCGCCTCCTCTGCGGACAGCGCGTGCCAGGCGGTCTCGGTCCGGAGCTCGGCGGGGGCAGATGCGGAGGTCACGCGGCCATGGTCGCGCCGCGACCGGGAGCGCACAAGCGCGGCCCGTCAGCCCGTCGGCACGGTCGGCACGGTCAGCCGGTCAGCCGGTCAGCCGGTCAGCCGGTCAGCCGGTCAGCACGGTCAGCACGGTCAGCACGGTCAGCGCGGCGCGTCGGGCTCTCCCAGCAACGCCACGATGCCCGGGTGCTCCGGCGCGTAGCGCGCGGCGCGGAAGACGCTGAAGGGCGGCACGAAGTCCACGCCCTTGGGTGGCGGCAGCTCACCGCCCTTGTCGTTGCGGAACTCCCACACGATGTCGCCCTGCGACGTGACCTCGAACAGGCGCCCCGCCGGACCCTGGCACACGAAGGTGTTGCCGTTGGGCAGGCGCTGGGCGCCCGAGATGAAGGGCGCGAAGAAGCGCCCACCGTCGCTGTAGCTCCAGACCGGCGCGGGCGGGCCCCAGGGCTGGCCCTCGAAGCGCAGAAAGCCGCGCTCCGCGTCGAAGGGCAGCACCAGCTCGTCCACGCTGCTGCGCTCGCCGCCGGGGCGGCGGCCGCCGTTGTTGAACAGCGTCAGGCGCAGGTCAGGCACGTCGGCCAGGCCCGCGAGGCCCGGCGCCGCGCCGGCGTTGGAGCCGTCGAGCCACTGCGGGTCGTGCTGGTAGAAGAGCTGCCGCGCCTCGTCGTCGGCCGCGCCGTAGCGCCGTGGGTTGCCCCAGCGCCAGAGCAGCTCGCCGCCGTGCCCCCAACGCCCGCCCGTGGCCCCGGCCGCCTGCTCCGTCGTGGTCGAGTGGTCGATGACATACAGCTCCTGCCACTTGGGCGAGCTGAGCACGATCAGGTCGTAGCCGGCGTGGTAGTCGACCGCGTTCGTGTGGAACCAGTCGGGGCGCTTGCGGCGATCCTGCTCTTCGTCGGTCTGGTCGCCGCCGACGTAGCCGAGGGCGCGCATCTGCCGCTCCGCGTCGTCGAGCTGCCGCTGCTCCTGCTCGGTCAGCGGGCGCTCGTCGCGGTGGTCACCGTTCACGTCAAAGCGCCCGGGGTAGGCGGCCACGTCGCCGTGCCGCTCGGCGCGCTCGTCGAAGTCCTGCACGATGTGATCCCAGGCGTGCCACTGCCACACGACCTCGCCGCCCTCGGGGGGCGTGGGCCGGATCTCCAGCAGCATGTCTGGCCAGAGGCCTTCTTCTTCGTGGGTGGCCGCGGGGTGGCGACCGGCGCGCAGGGCGTCAGCAGGATCCACGGCCTGCCAGGCGATAGCGAGCAGGTTGCCGTTGGGCAGCAGCTCGAGGTCGTGGTGCAACATGAACGACTCGTCGGCCAGGTCGTAGGTCCAGGTCACCTCGCCGTCCGGGGCGATGCGCTCGATGCGCCCGTAGATGCCGCCGCCGTGAAAGAAGGGCAGCTCATCCAGACGTCCGCAGCGCAGCAGTGAGCCGTCGTCCATCAGATAACAGCCGCTGGGGCCGTAGTCCGACGGCCACTGATGCACCACCTCCCCGTCGTTGTCGAGCAGGTAGGTCTCGGTGGACATGAGCGGCGCCAACAACACGTAGCCGGACGCGGTGCCTGGAGCATGCAGCGCCAGCCCGCGCGGCGCCCAGGGGTCAGGCGGCGGGGACTCGTCGTCCGGGCCCCGCGGCGGCGGCACGTCGTCGCCCTTGGGAGGCGGCGGGTCGGCGGGATCGGGCTTGGGAGCCGGGCGCGGCGCGGCCACATCGATGCCCGGCGCCGCGGGGTCCGGGATGGGCGGCACGCGCTGCGCGACGGCGTCGGCCTGCAGCGTGCACGTCGCGAGCAGCAGCAACAGCTGCGAAGCGAGGCAGCGGCCCGCGCCCTCGCGCAACGAAAGGGGGAGCGTGATCATGGACGACATCGTGCCACATGGACAAACCAGCGGGTGCGGCGAGCCAGGCCCGCTTGAATCGCCCCCTGCCCCGCGCGAGCTGCTCCGAGGCCCGCTGGGCGCGGGCGCGCGATCGAGCGTGGGCGAGCGCCCCCTCACGGAGCGCCCGCCCTCGGGCCATCACGGCCTGCGTCGCATGCCGCCAGCGCGCGTGTCAGAGCGCGTGTCAGAGCGCGGAGAGGAACGCCACCAGGTCCGACTTCTCGCCGGCCTCCAGCTCGAGCCCCAGCACCAGGTTGAAGAACTCGACGGTGTCGTCGAGCGTGAGCAGCCGGCCGTCGTGCAGGTACGGCGGGGAGTCCTTCAGGCCGCGCAGCGGGAAGGTCTTGATGGGACCGTCCGCCGTGGCCATGCGGCCGCTGATCATGCGCGGCTCGAAGAAGCGCTCCGCCTTCAGGTCGTGCATGGAGTTGTCGGTGTAGTACGGCGGCGCGTGGCAGCCACCGCACCTGGCGTCACCGAAGAACAGCTCCTGGCCGCGCAGCTCAGCCGGGCTGGCCAGCGCGGGGTCGAGCTTGCCGAAGACGTCGAGCTTGGGCGCCGGCGGGAAGTTGAGCAGCGCCTCGAACTCCGCCATGGCGTGCACCTGGCTGCCGCGCTCGAGCACGTTGACACCCTTCTTGAAAGCCAGCAGCGGGTCGCCGTCGAAGTACGCCGCGCGCTGCTCGAACTCGGTGAAGTCCTCCACCGTCTTGAGCGCCCGCTGCGATCCGAAGAGGCGCTGCACGTTGACCCCACGCAGGGTCGGCGTGTCGATGCGGTGCCGGAACTCCTGCGGGCGAATGTCTCCCACAAGGTGCGTGGCCGCGTTGGTGTGGCCGTTGGCGTGGCAGTCGAAGCACGACACCCCCAGGCTCGGCTCCAGGCTGCGCCGGTCATGGGTCAGGTTGAACTGCTGCTGCGGAAACGGCGAGACCAGCAGGCGCAGACCCTCAAGCTGCTTGGGGTTCAGCACGCCATCGAACAGCTCGAAGTAGTTGTGCGTGGTGACCAGCTGTCCCTGCGAGACGTCGCCGAGGTCCGGCCGCGTGGTGAGATACATGGCCGCCGGCGACTCGGGCAGCAGGTGCTCCGGCATGACGAAGTCGAGGTCGTAGCGGGTCAGGTCGCGGCCGGTCTGCTCCAGCAACTCGTCGATGTGACTCTGCGGAAAGAGCATGCCGCCCTCGGCGTGGTTCGGGTGCGGCAGCGGATAGAACCCGGCGGGCCAAAGGTCGCGCTCGCGGATCTGCGCGGGCGAGAGGCCACCCAGCTGCTCCCAGCTCGTGCCCTCCGGCAGGCGCGCGCGCACGCCCGCCTGGACAGCCTTGCCGCGCGACATCGTCAGATCCGACGCGGGCCGGTCGGTCAGGTCGTAGCGCTGCTCGAGCAACTCACGATGACGCGCAAGGATCGCCGCCTTCCCGGCGGTCATGCGACGGACCACGCTCGAGCGGGACTCGCCCTGCACCACCGGCGAGTAGCTCGTCTGCCCGGGGGGCACGGCATCCTGCGTGGCCGTCGCTGTGGGGTCGCGTGGCGCGAGCGGGGACTGGGCGGGCTGTTGGGCCGCAGCGCACGCGCTCAGCGTGCAGAGCAGCAAGCCCGCGACCAGCGAGCGCGACAACGGGGAGCGGGGAGTCGATGGGGTCATGCCTGGTCACCTCTTGGGTCGGGTCCAGAAACCGATGAGCGCGTCGCGGCGCTCGACAGGCCGAGCATGAGCCAGACGCCTGACTCAGTCCAACCGCATAGCCTGATCACCCTGATAAGCGGTCTCTACCCCGGCCACACCCTCGGCCCAGCTCCCCACCGTGAGGCAGCTTGAGGGCGTCGTGGCGCTCGCCAAGCACCTCTCCTTCCGCCGCGTTCGCCGGAACGGCACCCGCTACACCCCGATATCCTCGTTCCAGAGCTCGGGGTGCTCGGAGATGAAGCGCTCCATCAGCGCCACGCAGCGCGGATCGTCCACGATCAGCAGTTCGACGCCGCGCTCAAGCAGCCAGGCCTCCGGCCCCTGAAACGTGCGGTTCTCCCCCACGACCACGCGCGGGATCTTGTAGAGCAGCGCCGCGCCGCTGCACATGTCGCAGGGCGACAGGGTCGAGTACAGCGTGGCCCGGGCGTAGTCGGCCGCGGTCAGGCGCCCGGCGTTCTCCAGGCAGTCCATCTCGGCGTGCAGCACCGCGGACCCCCGCTGCACGCGGCGGTTGTGGCCGCGGCCCACGATCTCGCCGTCGATCACCAGCACCGATCCGATGGGGATGCCGCCCTCGTCCAAGCCGGCCTGCGCCTCGTGCACGGCGGCCGTGAGAAAGGGGGCGTCTGTCATGGCCGGGCTCCGCGAGTCGGTGTGGGCTGCTGCTCGACAGGATGCGCCCTGGGCACCGCGACGCAAGCGCGGGCCCCGGCGACGCAAGCGCCCGCGGGATCACTCAGCGGGATCGCTCGGCGGGATCGCTCAGCGGCCGTTCCATGCCGGCGCTCGCACCACGGCCTCCTCCACACCGTCGCCGTCCAGGTCGCCGCGCGCGGCCGGCACGGAATGTGGCTCAGCGCTCGACGCGGCATCCACCGGCTCGCTCGTGGCCTCATGGGGTGCGCCGACCTGCGCGGCGACCGAGCCCACGTCGGTGAGGATCACATCCACCAGCGGGTAGGAGTCCCACTCCACGCTCAGAGTCTGAGCCGGCGTGGGCTGGTGCAGCAGGCCGTCTCGCCCGAAGCGACGCAGGCGTGTCTCCCCGCCGGGGAAGATGCTCTCGATCCAGCGGCCGCCGGTCTTGTCGCGTCGAAAACTCGTCCGGGCCAGCGGAGACACGGCCCCCAGCAGCGGGCCCAGCGTGCGCGCCAGCGCCGGCCCCGACCAGCCCAGCTGCCGGGCGCCGCCCGCGTCCGCGCGCGCGTCGGCCCAGGGGCTCTGCACGAAGTGGTAGATCATGAGCGCGCCCAGGCCACGCACGTCGGTGCGCCAGACGAGCAGCTCGTCATCTCCGTCGCCATCGGTATCGAACACGGCCACCGCGCTGCGGCCCGCGGGCGCCACCTCGCTCAGCCCGGGCGAGACGGGTTGGCCGAGGGATCCTCCGGGCGTCGCGCCGGGCCGCAGCGCGAGCACCAGCAGATCCGCCGGGCCGCGCAGCCCTCCGCGACCGTAGAGCGAGCGCAGACCCGCCAGGTCGGACTCGGTGGGCACCTCGGCATGCGTGTCGGGCGACATGAGCGCGCGCGACTCGGCGCTGTGCCCCAACCCCAGCACGTGGCCGAGCTCGTGCATGGCCGCCTGCTCCAGCGAGTGCACGGCCCCGCCCGACGGGTCCGGATCCGTCGCCTCACCCACGCTCCATCGGCGGCCGGCGTCGAAGTGCACAAAGGTGCTCGTGCCCATGGGACCGGTGTGGGCCGTAGCCGGGTCGACACCGAACGCGCGACAGCCCCCATGCTCGCCGCGCCGCCAGCCAAAGCGCACCGTGGCGATCTGGCCCTCCGCCGCCGGGCGGAAGGCCACCAGCCCGCTCGCGCTCCAGGCCGCCATGGCGTGTTCGAGCGCGTCGAGGAACACACGCTGATCGACGGGCCCCGCCTCGGACTCCGCGCGCCAGGTGATGCCCCACGGATCGTCGAGCCGACCACGCACGCTGAAGCGGCCGTAGGACGGTGCCGCTTGCCCCTCCCCCGCAGCTACGGGTCGTGAAGGGGCGGACGCTGGCGGGACCGACGCGGCGTGAGGCTGGGACACGTCGGGCGCTCCGCCGCCCGGCACAAGCTGACCCCGCGCAGCGCTCGCCAACGCGCAAATCAACGCGCAGGCCAGGGCGCGTGCGGCGCGCCGCTGACCTGCGCTCATCCCGCTCACGCCCTGCTCAGAGGTCGCGCAGGAAGGCGAGCAACGCATCCTGCTCATCGACCGGCGCCGACGCGAAGCCTGCCGCGATGCCCGCGGCCTCTCCTGCGTGGGCGGCGATGGCGTCCACCAGGGTCTCGGCCCGGCCGTCGTGCATGTACGGCGCCGTGTCCCTGATGCCCCAAAGCGGCGGTGTGCGGAAGTAGCCTGAGGGCGCGCCCTCCTCAGCCATGCCGCGGTACTCCGAGCCCATCACGTCATGCAGCAGCAGGTTGGAGTACAGCTTGACCGGACCCGTGGGCCCCTCGAGCTCAGGGGTATGACACATATCGCAGCGCATGAAGTGGAACAGCTGCTCGCCGCGCCCCACCGCCGGATCCATCGCACCGACACGAGCAGGTGGCGCCAGCTGGGCCATGAAGAAGATCACGTCGTCCAGGTCGGCCTGGGACAGCTCAGGGTCCGCCACCGTGTCGCTATCGACCTCGAGCGCGAAACCGCGGCCAGCACTTGGCGTCGTGATGCCGCACTCGCCGCCCATGGCGTCCCTCGCAAAGTCACCGATGTGCGGCACCTGCGCCTTCCAGCCAAAGCGCCCCACCTCGATCTCGCCCGCGACCGTGAGCAGACGCGCTACGCCGCGGATGCCGTTGCCGTCCAGGTCATCGGGGTCGGCATTGGCCATGATGACCGCGTCCGGAATGGCGTCGATCAGCCCTGCGCCCAAGGCGCTGGGCGTCTGGCGCTGCTCGAACACGTCCGCCATGTCCGGGTCGTAATTCTCACGACCCTCCACGCCCGGCGGGCGCAGCTTGCTCAAGGCCTGACCGCCGTCCAGGTTCTCGAAGGGACCGTAGCCGTCGTGGTCGCGACCAAAGCGCGAGACGTTCAGCTCCAGCCCACCGGCGCCACCGAGCACCGGATCCTGGTGACAGGCCCGACAACTGTCGGCGTTCAGCTCAGGCGTCCCGAGACCGTTGGCGCTGTTGAAGTTGCGGTCGAACACGACGCGCCCGTTCAGCCAGTGGCGCAGCTCGTTCGTCGAGAGCCCCGGGAGCGGGCCACCAGCCTCGCCAACCTCGGGCACCTCGCCAGCCCCCACGGAGCCAGCGGCGCCGATCACCGTCGCGAGCAGGACGCCCGCCATCATCATGGACTTGGTCATCACAGGTGCTCCAGGAAGGTGATCAGGTTCTCTCGCTCGGACTCTGACAGCAGCAGGTAGGCGTCGCGGCTGGCAGCCGCCTCGCCTCCGTGGGCCTCGATAGCCGCGCTGAGCGTGGCCGCGCGGCCGTCGTGCAGATAGGGAGCCGCGAGGGAGACGCCCCACAGCGGCTGGGTGCGGAACTCGGTCAACGCAGCGGGCTGCTCGCCCAGCTGGATGTTGTCGACCAGGTCCACGCCCACATCGTGCAACAACAGGTCGGTGTAGGCCTCCACAGGCCCGCGCGACGACGCCAGCGACGGCAGGTGGCAGCTCGTGCAACCGAGCGTGTCGAACTGCGCCTGGCCGTCCAGGGCCGCCTGGCTGAAGGGCACCTGGGCGGGCGGCGCCAGGAAGCGCGCAAACGCGATCAGGTCGCTCAGATCCTGGTGGCTGATCTCGGGATCAGGCACGCCGTCGTCATCTTCCGTGGGGTCGTTGGGGTCGCTGCCCACCTGCATGCGCATCAAGCTCACGATCCCAGCGCCACCCTCGACGGCCTCGCTGGTGATCCCCATCTGGGCCTGCAGCGGCCCACGGGTAAACAACTCGATGTTGTTCACCTGCGCCTTGAGCCCCATGCGCCCGATGGCCGTGCCGTTGAGCTGCGTGTTCACCTGGCCGGAGATGCCGTCGTTGTCGCTGTCGAAGGGGTCGTAGTGCTCGAGGATGGTGTCGTCACTCACGAACTCGAACAGGCCCACGCCAAACGTCGGCACCGAGTTGCGCTGGGCCGAGATGACCGGGAAGCCGAACACATCGTCAGGGATCAGCGGGCGGCCGCCCTCCAGCGTGAACTCGGCGTCGGCGTGGAAGTTGCCCGAACCGTAGGCCGGGATGACCTGGCTCAAGAAGGGCGGAATGGCGGAGCTCTGGGCGCCGGGTGTGGCGCCGAACTGATACACGCCCAGGTAGAAGTTGCGATACAGGGGCGAGCTGCCGCCGGCCACCGGCGTGCTGTGACACGAGGCGCAGGAGGTGGCGTTGTAGAAGGGCCCCAGGCCCTCGCTCGGGGTGAAGCGGTGCTCGAACACCGGCCTGCCGCGGCGGAAGGCCGCCAGCTCATCGGGCGTGAGGCCCTCCATCGGGCCGCCCAGGCGTGGTCCGCCGATGCCCATGGTGTGCACCTGGGTCCCGATCAGGCGCGCGCCCTTCGGCGCGAACAGCGTGATCTGGATGGTCTCGACGGGCTCGACCTGGCCGTCGTCGTGCACGCTCAGCAGCAGTTGGCCGCGTGTGCGACCGGCCTCGATCAGCAGCACCTGCTCGTCGAGGGCGAAGTCGTCGCCCAACAGAGCGCTGCCATCCAGGCGGATCGACACGCGCACGTCGCGCCGGCTCGGCTCGGAGAGCAGCACGGGCACGACCACGAGTGCGCCCTCGTCCACCCACTGGGCGGCGCGTTCAAAGCCAAGTGTTGGCAGCGCGGGAGCGGGCCTTTGCCGCGCCGCTCGACCCGCCTGGGCGTGGAGCCCGCCAGCGAGCAACAAGCCCGCAAACGCCACACGGATGGCGCCAGAATTCATGATAGCCATGGTGATTTGCCTCTTCGTCTGGGAGATGGCCGCAAGTCTATCCCATAACTGAATGGTAGGGGAGCGCAACCGTAAGGGAGCAGGCTGGATCGGCCGTTCAGCTCTGCGCCAGACCGGGCTCGCAGTAACAGGAGGACGTGGCCTGCACGTCGGCACGCTTCCAGACCAGCGCCAGCTCAGCGGCGGCGCGGTCCGCGGCGGCGTCTTGACCCTGGGCGCGCAGCGCCTGCTCCAGACCGAGGATCGACCAGCCCGTGCCGGGGTTGCGCGCGAGGTCGTCGCGGTAGACCTGCTCGGCGTCCGCGTGCCGGCCGTCGGCCATCAGCAGCGCACCCCAGGCGTGACGCACCGGCTGCATCCAGCCCGGGGGCTCGTCGTAGACCATGGCGTCCTCCACCGCGGCGCCCGCGGCCATGTGCACAAAGGCGTCGTCCACGTGGCCCTCGCGCCAGAGCAGTTCGGCGGCCAGCATGTGCCCCGCGATCTGCAGCACGTCCGACGACGGATTGGAGCCGGCGCGCCAGTCCTCGGGCACGGCCGCGGCGGCCTGCTCGAACGCGGCCCGCTCGACGCGCGCCTCCTGCGTGCGACCCAACGCGCTCAGCGCAACGCCCCGCGCGTAGTGGTAGTTGGCGCGGGAGAAGAGCTGGAAGTCCGCCGGCTCCGGCTCCCGCAGGATCTGCTCCCAGTGACCGAAGCGCACCATGACGTGCAGCGGCGTCGACATGAGCCCGTCCACGAAGGGCGCCATCTCTTCGATCACGTCCAACGGCACCTCGCGCTCAAGCTCGCGGGCCGCGTCCATGGCCACCTGCTCGCGCCCCTCCATCATGGCGGCGAAGGCGAGCATGTGCACGTTGTGCACGTAGTACAGCATGTAGTTGCCGCGCGCCGGCGCCGTCTCGAAGTAGCGGTGATCGGCGGCGATAGCGGCCACGTTGCAGTCCGACGCGTCGGCGAAGCGGCCGACGTGCACGTAGATGTGCGACGGCATGTGCAGCAGGTGGCCTGAGCCCGGCACGCGATCGGCCAGGCGGTCGGCGGCGGGCTCGGCGCGCTCGGGCTGGCCCGCCTCGCAGGCGTGGATCAAGTAGTGACAGGCGCCGGCGTGATCCGGGGCGCCAGTCAGCGCGCGCTCGAGGGCGTCGATGGCCTCGCCCACGCGCCCCTTCATCTCGCCCTCGGCCGTCCAGTAGTCCCAGGGCTGCATGCACATGAGCGCGTCGGCGTAGAGCGTGCACACGTCCGGGTCCTCGCCGAAGCGCGCAAACACGGACTGCATGGCGTCGGCGTAGGCCTGGTCGAGCTCGCCGCGGTCATCGGGCGCCGGCCAGGCGTAGCGCGTGGCGAGGGCCTCGATCAGCGCACGCTCCAGCTCGGAGGCTCCGTCGGACTCGGCCAGCGCGCGCTGGGCGGCGTCGTGGGCGCGACGGCAGTCCTGCTCCGACATGTCCGGATCGTTGAGGTCAATGCCGCTGGCGAGCGCCAGCCCCCACCAGGCCATGGCGCAGCCCGGATCGGCCTGGGTGGCCGCGTGAAAGCTGCGCGTAGCCTCGTCCTGATTGAAGCCGTAGAGCAGCGTCAGCCCCTGGTCGAACCAGGCCTGGGCCTCGGGCGATGAGGTCGTGACCTCGCGGCCGCAGACGTCCACGTCGCCGTAGCGCAGGGCGGGAGAGTCCAGCGGGCTGGGGGCCGCGCAGCCCGCGAGAGGCAGCAGCAGCGTCAGCACGAGCGGCGACGAACGCGCCAGCAGCGACATCCACGGACGAGTGAAGTGAGAGCGGCGGCGCATGACGGACTCCTTATCCAAGCGGGACGCGCGCCCCTGCCCGGGCGCCGCGGTGCGTGGCCCATCATAGTGCCGGCTGAAACCTTGAGGCTCAGGTCACGCGGATGTCAGCAGAGCGCGCGCCGCGTCGCAGCGCCCCCGAGCGCGCCAGCACCCACAGCGTCGCGAGCACGAGCCCAGCCACACCCAAGGCGTGGAACCCGGGCGTATCGCCGGGCTCGACACCGGGAAGCGCCACCGCCGCCACACCCGGCGCCACATTGGCCGTCCAGTGCAGCACCATCGCCAGCAACACGCTCCCCCCGGAGGCCTGGTGCATGGCCGTCATGAGCAGGCTGGTGCACACCAGATCAACCGTGAACAGCAGCGCCATCCAGCCATCCGAGAAGATCGAGTCGTAGTAGAGCGGCAGGTGCCACAGGGTCCACAGCAAACCGAGCGCCACGCTGGCACGCAGCGGTGTCATGCGCTCGAGCAATCGCGGCAGCAGGAAGCCGCGCCAGCCCAGCTCCTCGCCCAGGGGGCCGGTGAGGAATGCCAACAACGCGAGCGGAGAGAACAGCGCCGCGAGGCCCGCGGGTGCCAGCTCACCCACGGCCCCGTGCGCCATGCCCCAACTGAAGAGCGCCACCAGTTGGATGACCACGGGCAGCAGCAGCGCCAGCAACCACCAAGTCGGCGGCGCGCGCAGGCGTACGCAACGTCGAAGCAAGCGGCCCAGCGCCGCGCGACCACCCGAGCTCCAGGCGGCCACCAGCCCCGCGAGGCTGCAGGCGTTGCCGGAGAAGAACAGCACCCGGGCCAGCGCGCCTTCGGGGTCCGGCTTGAGCAGGGCCAGCAGCGTCCAACCTAGCCATGGCACGCCGAACGCCAGCACCAGGAAGAGGCGCAGCGAACCGCCACGCCCGGCATCGGGGCCGGGAACGCCGCGGGCGCGATCATCGGCGATAGAAGCAACGGGATCGTTCATGCGAGGGTCACGTGGGTGGGCACGCACGGCAAGTATAGAGCTGGTTGGCCGTCGGACCGCCCCGCGCCAACATGCGAGCAGCCCGCTACGGACGCCTAAGTGAGAGTTGGGGCTCTCCTCACCTATTGAGACGGATCTCGAGCAGGGACTCCCAGCGCCCGGAGGACTGCGCGGCCAGCTGACCGTTCTGTTCGACACGGATCGTGAAGCTGTCGTCGGGAGCGGGCGCGCGTGGCTACTCGCTCACGCGCTTGAGCCAGCCCGAGAGGTTGGTCACCAGCAGCCGCTCATTCTCGATCTTGCTCCCGACGCGACAGATCAGAAAGCGGCGCTCGGCGTCGATCAAGTCAGCCGTCTTGTGCAAGCGCTCGATCATCTCTGTCGAAGGGTTCGAGGTGAGCTTGATCTCGATGGCCCAGCGACGGTCGCCCCAATCGAGCACCAGGTCCAAGTCGTAGCCGTCGGAGGTCCGGAAGAAGAACGCCTGCGGCCGCTTGCCGGCGGCCGACAACGTGGCGAGCGTCTGCTCGATGACGAAGCCCTCCCAGCTCTGCCCGAGCCAGGGCTGGCCATAGAGCTGATCGAGATCCGTGACGTTCATCTGTGCGTGCAGCAGGCCGCTGTCTCGCCAGTAGATGCGCGGAGCCTTCACCACGCGTTTCTTGATGTTGGCGGAGTACGGCTGTAAGCGACGGATCAAGAAGGCGCCGCTCAGGTCATCGCAGCGGCTCAGAACGGTCTTGTGGTCCAGCGATAGCGACGCGCCGAGCTGGGACGCATTGAGCGGCTGACCATGCAGGGCCGCGAGCATGGCCAGCAGCCGCATCATCGCCTGGGGCTTGGCGGGCACTCCCCAGGCGGGCAGATCGCGCGTCATCAGCAGCTCGAGGTAGTCCTGCTGCCATTCCGGAAACATCTCGGCGTTCAGCAGGCCCCCATCGGGGAATCCGCCCCGCAGCCAGAGATCGTCCATCTGCCGCGCCTTCAGCTCGGGCAGGATCAGCGGGCTCATGCGCACCAGGCCAAGCCGCCCCGCGAGGGACTCCGACACGCTCTGCATGAGCGCGAGCGAGACGGACCCCAGCAGCAGGAAGCGTCCATTGCGCTTGCGGTCCGCGTCGATGGCCCCCCGCAGGCGGGAGAAGACATCCGGCGCCTGCTGGGCCTCGTCGATCACTACCAACCGCTTGCCGCGGACCAGCGACTCCCACTCCGCGTCGAGGCGAACCCTGCTGCTCTCCGTCTCCATGTCGAAGTAGGCGCCACCCAGCTGCTGCGCGAGCGTCGTCTTGCCACACTGCCGCGGCCCGAGCAGGGCGACGCCGGGGAACTTGCGCAGCTTGTCGCGGACTTGCCGGGTGTGGAGGCGCGGGATCATGGCTTGCAGTATGGGATCTAATTCCCAGATTGCAAGCAATGGCGTCTGACAGTGGCTCCTGCGATCTGCCGCAAGCCCCCGATTTGCCGATGGCCCGCCGTCACTCGCCTACGGGCCATCGCGCACCTCGCGGAGGTGGTGGGAACGACAGCCTGCGAATCAGCAGAAGCATGGAGTGCTCCTCCTCGACGGGTCGGCAGCCCAGCCCGTCAGGCCAACCCCAACGCCTCCAGCAGCTCTTGCCGTGGGGGCTCGATCTGGCCGCCAGGTGTGATCGTGGCCGGCATGCTTCGGATGAGCCGCTCGACCCTGCGCCGCCCGGCGGCATCGGCGCAGGCCTGGCGCGGAGTGAAGCCGCCCAGCATCGGCACCGGCTCGTCCAACCAAGCCAGCTGTTTCTCGCGCAGGATGCGCCCTAGTTCTTCGAGCACCTCGGGAGGCATGGGCGGCTCGGGCGACTTGGGCAGCCGGTCGTCGAGCGAGCGTTCAGCGCGTAGCTCGTCCATGCTGCGCGAGCTCTGGGTCAGGAAGCTCACGCCGGGCAGGGCGTCGACCCACGCCCGGGCGCTGGCCAGGCGTCGCACGGAGTTGGCCTCCAGCAGCAGCTCGTCTCCCAGCAACTCGAAGTGACACAGGCTGACGCTGTCTTCGAGCCGGCCCGGTCTCTGGCCCCGCCGCACCCAGGTCCACTCGCTCCCCTCCGAGGTGCATTCCACATCGGAGCGCTGGCCGAGGGCCGCCACCAGGGCATCTGGAGACGCGACCTGATAGCTGACCTTCTGCCAGACCAGAGGGTCAGCGTCGGTGTTGCGCACTTCAGGCAGCTGACCACGTTGGCGCAGGCACCAGCCCCAGAGCCGGCCCGACAGATCGGCATGGGGGCGCAGGCTCGTGGCGCTCGGAGGCAAGCCGCAACGCTCGAGTTCGTACATCGCCTGGTCGATCTGATAGGCCGAGAGCCCCGGCCCCGACAGCAGCGGGAAGACCCACTCGCCCAGCTTCATCAAGCGCAACGGAAGGAACATCCCGACCTTCAGCGAGCCAGACAGCAGCGTATCGTGCGCGCTGACGCGCTCGCCCGAGAGCAGGTCCTCCACCAGAATCGACGAGCCTGGGTTGGTCGCTTCAACGCGGTAGATCGAGGACTCGGCGTCACAACGAGCCTGGGCAATGGCGCGCTGGACGGCCGGAGCTCGCTTGCGCTGCAGCAGCTTCTCGAGCCAGGTCTTTGATCGCTTCGTCGCCCGGTAATCGGCTGCCAACCACTCCGTCAGGGCGGCCTCGGGGCACAGATTCGCCAGCTCCCGCATGACATCGACGCCGGTCTGGTCGTCACCAAAGTAGCGACGGAAGGCGCGCGGCGAGAGCAGGCCGGAGTCGCCGGTCAGTTCCGTTCGCATGCAAGCGGTGAAGTGCTTGTCGGCGAGCTTCCACTCCGCGAGGGTCTGCGGGTACTCGACGGGCACGGCACGCTGCTGTTCGGGCGTCAGGTCGGCATAGTCGCCCGGCAGCGTGATGTCGTTGAGCAGGTCGGTGCCGCCCAGGGCCTCGCCCCAGGGCACCGTCCGGGCCCGCACTTCGGGCTGGCTCAGACTGCCCGTCACCTCAAGCCGCTCGATCGGTTGGCCGCGCAGGATGGCAGCAGGCTTCAGCACTCCGGCGTCCATGCCCGCGAACATGCCCACGAGGCACCACTGCAGGGCGCGCAGATCGTGCCGCGACGGCGGGCCCGCGGGCTGGCCCGGGTGCTTGCTGTAGATCATGGGCGCGAGCGTCTCGCGCCGCCCCCGGAAGCCCCCGCGCTCCAGGACGCCCCGCAGCCGCGCCGGAATGTTGCCGAACGGCACCATGTTCAGGTCGAGGTGATCCCAGCGATCCAGACACTCAGGGACCTCATCCTGCTGCAACTCAGCCACCTCGGGGGTAAACACCGCCCGCAGACCGCGGGCCAGGCCGTCAGCGCCACGGGAGACGGTCAGCCCCATGTCGACGCCGTCGAGCCCCCTGATCACGATGCTCAAGGGGTGCTCGCCGGTCGGCACGGCCATCTGAAAGCAGGCCTCGTCCGGAAACACATCCCACGGCTTGCGGCGCAGCAGCTCGCGGCAGGCGTGCACCAGCTGCACGGCCAGTCGATCGGTTCGGGTCATGACGTGGGCGCCGGGGAAGGGGCGTTGCAGGTCGCAGGCGAGGGCCTCGTGATCGCTGCTCGGCCGCGGCCCGCCGGCTCTCGCCCTTGGTGGACGGGAGGAGGGCCGTCTCGCGCCTCGACCGCGCTGAGCGCGCCGAGGAAATGGTAGCGGGGGCGGGATTCGAACCCGCGACCTTCGGGTTATGAGCCCGACGAGCTACCGGACTGCTCCACCCCGCGACCTGTTCAGACGGCTCCGGTGAGTCCGTCCTCGCGTGCTGCTCAGTTTGTAGCGATTCCACGGCCCCTGCGTCAATCCGCGTCGCGTCGCGATACGGGAGGCGAAGAGTGGTGCCCGGAACAGGGCTCGAACCTGCACCCGGTTTGACCCGGACTAGGCCCTCAACCTAGCGTGTCTACCAATTCCACCATCCGGGCACCGGTGTGGAAGGCCGACGATTGCAGCGATTCGGGAGGGATCGGTCAAGACCCCGCTGGCGCGCCGGCGCCCGACACCCACTCCGGCGCCCATCGACCCCGCCCGCCCCCGTCAGTCGATCACTGTCTCCAGGTGCACGCTGGCGGACGCGGTGTGCTCGCCCAGGCGCAGGGAGAAGCTGCCCTGCTTGATCAGGCCCATCCAGCCCCAGCTCTCCAGGAAGGTCTGGGCGGCGGCGGGTACGGTGCTGGCCAGGCGCTCGGCCTCCATGGCGTCCATCAGGGTGTCGAGGCGCTCGGAGATGGCTTGCTCCAGCTGCTCGGGCGGGGGCAGCTCGACGTAGCCGGGGTACTCGGCACGCAGGATCTTGCGGCGCTCCTGGGCCCGCACCACGGCGAAGTCGATGGCCGTGTCGAGCTCGGCGCGCCACTCAGCGTAGGGCTCGATGATGCGCATCAGGCTGCGCGCGTCGATCCAGGCGGCCACGTTGGCCCGCACCATCTGGCGCTGGTACGCCTCCAGCAGCCGGTCCACGCCGGGCTCACCCCTTACGGCCTGCCCGCGGCCGCTGTAGGCCTCGATGATGTCGTTGGTGAAGTCGGGGTCGGTGCTCAGCACCAGGGTCTCGCCCTCGAGCACGATCCACGAAACACCCTCGGAGGACGTGATCGGCAGGGGCAGGAACTTGTGCGTGCCCAGGCCGCCGAAGCTCTGCTGCCACATCTCCTCGCTGTCGATCCCCAGCACCTGGTTGCCGTTGATGACGGCCTGGGCGATGGCCTCCCAGGCGCGCAGATCTCGGATGGGCGCGATCAAGGCCAGCGTCGGCACGGGCTGGGCGCCCGCAGGGATGTCGTGGTCCAACGTGCGCATGGCCACGGTGAAGTGCCCCGTGAGCGCGCGGTCGAGCTCGGCGATCAGCTGGCTCACGTTGTGCACGTTGAAGGTCGGCGTCCAGTTGGCCACGCCGCGGATGGAGTCGTTGATGAGCTGGACCAGCTCGGGGTCCAGCCCCTCCACCACGGACTTGAGGAAGGCGCTCAGGTCGACGTTCATGACCTGCACGGCGGCCGTGCCCCGGGGCATGAGCGAGAGCGCGCTGCCCAGGCGCTCGTGCACCTTGAAGGTCTCGCTGCCAATCACGCCACCGCGGGCGTCCGTGGCGCCGAGGGCCCCGCCCTCCACGTCGGCAAACAGGTCCAGGTCGAGCCGGCGCTTGTCGAACTCCAGCCGCCCCACCGCGTCGCGCAGGCGCTCCACGTCCACCAGCGACGGCAGTACATTGGAAATGGCGTCCTCGTCCCGGCGGTGCTCATCCGGCAGCAGGTCGTAGGCGTGGATCAGGTGCTGCAGGTCCAGGGCAAAGTCCGTGCCGAAGCGCTCATCGGGCGCCGCCATGGGCTCGGGCACGTTGTCGCGATACAGGCGCGACAGACCCAGCGAGAGCTCGCCGTTCTTGGCCAGGGTCTTCTGCACGTCAAGCACCAGCTCGCCGTCGTTGCCCACCACCAGCAGGTCGGAGTGCCGGAAGTAGTGCCAGGAGCTGCCGTCCTGGAGATCGATGCGCCACCAGCGATGGCCCGGCTGCAGCTCGTCCACCATCTCGCTGCGCGTGGCGCCCTGCAGCACGCCCTCGCCCATGAAGTCGAGCAGCTCCACCGCGACCTTGGCCTTGGTGGACAGGCGGAACAGGAACGCGAAGCGGCCGGCGGTCCAGGGGTCGCGGCCGATCACGGCGCACTCCTTGCCCAGCAGGTCGGTCACGATGTCGATCGGCCCCGTGTCCATGGCCACGGTCTCGCCCAGCGAGCCGTAGAGCTCCTCGACCGTAGCGGGCACGCCGCGCTGGCGGGCCCAGTCGGTGGCGGCGAAGTCACGCCAGGGCAGCGTGCGCATCCAGCGCTGGATGATCACCGGCGACGGCAGGGCTTCCTTCGAGGAGAGGTCCAGATCCGAGGACAGCGCCAGCCGGTGGGCAAACAGATCGACGTCGCGCGGCACCGCCAGGCGGAAGCTGGGCGCCGGCGCCTCGAACGGATCGAACATGGTCTTGGAGAAGACCACCCAGAGGATGGGCAGGGTGATACCCAGCGCCAGCGCGAGGTTGCGCACGAGGTTCGACTTGTTCTTGCGGTGGCCACCCCTGCGGCGGCTGCGGCGACGACGGCGGGCCATGGGGTCCCCGGGAGCGATCGGCGTGGTCCCGCGGCGGCGGGGCCCTCTTGAGACGAGCGCACACCCTCTGTCCGTCCCGAGGGCCGGGTCAAGCCCCTTGTCGCCGCCAACCCAGGCCCTGCCGTAGCGCCGGCGTGCGCAGCGGGCATGCTCGGCGCCCCCGCCCGACCGCAGCGCCGGCGAGCGTGGCGGCCATCCCCGGCGCCCCCGCCCGGCCGCAGCGCCGGCGTGCGTGGCGACCATCCCTTGCGCCCCCGCCCGACCGCAGCGCGAGCGAGCGTGGCGGCCATCCCTGGCGCTCCCGACGAGCGGCCCCCGGGCGTGACCACGCCCCGCGATCGCGGTATCGTCGCGGCCATGCAACCCAGCCGACGCTCAGCCGCCGTTCCGCCGTCCGTGACCTTTGCCATCGACAACCGCGTGACGGAGCTGCGCTCGCAGGGCGCCGACGTGGTGGGTCTGGGCGCGGGCCAGCCGGACTTCCTGACCCCGCCCGAGGCCATCGAGGCCGCCCGGGCCTTCATCGCCGAGGGGCGCGTGCTCTACACGCCCGCGGCCGGCCTGCCCGCCCTGCGCGAGGCCGCCGCGGCCCACCTCTCGCGCATCTGCGAGGTGCCCTACGAGGCCTCCCAGCTGGTGGTGACCAACGGCGCCAAGGAGGGTCTGTCCCTGGCCTTCACCGCCGTCTGCGACCCGGGCGACGAGGTCGTGCTGCCCCAGCCCAGCTGGGTGAGCTACGTACCCATGGCCGAGGTGGTGGGCCTGAAGGTGGTGCACGCCCCCACCGACGCCGACAACGGCTTCAAGCTCACGGCCGAGGGGCTGGAGGCGGCCTGCAGCGAGCGCACCCGCGCGGTGCTGCTCAACTCGCCCAGCAACCCCACGGGCTCGGTGCACACGCCCGCCGAGCTGGCCGAGCTGGCCGAGGTCATCGTGGCCCGCGACCTGACCCTGATCTCCGACGAGATCTACTGGTGCTACGTGTTCGAGGGGCGGCACGTCTCCCCGGCCTCGCTGCCCGGCATGGCCGAGCGCACGGTGGTCATCAACGGCCTCAGCAAGTCCCACGCCATGACCGGCTGGCGCATCGGCTTCCTGGCGGCGCCGGCGCCCGTGGCAGCGGCCATCGCCAGCATCAAATCGCACACCTCCAGCAACATCGCGGCGCCCAGCCAGCACGCGGCCCTGGCGGCCCTGGCGGCCGGCAGCGCCCACACGGAGCACATGGCGGCCGCCTTCCGCCGCCGGCGCGACCTGGCGGTGGCGGCGCTGGACGCCATGCCCGGCGTGGAGCTGGTGCCCCCGCAGGGCGCCTTCTACGTCTTCCCTCGGGTGGACGCGCTCTACGGCGGCAGCATCGGGGGCAGCATCGAGCTCTGCCAGCAGCTGCTGGATCAGGAGCTGCTGGCCGCCGTGCCCGGCGCCGCCTTCGGGGAGGACCGCTGCATCCGCCTCTCCATCGCGGCCGCCGACGAGCAGATCAGCGAGGGCCTGGCGCGCATGGCCCGCTGCCTGGGCCAGCTCACGGAGCAGGTGGGCTAGGCGGCTTGAGGCGAGGCTCGGCCTGGCCCCTGGCTGTGGTCGGGGTGGCCCGCGGCCCCGGGTATCCACAGCTGACTCACGGGTTGCCAACGACGGCGCGCAGGAGCCCGCATCGGCACCCCGCCGCCCGCGGTATTCAGAGGTTGCGCCTCGGCCCGACAAGGCCCATTTTTGGGCCAGTCCGGCGCGGCGTGACGTCGCCGCTCGGCATCTCTCACTGGAGGTCCACGTGCCCGTGACCGCCCCCGTCAAGGTCGCCACGCGCGAGAGCTACGGCAAGGCCCTCGCCGAGCTCGGCGCGGAGCGCCCCGACATCGTGGTGCTCGACGCCGACCTCTCCGGCTCGACCAAGACGCGCCTGTTTGCCCAGCGCTTCCCCGAGCGCTTCTTCAACATGGGCGTGGCCGAGGCCAACATGATCGGCACGGCCGCCGGCCTCGCGTCCACCGGCCTGACGGTGTTTGCCAGCTCCTTCGCCATGTTCGCCGTGGGCAAGGCCTACGAGCAGATCCGGCAGGAGCTCGCGCTGCCCGTCTCCAACGTGAAGATCTGCGCCAGCCATGCCGGCGTGACCACGGGCGAGGACGGCGCCAGCCACCAGATGCTGGAGGACTACGCCATCATGCGCGTGCTGCCCAACATGCGCGTGATCGTGCCGGCGGACGGCAACGAGGCCGAGCAGGTCATCCGCGCCGTGGCCGACAGCCCCGGGCCGGCCTACGTGCGCCTCTCGCGCCTGGCCACGCCCAACTTCCTGCCGGACGACTACCGCTTCGAGCTGGGGCGCATCGCCACCCTGCGCGACGGCGGCGACGTGACCCTGTGCGCCACGGGCGTGTGCGTGATCCACGCCATGCAGGCCGCCGAGACCCTGGCGGGCGAGGGCATCGACGCGCGCGTGCTCAACGTCTCCAGCATCAAGCCCCTGGACGTGCCCACCTTGGTGACCGCCGCGCGCGAGACCGGCGCCGTGCTCACCGTCGAGGAGCACCAGAAGGCGGGCGGCATGGGCAGCGCGGTGGCCGAGGCGCTGGTCGACCACCACCCCGTCCCCATGGCGCGCCTGGGCATGCAAGACCGCTTTGGCGAGTCGGGCAACGGCGCCCAGCTGCTCGAGCACTTCGGCCTGACCGCGCCGGCCATCGCCGACACCGCCCGGGCGTTGCTGCAGCGCAAGGCCTGACGACATCCGCACCGCCCACCCCCTGAGCGCTCCCATGACCAACAGGCCCGACTTCGACGCGCTGGCCGACACCGCGCGAGAGCTGCGCGGCGACGTGATCCGCATGCTGCACAAGTCCCGCTCCGGCCATCCCGGCGGCTCGCTGGGCATGGCCGACGTGTTCACCACGCTCTGGTTCGGCGGGCACATGCACGTGCGCCCCGACGAGCCGTCCTGGGCCGACCGCGACCGCTTCGTCCTGAGCAACGGACACATCTGCCCGATCCTCTACGCCATCCTGGCGCGCAAGGGCTACTTTGCCGCCAGCGAGCTGGACACCCTGCGCACCCTGGGCAGCTCGCTGCAGGGGCACCCCGACTTCCACTTCACCAAGGGCGTCGACTGCTGCACGGGCTCGCTGGGCAACGGCGTCAGCGTGGGGCTGGGCATGGCCATGGGCGCCCGCGCCACCGGCCGCGACTTCCGGGTCTACGTCGGCTCGAGCGACGGCGAGTGCCAGGAGGGGCAGGTCTGGGAGATGGCCACCACCGCCGCGCACTACAAGGTCGACAACCTGACCGTCCTGATCGATCGCAACGGCATCCAGATCGACGGCTTCACCAAGGACGTCATGGACCAGGGCGACCTGGGCGCCAAGTACGCCGCCTTCGGCTGGCACGTGCAGGACGTCGACGGGCACGACCACGCCGCGCTGCACGACGCGCTGCAGACGGCCAAGGCCGTCAGGGGCCAGCCCCAGGTCATCGTCTGCCGCACGCTGCTGGGCAAGGGCGTGTCGTTCATGGAGGACGTGCCCGGCTGGCACGGCGTCACCCCGGACGACGAGCAGGCCGCCGCGGCCCTGGCCGAGCTGGGCCTGGCCTGAGGCCGCCCGCCAGGGGAGGCCGCCGGGGGAGGGCCGCGTGCCCAGCCGGCGTACGCGGTGTGCCCAGCTGACGCAGCTACCCGACGTGCCCAGCCGGTGTGCCCAGCCGGTGTGCCCAGCCGGTGTGCCCAGGGGGGGCAATTGCCGGGGGGCGAGCCACCTCTCGGTGACCCGCCCCCTGGGGTAGAACGCTCGCAGACCGAGCGTCCGAACGTCAGCGCCGGTGCTCTACTGAATGACGATCGACAGCCCGTTGGTGATACCGACACCGCCCGGGAGACCGGCGTCCAGGGTGATCACCTGACCGAAGATCAGCTCGCCCGACATGCTGGCCGGGATGTCCCCGGCCTCCACGCTGATCGTCAGGCCGCCGGTGCCGTCCAGAATCATGGCCCCGGAGACAAACGCCGTGCCGCTGCCGAAGACGTCGACCGCGGCCGTGCCCCCGTTGAAGGGGATGGCGGCGTTGACGATGTCGAGGGCGAGGAAGGCCGGGCGTGAGGCGGCGCCGCCGGCGGAGACCAGGCTGCCGCCGGTGGTCGGCGAGAAGAAGCCGTCACCCGCCAACAAGGGCGTGAAGTTGCCCGACGTGCCGCCAGCCATATCAAAGAACTGGAGGCCCGCGCCGCGGTAGAACTCGTTGTTGCCGGCCTGCGTGTTGGCGAACACGACCTCCATCGCCTGATGGTTGCCGTTCGGACCGTAGTCGCCGAACTCACCCGCGACGGCGGAGCGCGTGGCCCCGCGGTTGCTCTGAAGCAGGCCGTCCGTGACCTCGACGAAGGAGCCCGCCTCGAAGGGGGTCAGGCCCAGCTCAACCTGCGTGTTGATGAAGACCTTGTTGTTCGCGGTGTTGTTGGCCACGAACACGTCCATGTCGCCGTCGCTGTCCAGATCGGCGAAGAGCACGTCGTAGGACGGGTCGATCGAGTCGTCGAGCACGGTGAAGTCGACCCTCGCCATCTCGACGTTGTCGCCACCGAGCAGCGACGAGAGGTTCTGGAAGTAGCCGTTCGACGAGCCCGAACTGGCCGTGGCGCGGTTGGCGATGAGCAGATCGGGATCACCATCCATGTCCAGGTCAGCGGCCGTGGCACCGTAGCTCGCGCCCGGATCGCTCACGTAGTCGTCCCGCACCAGCACGCCGCCCACCTGCACGTACATGCGGTTCTCCTGGGCGCCGTTGCCCGCGTTGGCCACAAACAGGTCGTCATCGCCGTCGTTGTCGAAGTCGGCCACGATCAGGTCACGCGAGCTCATGATCTCAGCCACGTTGTCGGCCTGGAACTCACCGTCCACGGGGGGCACGTTCACGAAGTCCCCGCCGAGGTTGCTGTAGAGCCGGTTCTGGCCGCCGTTGGCCGCGTCGCCACCAATGATGCGGTTGGCCACCGCCAGGTGCTGTTGCCCATCGATCATGAGGAAGGCGGCGTCGTAGCTGTGGTCCTTGTCGCCGCCCACCGTCATGCTGCCGGTGATGTCCGAGAAGGAGGAGTCGCCGCCCGCGGAGTTGTTCTCCAGGAAGGCGTTCTGCTGCTGCATGCCGCCGACGGGCCCGGTAGCGACGAAGCAGTCGAGGTCCATGTCGCCGTCAAAGTTGGCCCAAGCCACGCCCTTGGCGCCTACAGAGGTCGTGGCGCTGTAGAGGTCGCCGCCGTTGGCGTCCGCGCTGAACACGCCGCCGCCATCATTCAGCATGCCCACGCTGAGGGCGTTGTGGTTGAGGAAGAACACGTCGTCGAAGCCGTCCGCGTTGATGTCCGCGATGGCCACCTTGAGAGTGGCGGCGTCCACCAGGTCGTTGCCGATGTCTCCCGCGATGCCCGTCCCTGACGTGCTGCCCGAATGGTCAGTGTCATTGGTCAGGTACACGAGGTTCTGGCTCTGGGCCAGCGCGCCGCAGGCCAAGGCCGCAACCGCGAGAGTGGTGAGGAGGATGCGCATGGTTTCTCCCTGCAGACGTTTCGGAATGAACTTAAGGGTTCGAACGGCGGACGCCCGTCCTGGGACGCACCGCCCGGTGCCTGCCCAGTCGACCCTCCGCCGCTGCCCGATCCCACGGCCGGGCAGATCTCCTTCAGCCCACTCAGTTTAGGCCAGATCCTCGACAACGCCAAGCGTCCCGCCGAACACATCAAGACGCGTCGTCGGGATGAGCACGACAGGGCTCATGCCCACGCGCTCTTCGGCAGGCCGCCCGGGTCCGACTCGGCGCCCCCCCCATGTCGGTCGCTGTCTCCACCGCGTCGAGTCAGGACCCACACACGCTCGGACAGCGGATGTCACCGGGGCAACGTCACGAGAGGGCGATCACGTCCTTCGATCACGTCCCAATCAACGGAGGGCGGTGCGCCCTCCGGCGAACCGCCCTCCTGGGGTTGAGCGACCTGGATCGGGTCGCCCGTGCGTCGAAACCGATGTCTTACTGGATGACGATCGACAGGCTGTTGGTGATGCCGTAGTGGCCCCGGATGTCGAAGTCCTGCGTGGCCACCTGCCCGAAGAGCAGCATGCCCGACATGCTGGCCGGGATGTCGCCAGCGTCCACATCCAGGGTCAGGGCACCCGACAGGTCCAGGAAATACGCGCTGGAGATGAACGCCGTCCCGCTGCTGGCATCGATGGCGAGGGTCCCACCGTTGAAGGGCAGCGCCGCGTTCACGATGTCCATGAGCAGGAAGGCGGGGCGCGAGGCGTTGCCGTCGGCGACCACCAGGCTGCCGCCGGTGGTGGGCGAGAAGAAACCGTCGCCGCCCAGCCTGGGGCTGATGCCGCCCGACGTGGCACCGCCGATGTCGACAAACTGCTTGCCCATACCACGGTAGAACTCGTTGCTGCCGGCGACGGTGTTGGCGAACACGACCTCGGCGCCCTGGTGGTTGCCGTCCGGACCGTAGTCGCCGAATTCGTGCACCAGCGCCGAGCGCGTGCGGCCGCCGTTGCTCTGCAGCAGGCCGTCCGTGATCAGGGTGAACATGTCGGGCGCCGGCTGGCTGAAGAAATCTTCCGCCGCCACACCCGACTCGACCTGGTTGTTCATGAACACGGCGTTGTCGTCGTTGTTGTTGGCGGCGATCACGTCGATGTCGCCGTCGCCGTCCACGTCGCCAAAGGCCACGTCGTAGCTGGCGCGGCTCTGCTCGTCGATGGCCGAACCGAACACGGCGATGAAGTCGGCGTCGCCCACGGTCGAGATGTTCTTGTAGAGCAGGTTGGCCTGCCCGCTGGTGGCGCTCAGACGGTTGGACACGATCAGGTCAAGCCGTCCATCGGCGTCCAGGTCCGCTGCCGCGGCGCCGTAGCTGCTGCCCGGCAGCGCCAGGAACGACGCCACGGTGTCCGCCACGAGCGCGCCGTCGCTCTGGCGGAAGAGCTCGTTGGCCTCGCCGGAGTTGCCCGCGTTGGCCACGAAGACGTCGTCCTCGCCATCTCCATCGAAGTCCGCCACGACGACGTCGCGCGAGTTGCGGAGTTCGGCCGGATTGGCGCTGTTGAAGCTGCCGTCGGCGGGCGCCACGGTGACGTACACGCCGTCCAGGTCCACGTCGTGGTAGAGCCGGTTCTGGCCCGTCACGCCGCCGCCCGTGCGGTTGGCCACCAGGATGGCGGGCACGCCGTCCAGGGTCAGCGCCGCCGCGTCATAGCTGTGGTCGATGTGCACCGGTTGCGTGCCGCTCATGTCCACGAAGCTGGAGTCGCCGGGGCCGGCCGCCGAGGTGTTGTCCAACCAGACGTTGTTCTGCTGCACGCCGCCCACGGGGCCCGAGGCGATGAACACGTCCTGGTCGCCGTCGCCGTCCAGGTCAGCCGCGAAGGCACCCTTGGCGCCCACACCCAGGGTCGCGCCGTACAGGGCGGCGCCGTTCAGATCGTCTGCAAACACGCCGCTGCCGTCGTTGATCAAGCCCTGGCTGGCGTGGTCATGGTTGAGAAAGAAGACGTCCTCATCGCCATCGAAGTCGATGTCGAAGACGAGCACCTTGCGGGTGCTGTCCGTGTCGCCGCCGTTGCCGATCGTGCCGGCAGACGGGGCGATGGTGCCGCCCACTGGCGCATTCGTGATGAAGACGAGGTTCTGGTTCTGGGCCGCGATGGAGCTGCCGAGCGCCATGATCGCGAGGGTGGAGAGGGTGGTACGCATGACTGGAGAGACTCCCGGGGCCTCGGATGCACGAGGCCCGCAAACTAGGTCGGTTCGGTTCGACGCATTGATCAGACCGCGGACGCTGATGCGCCCGGATGGTCGGGTCGCTGCCGTCCGGGCCATCCGTAGCCCGGGCGACTCTCGTTCTCTTCGACTTGAGGCTAGACCCGGAATCGGAAGCGGGCAAATGCAGGCGCCGCGCGCAGCGCGCCGACGGCCGCGGAGCACCCCCTGGAGCCCCGCCGAGCGCCGAATCCGCGCCGGCACGCCATGGGTTTTTCTGCCTCGCTCCCGATACCATGCGCCGCATGTCCACCTCCATGCGCCCCTGTCTGCTGGTCTTCGAGGACGGCGACGTCCACCGCGGCCGACATTTCGGTTTCTTCGGCGAGTCCTGCGGCGAGCTCGTCTTCAACACGGCCCTCAGCGGCTACCAGGAGGTCCTGACCGACCCGTCCTACAAGGACCAGGTCGTGCTCATGACCTACCCGTCCATCGGCAACACCGGCATCAACACCGAGGACATGGAGTCGGAGGCCTGCTTCCTCTCGGCCTTCGTGATCAAGGAGCTCTCGCCCATCGTCAGCAACCAGCGCGCCAGCCAGGACCTCTCCTCCTGGTTGGATCAACGCGGCGTGGTGGGCATCGCCGGGCTCGACACCCGCGCCATCGTGCGCAAGGTGCGCACCCAGGGCAGCCTGCGCACCATCGTGTCGAGCATCGACCTGGACCCGGCCTCGCTGCTTGAGAAGGTGCGCGCCTGGCCCGGCACCCAGGGCCGCGACCTGGCGCAGACGGTCACGCGCGCCGCGCCCGCTCCCTGGACCGAGGGCCTCGACGGGCCGTTCCTGCCCAAGCTCACCTGCGACGGCGGCCCGCGCCCGCGCCTCGCCGTGCTCGACTTCGGCGTCAAGGGCTCCATGCTGCGCGGCCTGCACGCGGCGGGCTTCGACGTCACGGTGTACCCGGCCAGCACCAGCGCCGACGCCATCCGCGAGGCCGCGCCCGACTGCCTGTTCCTCTCCAACGGACCGGGCGACCCCGAGCCTTTGGGCTACGCCATCGACACGATCCGCTCGCTGGTGCAGGGCGAGCTGCCCACCTTCGGCATCTGCCTGGGGCACCAGCTCGCGGCCTTGGCCCTGGGCGGCCGCACCGAGAAGATGAAGTTCGGGCACCACGGCGCCAACCAGCCCGTGATCGACCTCACCACCGACCGCACCGAGATCACCAGCCAGAACCACAGCTATGTGGTCGACCGACGCTCGCTCGACCTGGGCGCCGTGGAGGTGACTCACGAGAACCTGAACGACCGCAGCGTCGAGGGCCTGCGCCACAAGGACCTGCCGCTGTTTGCCGTGCAGTACCACCCCGAGGCGGCGCCCGGCCCGCGCGACGCCTTCTACCTGTTTGGCCGCTTCATGGACCTGGTGCGCACCCGCAGCGGGTGCGCTTCGTGAGCACTGGCGGGTGCAGCGGCGGCGGGAGAGACCCGCGCTCGGCACCCGACCCCGACGGCGATGCACACCACGGAACGCCGACGGATGCGGCCGACGACGCCGCGCGCAGCACAGCAGCGGGCGCGCACGGCGACCCGGCCTTCCAGCCCTCCGACCTGCGCAGCCACCACGGCGACGGCCACGAGGACGGGCTGGCGGCGCTGACCTCCCTCGATCTGGACGCCTGCGGTTCGGTGGACGCCCTGGTGCGCGGCATGGGACGCACGGCCTTCGGCGGGCGCAGTCTGGGCGAGGCCGCCGACGTGCTCGAGGCCATGCTGCGCGACGACGCCTGCCACGTGGTGCTGACCCTCTCGGGCGCCATGACCATCGCCAAGCAGGGCCTGATCATCTGCGAGATGATCGACCGCGGCTGGGTCGACGCGGTGGTCTCCACCGGCGCGCTCATGGCCCACGGCCTGGTGGAGAGCCTGGGCCTCACGCACTTCAAGCACGACCCGCGCTTCAGCGACGAACAGCTCATGCAGCGCGGCTACAACCGCGTCTACGACACCATCGAGCTGGAGCAGAACCTGGACGACACCGAGCGCATCCTGTCCGGCGTGCTGGACGGGCTGCCCGACGACGAGGTGCTCTGCAGCTCCTCACTCAACGCGCACATCGGGCGCTGGCTGATGCAGCACAGCACGGGCCGCGGCCCGCTCAAGTCCGCGGCCGAGCGCGGCGTGCCGATCTACGTGCCGGCCTTCACCGACAGCGAGCTGGGGCTCGACTTCGCCACCCACAACCACGCCCGGCGCCAGGCCGGCCGGGCGCCGTTGCGCTTTGACCCGTTCCTCGACCTGGACGACTTCCACCGGCGCTTCATCGCGGCCGAGCGCCACGGCATCTTCACCATCGGCGGTGGCGTGCCGCGCAACTGGGCCCAGCAGGTGGCGCCCTACATCGACATCCTGGGCAAGCGCGTGCCGGCCCTGGCCCAGGCGCCCTGCCGCTACCGCTACGCCGTGCGCATCTGCCCCGAGCCGGTGCACTGGGGCGGGCTCTCCGGCTGCGACTACAGCGAGTCGGTGAGCTGGGGCAAGCTGGTGCCGGCGGCGGACGGAGGCCGCTGGGCCGAGGTCAAGAGCGACGCCACCATCGCCTGGCCGCTGGTGGTGCGCGCCGTCATGGAGCGCCTGGACGCCGGCGGGTAGCCGCCCGTGCTAAGCCGGACCGCGCGCGTCGCGGTGGCCTCGCGCGGTCGTGCTGCAGCGCTCACGTGCGTGGTCACGCGGCCCGGTCCGTCGGGGCAGCGTCAGCGGGGCGCGTCGCGGTCGTCCACTTGGGAGGGCTCAGCGCCCTCAACGAACTCCAGACGCCGGTTGTTGCCCGAGAAGATCATGCTGGAGAGGGTCAGGTAGCCGGCCTCACCCGCCATCAGCAAGGCCGTATCGTTGCCCAGCAGCTGACAACCGGTCAGGCGTACGGCGCCGCGCACCGAGACGCCGCGGCGCGCCTGGCTGATCTCGCAGGCAAACAACTCGAGCGTGCCGTCGACCAGGCAGGCCGCGCCGGTCCCCTTGAGGTCGACATCGTCCGCCCGCAGGCGTCCGAAGCTGCCGGCCACCAGGCCCGCTGTGGCCGCCTGGATACGACCGCCGGTGATGCGGCACTCGCTCTCCCAGACCTCGACGCCGGAGCCGATGCCCGCGCCGGTCTCCACGGTGCAGCCGTGCATGCGGGCGACGGAGCCGTCGGACACCATGATGGCGGTCTGACCCTGCTCACAGTGAACGAAGACGGAGGTCAGCTCGATCTTTCCGTTGAGCGCCTGGATGCCGCCGGCGCGCCGTGCGGTGATGCGGCAGGCGTCCGCGATCAGGGTGGCGTTCTGGACCACGATGGCCGCGTCACCGCTGCTGCGCGGCGGGCCATCGGTGCGCAGCAAGATGTGGCTGATGCTCACCTCCGCGCCGGCGCGCACGCGCAGCGCCACGGGCGAGCGGCTGTCGATGATGACGTCGTCGTCGGCGCTGTGGGGCTTGAGCTGCACCGAGAGCGTGAGCTCCACGGGCCCGGGGTGCACGCCCGGCTCCAGCTCGATCAGCGTGCCCTCGGTGGCCACCAGCAGGGCCGCGCGCAGGGACGGGTAGCGCACGCCGTCGAGCCACGCACCGGCTCCCACCAGCTGCGGATCCAGAGTGGAGGGCCGCAGGATGGGCTGCATGTCCAGCTCGGGATCCTCGCTGGCGGGGGCGGGATTCGTCGTCGACCCGTCTCCCTGGCCGCCGGAGCCGCTGGCCACACAGGCGCCCAGGCCCAACGCCAAGCTCAGCAACAGGCCCAGGCAAAGCGCGAGCGACGAGGCCGCCACGCGACCCGGACCACGACCGCCACCGGCTGCCGGCTGTGCATTCATCAGCTCAGCCCGTGAGCGACGCCGAGGCGCCACCCTTGCCGGCCAGATGCTCGATCAGGTCGACCTTGCTGAGCAGGGTGATCAGGCGCCCGGCGTTGTCCGTCACCAGCGCCACCTCGCCGCGCAGGAACACGTCTGCCAGCTTGGTCGCCGGGCTCTCGGCGGAGACCGTGGCCACGTTGCGGCACATGACCTCCGCCACGCTGCTCTCCATGCTGACGCGGTCTTCGAACAGCGCCGACAGCACGTCGGTCTCGGTCACGATGCCCACCAGCGCGCAGGCGCCCTCCGACAGCACCGGCAGCTGCGAGATGCCCTTCTGCTTCATGGCGGTGACCGCGTCGCCCAGACGCGCCCCGTCGGTGGTGGTGATCAGCTCGCGCTCGGGCAGGCCGGCCAGCAGGTCGCCCACTTCGCCCTGGGCCCAGGGCGTCTCGCTGAAGTGGTTCTCGGTCATCCACCTGTCGTCGAGGAACTTGGTCAGGTAGTTGCGCACGCCGTCGGCCAGGATGGCCAGCACGCGCTGCCCGGGCTGCATACCCTTGGCCACCTTCAGCGCGGCCCAGGCGGCGGCGCCGGAGCTGCCGCCCACCAACAGGCCCTCGCGCCGGATCAGGCGCCGCGACATGCGGAAGCTGGGGCCGTCCTCGGTCTTGATCCACTCGTCCACCAGGTCGCGCCACATGACGTCGGGGATGAAGTCGTAGCCGATGCCCTCGACCTTGTAGCTGCCCACCGCGTCGCCGGGCAGGCCGGCGATGATGGAGCCCACCGGGTCGACGCCGATGATGCGGCAGTCGGGCAGCTTCTCCTTCAGATGCTTGGCCACGCCCGACATGGTGCCGCCCGTGCCCACGGTGGCGACAAACGCGTCGAGCTTGCCCTCGCACTGCTCGATGATCTCGGCCGCCGTGGCCTCGTAGTGGATGCCCGGGTTGTCGTTGTTGGTGTACTGATCGAGGATGCGGCTGCGCGGGATGATCTCGTTGAGGCGCTTGGCCACGCCGATGTGGCTCTCGGGCGCGTCGAAGGCGGCCTCGTTGGGCGTGCGGTAGATCTCGGCGCCGAGGGCCTCGAGCACCACCTGCTTCTCGCGGCTCATCTTCTCGGGCATGGTGATGATCACGCGGTAGCCGCGCACGGCGGCCGCCATGGCCAGGCCGATGCCGGTGTTGCCGGAGGTGGCCTCGATCAGCGTGTCGCCCGGGCGGATCTCGCCGCGCTTCTCCGCCTCCAGCAGCATGTGCACGCCGATGCGGTCCTTGACGGAGCCGCCGGGATTGAGGAACTCGCACTTCACCAGTACCTCGGCCGGCAGGCCTTGGGCCACGTGCTTGAGGCGCACCACGGGGGTGTTACCCACACAGCTGAGGATGTCGTCGTGGATACCGGACAAGGGACGTCTCCGAAAACGGGTGTGCCGGGAGGGCGCCCGGGCTGGCTGGGTCCTGGATGGACCGAGGGGGCACGAGGCCCCCGCGGAGCCGCGCCCGGCGGCCCCGGCACGGATCCCTGGTCGCCGAGTGTAGCCGCCAGCCGACGCCGCGATGAAGAGGGTGCCTCGGACGCCGCCCGGGGCCCCGGGCACAATGCCCGCCCGACCTGCGTTCGGGGGCTCCCGAGGCCCCGCGTGGGCGCGCTTACCGATCCGGTGGCGGCGGTGGACGTGCTGTTCACGTGGGGCGTGGTGAGGGGCTTGCGGCGGCGCAACATCAGCACCGTGCGCTCGTCCATCCATACGCACGCCTCGGCCGAGACAGGGTGTCGACCCGTCACGACTGGGGTGGCATGCGCTCGGAGCGCCCAGAGGCGCCCCTCAGTGCTCGCAATATCGGCCTGAAGACGCCTTGTCGTTATGCCGAATCGGACATACAGTGATATCGAACAGACGAACGACAAGCCGCTGATCTGGTACGCGGGCGAGGTCAAGACGCCTCCGTTCAGCGCGAGCGCTCGTCTCGAAGCGGGCTTCCTTCTGCGCCGACTTCAGCAGGGAGAGCGACTCCCCCTGCCCCATTCCCGCCCCATGCCCTCGATTGGCAGGCGTTGCCACGAACTGAGAATCGTCGACGAGATGAACACATGGCGCATCGTCTATCGCATCGATCCGGATGCGGTGTTGATCCTGGCTGTCTTCTCGAAGAAGACCCGCGCCACGCCTCTCCGGACCATCGCTGCCTGCCGCGGCCGCCTGATGACCTACGACCGGCTTCGGTAACACCTCGAGATTGGGGAGTTCCATGACCAGACTCAACGAAGACCGCCTCAGGAAGGCCGGCTGGAAGGTCGGCAACGCACAGGACTTCCTGGATCTCTCTGACGAGGAGGCGGCGCTCATCGAGCTGAGGCTGGCGCTCGCGAGGCGGCTCCGCGCGGAACGCGAGAGCCAGGGACTCACGCAGGCAGACGTGGCCAAGCGGGTCCGCTCCAGCCAGTCGCGCGTCGCCAAGATGGAAGCGGGCGACGCGTCGGTGTCCACAGATCTGCTGCTGAGGTCGCTGGTCTTCCTGGGCGTCTCGTTCCAAGAGCTGGCAGCGGTGTTTGCCAAGCTGCCCGAGGCAAAGCCAGCGAGGCGGGCACGTCCCGCGCGAAGCAAGCGCGGGGTTGCTCGACGGAAGTAGGCGGCGCTCGGGGCTGGACCATCGAGCCAGCGCGCCGGAACGCGCCTGTCTGCACCTCGAGCAGCGAAGCCCGTCCTACCGGACCGTTCAACGACTGGGTTCGCTCGGCCCCGCGACCCCGTCACAACATCGACAGCGGGTCCACGTCCACCAGCACGCGCAGGTCCTTCTTGGGCGCGACCTGGCCGCGCAGGCGTGACAGCACCTCGTCCACGGCGGCGTCGGTCTCGCACTTGGCCACCAAGTGCCAGCGGTGGCGCTCATCGATGCGCGGGATGGGCGCAGGCGCCGGGCCCAGCAGCACGACGCCGGCGATCTGCCCCGCGCCCGGCTTCACCACCGGCTCGGCCAGGACCTCCATGCCGGGCAGCAGTGACTCCGTGACGATGGGTTTGGCCGGCTGCCGCACGGCCCTGCCCATCAGGCGCTCACCCAGCTCGCGGCCGCGGGCCCGGACCTCGTCCAGATCCTTGCCCTGGACGACGACGCGCACCAGGCGGCCGAAGGGCGGGTAGCCCAGCTCGGCGCGTTGCTTCAGCTCGCCGCGGGAGAAGGCCACGAAGTCCTGGGAGATGCCCATGCGGATGGCGTTGTGCTGGGGGTCGTAGGCCTGCACCACCACGCGCCCGCCCTTGGGGCCGCGGCCGGTGCGCCCCGCCACCTGGGCCACCAGCTGGAAGGTGCGCTCGGCGGCGCGGTAGTCGGGCAGAAACAGCGCGGAGTCGCCGCAGATCACGCCCACCAGCAGGGCGTTGGGGAAGTCGAGGCCCTTGGCGATCATCTGCGTGCCCACCAGCACGTGCACGTCGCCGGCGGCGAAGGCGTCGAGCACCGTGGCGTGGGCGCCGCGGGCGCTCATGGTGTCGCTGTCCATGCGCGCCACGTTCACGCCGGAGAAGACGCGGCGCACCTCGTCCTCCACCTTCTCGGTGCCGAAGCCCAGGGGGCGCAGGCGCGTGGAGCAGTCGGGGCAGGCGGCGGGCGGCGCCTCCTCGTGGCCGCAGTAGTGGCACAGCACGCGGTTCACGCGGCGGTGCAGGGTCAGGGAGACCTCGCAGCGCGGGCACTTGAGCGACGTGCGGCAGGTGTGACACAGCAGCACCGTGGCCCAACCGCGCCGGTTCAGAAAGAGGATCACCTGCCCGTTGCGGCGGAACGTCTCCTCCATGGCGGCCTTGAGCGGGTCGGACAGGTAGGTGAAACCCTTGCGGCGCTCCTCGACGGTGAGATCGACCAGCACCATCTCGGGCGTGCGGCCGCCGGCCACGCGCTCGGGCAGAGAGACCAGGTCGTAGAGGCCGGTCTGTGCACGCTGCCAGGCCTCCAGCGAGGGCGTGGCCGTGCCCAGCACCACCGCCGCGTTGGAGAGGCGCGCGCGCTCGATGGCC